>CANQVX010000003.1 GCA_947627355.1 uncultured Bacilli bacterium | reverse complement strand
ATAAAAACCTCCTCGATGACGTCTTTATTGTACAATATTTCAACAGCTAAAACAACTAATTTTATTTAATCAATTTAATTAATTAAATTGAATTATTTTTTTAAAAGCATTATAATAATTTCGAATTCGAGGTGGATTAAATGAATAAACGTAATTTATTAATTCCTTTACTTTTATCATTTTCTCTATTAGGCTGTGATTTATTTGAAAGTGCTGATACTAGTAATAATTCATCTAATAGTAATGCGACTGACACATCTTCTACATTCGTTATTCCTGATGATGTTGAATTAGCAACTGATGCTAATTATGCTTTTAATTTCAATAGTGTTACTTTTTCCTCTGATGCTTCGGCTAAAAGTGGCACAAATTTCTACACGCCAGATGAATTTTCATTAACTTTCAAAGAATTCAGGGATGCTGCTGAATATGATGATCCATATAGTGTTGGTGTCACAAATATTCTAGTTATTCCAGTTCAATTTAAAGATAAAGCCACTAATTCAGTTTGTAAAAACTTAAAAGGTGGTTGTGATAAAGTAAAGGAAGACATTGTTAAAAACTTTTTTGGAGATCCTAACGTTACTGGTTGGGAATCAGTTAGTAGTTTCTATTACAAATCAAGTTATGGTAAATTAAAACTAAAAGGAACTGTTAGTGATTGGTTTACTCTAGATATAACTGTTAAAGAATATGAAGCCTTAGCTAGAAATAATAATTATGCTGATCCTTCATATTATGTTTTAAGACAAGCTGTTAGTTGGTATCAAAACACTTATCATAATTTAAGTGATTTTGATTTAGATAATGATAATTATGTCGATGCCGTTTGGTTAGTTTATGACCATAATTTTGACAGAAACAGTGATGTATGGTGGGCATATACTTTTTGGGATTATTATAATGAAGAATCTGGTTTAATTGCTAATACTTATGCTTGGGCAAGTGTTAATTTCATGTATGAAGGTGGTTATATTAAAAATGGTCAACAAGTACCTGATGCTCATACATTTATTCACGAAACAGGACATATTTTAGGCTTAGATGATTATTATACTTATGATGAAAAAGATGCCTATGGTCCATGTGGTGGACTAGCCATGATGGATTATAATATTGGTGATCATGATGCTTATTCTAAAATGTTACTTGGTTGGACAATGCCAAAAGTAGTAACTGGAAATACCACCATAACAATCAATCCATTTGAATCAAGTGGCGATTGTATTTTACTTCGTGATAGTGATTGGAATGGCTCAGCCTTAGATGAATATTTATTAATCGAGTTTTATACTCCTACAGGTTTAAATTATCTCGATTCGACCGAGAAATATACAAATGGAGTTGGTATGTTTACAATCCCTGGAATTAAAATTTATCACATTGATTCAAGATTAGGATTATTTAAATATAATCAAAGTAATGGTGATTATAGATTTCAAGAATATGTCGATTCTATCGGTAATTTAGGTTATTATGATACAGTTGATATTGCTTCTTCAAACACAAGATCATATGCTGCTAATGGTTATACATTGATTCATTTAATTGAATCATCTGGCAGAAATACATTTAAAAATGGTGAAGTTGCAACAAATGATACCTTGTTTACTCAAGGTAATGTATTTGATCCAAATTTATTCACTGCATTATTTAGTCACTTTGAAAATGGTGCCGCTATCTTTAATGATTATAGTGAAATAGGTTATAAGATATCAATTGATTCAATAACTAGTAAAAATGCAACATTAACATTTACAAAACTTAACTAAGACGCAAGTCTTAGTTTTTTTATACCATCACTCTTGATATTGTTTCATTACATTCATGAAAATCTTTTAAGACATTTTTGATTTTTTTATAAAGTATCTTATATTCATTATCATATTCATAAGAAATATAATTATCAAAAATTACTATTTGTTCAAAGAATTCATTTTTAATGCTTAAATGAATAACATTTTCACTGACAATTAATTCTTCTAAATCGTGACACTCATGCACAATTAAATTGATAATTTGTTGATTATCAAGTGGTTTTAGCATTAAGCTTAATTGTTTTCTAGCCACTTCTAGTTCATGATTATTAATCAAATTAGAAATAATATCTGCCTCGTTTAAAAACAAATCTAAGAATGAATTTTGTAATTGATAAAACAATATTTTTTTCATAAAAAAAACACCTCCAAGTCTATTATAGATGCTTGAGGTGTCTTATTTTGTCATATTAGATTACTTAAGCATATTTTTTACTTTATTTACAACTGTATCGACATTGAATTTGAAATATTCAATAACATCGCTTGCTTTTCCACTTCTACCAAATTCATTAATTGACATACAATTTGTTGCATATTTGTGCCAACCAAATTCACTTGCCATTTCGATTGATAGACGATTCTTACAATTAGATGGTAAGACACTTTCTTTATATTCATCTGATTGTTTTTCAAATAAGTACCATGATGGCATTGAAACAACTCTTACATCAATATCATAACTCTTTAATGCTAGTTTTGCTTTATAAGCTAGTTCTACTTCACTACCAGTAGCAATTAAAATAGCATCTAATCTCTTATCTTCTTTTGCTATTACATAAGCACCATATTTAACATCTTCACTACTTGAATTAGGAAGTGTTGTTAAGTTTTGTCTAGATAAGATAATAGCTGTTGGGGTATGTTTTGATTTAAGGGCTATTTCATAAGCACCAATTGTTTCATTAGCATCAGCAACTCTAATAGTATTTAAATTAGGAATTGCTCTTAAAGTTGCTAGTTGTTCAATTGGTTGATGAGTTGGTCCATCTTCACCAACAGCAATACTATCATGAGACATCAAATAAATAACTGGAAGTTCCATTAATGATGACATTCTAATAGCGGCTTTGAAATAATCAACAAAGACCATGAATGAGCCACAATAAGCTTTAAGCCCACCATGAATTGCAAGACCATTACAAATACATGCCATAGCAAATTCACGAATACCAAAATTAATGTTTCTACCGGCATAATTAGTTGCTTTGAAGTCTTCTTGATTTTTTAAACCAGTCATTACTGATTTAGCAACATCGGCAGCACCACCAAATAATAAAGATGAGTTATCACAATAATAATTTAGTAATTCTCCTGATACATTACGAGTTGAATTACTATAACCAGATGGATAAGCATTTACTTTTCTAAATAATTCTTCATCTAGTTCATCGTTAAGTAACATTTGTAGTTGTTTTTGTTGCTTTTGTGATAAGTTTTTGACTTTATTTTGATATTCAAGATAGGCTTTATTTCCACGAGTAATATAACTATCTTGATAAAATTTTCTAACATCATCAGGAATATAGAATTCTTCTTGAGGCATTTTTAAGAATTCTTTTAATTTAGCTGTTCTTTCTTTTTTAAGTGGAGCTCCATGAACGGCACAAGTGCCTTGAAGTTCACTACCATAACCAATAACAGTTTTAATAATAATTAAGGTTGGTTTTTCTTGTTCTTTTTTAGCTTCTATTAAAGCTTTATCAATAGCTTCAACATCATTACCATCTTTAACTTCTAAAACATTCCAATTCATAGCTTCAGCTTTCATTTTCATGTTTTCGACATTTGATTGAGCTAAAGGACCATCTAAAGTAACATCGTTATTATCATAACAAACGATTAATTTATTTAATTTATATAAACCTGCAAGTGACATTGCTTCAAGAGCAACACCTTCTTCTAAATCACCATCACCACATAAAACATATGTGTAGTGACTTAAAACATCTAAATTAGGATAAGTAGCAACTAAATGTCTTTCAGCCATTGCTAGCCCTACAGCAGTAGCAACTCCTTGTCCTAAAGGTCCTGTTGATACATCAACACCATCAGTTAAATGTGATTCAGGATGGCCTGGAGTTAATGAATTTAATTGACGGAAGCTCTTTAAATCATCTAAGGAAATATGATAGCCACATAAATGAAGTAAACTATAATACAAAGCAGATGCATGACCAGATGATAAAACAAAGCGATCTCTTTGAATCCATTTTGAATCAATTGGACTAGAAATTAAATGTCTTGTAAAAATTGTATGCAAGATAGGTGCACTTCCTAAAGCCATTCCAGGATGTCCAGAATTAGCTTTATCGATAACATCCATTGCTAAACATCTTAAAGTATTGACACAGCGATTATCCATTAGTTTTTATTCCTCATTTCTTTTATTTTTGCAGGAGTAACATCATTGCCATTAGCATCAATTACCGTAATATTTTCAAGTTGACTCCTAAAACCCGCTCTAAATAAAGCAAGATATTGATTTCTCAATTCTTTTTGTTCTTGTTTTTCTTCTTCAGTTAAACTTTCTTTACGAGCTAGTTCATTTATTCGGTCTAGTAATTTTTTATCAATCATGTTTTCTCACCACGTTTTTTATTATAGTCTATTTTGTTTCATAAAAAAAGCAAAAAACAAAAAAAGAAATCCAAAAATAGGACTTCTTATTTAGTTATAGGTTTTAAGAAACAATGTCTTTCTTTATGATGTTCTGATTCAAATGTTTTCCATAAACTTTGAACTGGAACATTTGTTTGTAATTCAGGACCAGTTTCAGCATATTCAACCTTATTTTTAATAGCGTTATTTACAGCTTCGGTTATTATCATGGCATTAACGCCTTTATTTTGATAAGCTGGATCAACAGCAACTAATAACATTTCTAAAACTTTTGATTTCTTTAACGCTTTAAAAAAGCCAATCCAACCAAATGGGAATAATCTTCCTTTGCTTTTTTTAACAGCTAAAGCAGGAGAAGGAACCATTAAACCTAAACCAACAATCCTTTTATCTTCAGTTTCAACTAATTGAAGATAATCAAGATTGATTAGTGGCACATATTGAGCAGCTAAATGACGAATTTGATCATCATCAATTGGTACATATCCATATAAATCTTTATAACATTCATTAACCAAATATAAAGCTTTCATGACATAATTTTTAATGTGTCTTTTTGATTTTAAATGAACCATATGAAGATTATAACGTTCTTCTACTCTTTTTGCTAATTTAGCAATACGAGGATCTACTTCTTTAGGAATAAAGATTTTGTATTCATTCCATTTAGCATCTTCTACAAAGCCTAGTTCTTTTAAATGTCTCACATAATATTCATGAGTATAGCAAGTAATAAAAATATTTAATTGGTCAAAACCCTTAGTAAGTAAGCCTTCTTTATCTTGATCACTATAACCAAGTGGACCATTGATTTCTTCTAGTCCATTTTCTTTACCCCAGGCTTCAATAGCACCAATTAAAACTTTAGTTACTTCAATATCATCAATCATATCAAGACGATTAAAACGAACTCTTTTTTGATTGTATTTTTGATTAGCAAAATTATTAATAATGCCACAAATTCTTCCTACTAATTTACCATCTTTATAAGCTAGTAATAATTTGAATTTACAATATGTACTAGCTGGATTCTTTTTAACGTCAAGACAATTCATTTCATCCATCATTAATAATGGCGTGAAATAAGGTGAATCCTTATAAAGTTTTACTGGAAAATTAATAAAAGTCTTTAGATCTTTTTTAGAATGAACTTCTTTAATTTCAATCATTTTACTTCCTCTTTTTTAATTTGAATGCCTAGTTCATCCAATTGTTTTTGATTAACGATTGATGGAGCATCAGACATCGGACATATAGCTGAGGCATTTTTTGGAAAAGCTATAACATCTCTAATAGATTGACTATGATTTAAAATCATAACAATTCGATCAAGGCCTAAACCCATTCCACAATGAGGAGGGGTACCATATTTCAATGCATCGACAAAGAAACCAAACTTATAACGAATATCTTCATCTGATAATCCTAATTTTTCAAATACCTTGCGTTGTTCATCTTGATCAAAAATACGAACACTACCACTGCCTAGTTCATAGCCATTTAAAACAACATCATAGGCATTAGCACGAACTTTTAATGGATCTGTTTCAAGATATTTTTCATCTTCTTTTTTATAAGAAGTAAATGGATGATGCATTGCATTTAATTCGCCATCATCGTTATATTCATACATTGGAAAATCAACTATCCATAAGAAATTATACTCGTTTTCGTTAATAATGTCTAATTTTTTGGCTAAAGCGTTTCTTAAAGCACCCATAGAAGTAACACTAATTAGCCATTTATCACTGATAAAAAATGCTAAATCTGTGTCATGTAAATCTAATCTTTCAATCAAATTTTTCTTTTCTAGGTCTGTTAATAATTTAGCACTGCTACCTTCTAAAATACCATTATTCATTCTAACGAAACATAAACCTTTTGCTTTATATTTCTTTACAAGTTCAGTATAAGTATCAATATCTTTTCTAGAAATTGAACTGCCATTACTTACTTTTATTGCTTTTGTGCATTCATTTTGTAAGAAACTAACTGTTGTATCTTTTAAGATATCACTGATATCAAAAAGTTGCATATCAAATCTTAAATCAGGTTTATCACTACCATAACGATTCATAGCATCATGCCATGTTAAACGTTTAAATGGCACTTTTAAGTCGATGTTTTTAATATCTTTCATGATTTTTACAAATAAACCTTCAACTAAGGAATAGAATTCTTCTATTTCAAAGAAACTTACTTCAAAGTCTACTTGGGTAAATTCCATTTGTCTATCTGCTCTTAAGTCTTCATCTCTAAAGCATCTAGCGATTTGGAAATATCTTTCAACACCGGCAATCATTAATAATTGTTTAAATATTTGTGGTGATTGAGGTAAAGCATAGAATTTTCCTTTATTAACACGACTAGGAATTAAATAATCACGAGCTCCTTCTGGAGTGGTTTTAGCAATTATTGGTGTTTCAACTTCAATGAAATCTAAGGAATCAAAATATGCTCTGATTGATTTAGTTACTTCATAACGTAATTTTAAAGCTTGTTGAAGTTGAGGTCTTCTTAAGTCAAGATAACGATATTTTAATCTAGTATCTTCTAAAGCATCAGTTTCGGCAGCAATAATCATTGGTGGAGTTTCAGAAGTATTAATAATTTGAATATCTTCAACTTCTACTTCGATATCACCAGTTGGAATATTTGGATTTTTAGAACTTCTTTCGATTACTTTTCCTTTAGCATAAAGCACATATTCGTTTCTAATTTTACTTGTAATTGATGCAAATTTTTCACTGCATACTAATTGTGTTATGCCTTCCTTATCACGTAAATCAATAAAAACTAAAGAACCTAGGTTTCTTTTTTTAGAAACCCAACCTTTTAATTCTACAGTTTTTCCAACATCAGTTATTCTAAGTTCATTATTGTTATGACTACGATGGTTAAGACGCATACTACTACCCCCTTATTGTATTTACAATATTATCATAGCTTACTAAATCTTGATTTGTGGTCTTTAAGTTTTTGATATTAACTTTTTCTTGTTTTAGTTCATCTTCGCCAAGAACGATAGCAAAATCGAATTCATTTTTGCTAGCATAACGAAACATTGATGAAACACTCTTTTTAGCATTTTCAACAACTACAACATTGTCTTCATTTCTTAACATTTTAGCAATTGCTAATGCTTTAAGATATGCATCATCACATAAAGGCATGATATATATTGACTTATTTTTAGTAATAATTTGATTTTCTTTTTCTTCTAGTAAAAGACTTAAACGATTAATTCCTAAGCCAAAACCAACACAAGCATAATCAGGTCCACTTAATTGTTTAACAAGATTACTATAGTGACCTCCACCACCAACAGTATAAGGTCTACCTTCTTTATCTTTAATTTCTACTTCAAAAATAAGGCCTGTATAGTAATCAAGTCCTCTAACTAAACGATTATCGACTACAAAAGGAATATTTTCGTTTTTAAGTAATTCTTGAACTTTTATAAAATCTTCTTTGCACTTATCATCTAAACATGAATATGCTGTTGGAATATCTTTATTTAAAAAGAAATCGTGATCTACTTTACAATCAAGTACTCTTAATGGATTTACTTGTAAGCGATTCTTACAATCATCACATAATTCATCTTTAAATGAAATCAAATAGTTCTTAATTTTGTCTCTGAATTTACGCATACATTCTTCATTACCAAAACTATTAATTTTAATGATGTAATCATTTAAATCTAATTCTTTTAAAATATCGGCTATTAATAAAATGGTTTCAACATCATCTAAGATAGAAGAAGTACCAATTACTTCAACACCAAATTGCATAAATTCACGATATCTACCAGCTTGTGGACGTTCATATCTAAAAAATGAACCATCATAATAATATTTAAGTGGTAAATCTCTATTAGCATATAATTTATTTTCCACAACTGCTCTAATAACTCCAGCCGTTCCTTCCGGACGTAAAGTGATGCTACGATTACCTTTATCTAAAAAGGTATACATTTCTTTAGTCACGATATCACTAGTTTCACCACTGCTTCTAGTAAATAATTCAGTTTGTTCAAATACAGGTGTTTGAATGTAATTATAACCAAACCGATTAGAAACTCTTTTACAAATTTCAATGATTTTATTTACGATTAAAGCCTGTTTATCATAGATATCTAGAGTACCACGACAACGGATATAATTAGCCATAACTTAACCTCCTTAATGGAATACTCGATTAACTTCAAGAATTCCGGTAATCTTTGTAAAATTAGAAATTAAAGTATCTAATTGATTCACATCGGAAACATAAACTGTACAAGAAATAGTTGCTGTTTTGTTTTCATAGTGAGACTTAGCATTGATATTATCAATACGAATTTTTGAACTTGAAATAAGACTTAAGATATCAAGCATTAAATCTTTTCTATCGTTAGCTAGTATTTCAAGATCAACAGGATAATAAGTAAGAGTTAAAGTATCAGCCCATGATGTTTCAACTAATCTTTTCTTTTCATGAATAATATTTGGGCAATTTTTGCGATGAACTTTAACACCATTACCACGAGTTATATAACCAACAATTAAATCACCAGGAATAGGTTTACAACAACTAGCAGGTTCAACCTTAATTCCTTCAATTCCATTGATTTTAATGTCAGATTTACTATTTTTTAATTCATTTGGTACATGAGTCTTTTTAACTAATTGATTGATTTGAACAACTAGATTAGGTTTTAAATCATTGCATTGATTAACCACAACTTGCGCTGAAAGGGCTTTTCTTCCAACATCGATAATTAAATCTCTTGCATTTTTAACATTGAAATAATTTAAAACACTAAGTTGTTCTAAGGATTCTAAAATGTCATCTTTGTTTAATTTTCTTACTTCAATAACGTCTTCTAGTAATTGTAAACCTTTCTTATAAAATCCTTCATTTATGTCATCGTTTTCTTGAGCTTCTTTTTTAGCTAGTGCTTTTTTTATTTGGGAACGAGCACCATTAGTTTTAACAAACTTTAGCCAATCGGCTCGAGGGCCAATTGGATTTTTAGATGTTTTAATTTCAACAACATCGCCAGTTTTTAAAACAGTATTTAATGGAACAATCATCTTATTTACCAAAGCTCCAATGGCTTTATTTCCAACTTCACTATGAATGCGATAAGCAAAATCAATTGGAGTTGAACCTTGAGGTAAATCAACAATCTTTCCTTTAGGTGTTAAACAATAAACATTAGCTTCAAAAATATCTTTTTGAACTTGTTTGATGTATTCTTCATCACTGCCATCTGGGTTTTCTTCATACATGTTGATTAATTGATTTAACCAAGCAAATTGTTCTCTTGTTAATTTTTGTTTTTTAGAGACATCTTTGCTAGATGTTTCTTTATAAATCCAATGGGCTGCTACCCCATTTTCAGCAATGCGATCCATTTCTTTAGTTCTAATTTGAATTTCAAATAGATTACCATTGCTATCACAAATAGTGGTATGTAAAGATTGATAAAGATTTGGTTTAGGCATTGCAATATAGTCTTTAAAACGTCCTGGAATTGGTACATATTTTTCATGTATTAAGCCAAGTATTTCATAGCATTGAAGTTTCGTTTCAGTAATAATTCTTATTGCTTGTAAGTCAAAAATTCTTTCAAATATAACACCTTTAACATAAATCTTTTTATAAACACTATAGATATGTTTAGTACGACCAAAGATGCGGTATTTGTATTTCTTTTCGTCTAATAATTTAGATATATCTTTTATCAAAGCATCAACACCATTTTCATTATTGGCAAGTTTTTCTTTGATTAATTTTTCAATTTCTAAATATTTTTTTTTATCAAGATAATAAAAGGATAAATTTTCTAGTTCATTTTTAAGTTCATTCATCCCTAGTCGATGACTTAAAGGGGCATAAACTTCAAGTGTTTCTTTAGCAATTATCTTTTGTTTTTCAACAGTGTGGAATTGTAAAGTACGCATATTATGAAGTCTATCGGCAAGTTTTACAATGACTGCTCTTACATCTTTTGCCATAGCAAGAATTAACTTACGATGAGTAGCTGCAGTGCTTTCTTCTAGATTTACTGATGGTAAACGATGAATTTTGGTAACAGCATCAACGATACTAGCAACTTCACTACCAAAATTTTTTTCTAGTTCAGCAATTGTAACATTGCAATCTTCAATAACATCATGAAGTAAGCCACTTGCTAAAGTGACTGGTGACATTTGATAAGTTGCAAGAATATAAGTAACTTCAATGCAATGGTTTATAAAAGGTTCACCAGATTTTCTAAATTGTTGAAAATGATGTTTCGAGGCATAATCAAAAGCAGATAAGACAAAGTCAATATCTTCTTGATTATGAATATATGTTTTCATTAACAACAAAACGTCTTGAAATGTTTTACTAGTGTGATATTCCATTTTATCCTTTTCTTTCAATTAAATTAATAATGTAATAAACTTAAGGTCTTATATTTTTTTAATCTTTCTTCACCGTGAAGTTCATCAAGGCAAATTAAAAAAGCACAACCTACAACGATGCCACCTAAGGCTTCAATTAAATGAATGGCAGCTTCAATTGTACCGCCAGTTGCAAGTAAGTCATCAATAATAACTACTTTTTGTCTTTTTTTTATCGCATCTTTATGCATATGTAGTGTATTTGTACCATATTCTAAAGCATATTCATAAGATATTGTTTCTCTTGGTAATTTGTTAGGTTTACGTACTGGAACAAAGCCAATATTTAATTTACTAGCTACCGGCGTTCCAAAAATAAAGCCTCGAGCTTCAGGACCAACAATTACATCAGCCCCAACTGAACTTGCAAATTCAGCAAGTTTATCAATTGTATAACGAAAAGCTTTTCCATCTTGAAGTAATGGTGTCATATCTCTAAACAAGATTCCTTCTTTTGGAAAATCTTTAATAGTTGCAATATATTTATTTAAATCCATTTTCTACTTCCACCTTTCTATTTTAATATTTTAACAAATATTAAACTAGACTGCCACAATTATTTTACTCTATTAAAACAATTTTGCAATGAAAAGATAAAAAAGGTATCCATTACAGACACCTTTTTAAGAGAAAAAATTAAAATAAAATAAATAAAGAAAAACGAATATAAATTCTAAAAAATTAAAAACTACTTTTGTAATGATTCAAAAAAGTCAACTTCGCCATCGTTTGTGATCACGTTGTTTTCAAGTAACAAGTTGCTTTCTTGTTCCTTATAATTTGAAGCTTCTAATTGGCGGGTTGCTGGTAATACAAGAATAGCAGTAAATAGCATAACAGCAACTCCAATTATGGCAAATTTTTTAGAATTATTTTCTAATTTAGAAGTTCTTTGCTTTTTTAAATTTACATATCTCATCTTGTACACCACCTTTCCTAAATCTTTTCAATAACTCTTAATTTTGCACTATGTGCACGGGGATTTGTAGCAATTTCTTCTTCTGTTGGAATTAATGGCTTTTTAAGAATTAGTCGATACTTTTTGGTTCCTTGGTTGAGATCAACTAGTCCTTTAATGCTTTTTTTGCCATTAACTACTTCATTAAAAGCTAATTTTACAATTCTATCCTCTAACGAATGGAATGTAATAACTACAAATCTACCATTTGGGTTTAACATCTCTAACCCATCTTTTAAAATACATTTTAAACTTTCTAATTCTTGATTGACTTCAATCCTAATCGCTTGAAATGTTTGTTTAGCTGGATGTCCTTTTTTAGCTTTTTGCTTAAATGGTAGAGCTTCTTTGATTACATCTACCAATTCAAATGTCGTCTCAATTGGTTTAATTTGTCGCTTTTCACAAATTTTTTTAGCAATTAGACGAGCATAAGGTTCTTCACCATATTCATATAGAATTTTGCTCAATTTTTCATATGAATAGGTGTTAACTACTTGATAAGCATCTAAACTACTTTCTTGGTCCATACGCATGTCTAAACGAGCATTTGTGCGGTAGGAAAAGCCTCTTTTAGAATTATCAAATTGATAGGATGACACTCCTAGGTCTAATAAAATACCATCAACCTTACTAACACCATAACGCGCTAATTCTTCTCGAATTTTGCGATTATCTTGATGAATTAACGTGTAATGATTCGAAATGGATTTTAATAATTTGTCGGCAGTTTCGATTGCTTCACTATCTTTATCAAAGGCATATAAGTGACCATTTCTTAAGCTATTCAAAATGACACTGCTATGACCTCCGGCTCCGAGTGTGCCGTCAACATAAATTCCGTCGGGTTTTACATTCAAGAATTCGATACTTTCGTGTCGCATCACGGAAATGTGTTCAAATTCCATCTTGTATTACTCCTTCTTTTGATTTCGTTTCGTGAGGTTATCAATATTTTTATTGTAAACCTTCAAAGCATTTCCTATTTTTTGGTTCCAAGTATTAAGATCACGGATTTCTATCTTGGAAGCATTTCCCACGATACAAACATTCTTTGTAATCTTTGCAACACTTAGTAAGTAGTCAGGAATCTTTACTCTTCCTTGTTTATCAATTTCCACATCCACCGCATTCGTATTTAATACGATTTGAATATCGCGAAGGACTGGATCGGGTAGTGTCGTTTCAGATAAAGAATCTTGTAACCTGTTCCATTCTTCTTCTGGATAGATAGTAATTGTACTTTCATCTAGACCAACGCTCATAACGGCGTTTTCGCCAAGTTTTTGTCTAAAAGTACTTGGAAGTATAATACGGCCTTTTTCATCTAAAGAATGTTCGAATCGACCTCTAAATTGAATAGCGCCCATATCTTTTTACTCCCTTTTCTACCATTTTCAACCATTTTCTTCCACTTGGTAATTATATTAAACCACATCAATATTATAATTTCAATACTTTTTTTAAAAATTTTTATTTTTTGTCTTTTTCTGTATTTTTGTTTATAATGAAAATAAATTTTAAAAGGGAGTTTTATCAATGAAATATGACATTATCATTTGGGATTTTAATGGCACAATAATAGATGATGTAAATCTCTGTTATGAAATTTTAGAGCAACTATTAAAAGAAAATAATTTGCCACCAGCAAGTTTAAAAAAATATCGCGATGAATTTTATTTTCCAGTCAAGGAATATTATCGTGATATGGGATTTGATGTCTCTAATTATGAAAATTTATCAAAACGTTTCATGGAACTTTATCAAGATGAATCACTTAAATGTGATTTATATCCTAAGATGGTTGAAACTTTAAAAACAATTAAAGAAAACAATGTTTTACAAGTATGTCTTTCTGCTAGTCAAGTTGATAATCTAAATCGTCAATTAAAATATTTTAAAATTGATACTTATTTTGATTTCATCTTAGGTTTAAATAATATTTTTGCTAAAAGTAAATTAAATATTGCTAAAAACTGGTTAAAAGATAATCATTTAGAAAACAAAAAAATCTTATGTGTTGGTGATTCTACTCATGACTTTGAAGTAGCTAATGCTTTAAATGCCGATTGTGCTTTAATGAGTTATGGTCATTTTAGTAAAGATAGATTACTAAAAACTAAGGCCATGGTTTTTGATAATTTAGATGAATTAATGAATTATTTAACAAAGTAAGGACTTAATATGAAAACAATTAATTTAAAAACACCATATTATGATAACTGTAATTTCAATTTACCTTGGAATGAATATCCTAGACCTCAATTGTTAAGAAATTCATATTTTTCTTTGAATGGTTTCTGGCAATATTCAATTTCTAAATCAGATTGTATCGATAATGTTTTATATCAAGGTACTATTTGTGTTCCTTTTTGTGTTGAATCAATCTTATCAAATGTTAATAAAAAACTTAAAAACAATGATTATTTGATTTATCATAAATCTTTTTCTTTACCAAAAGGTTTTAAAAAAGATAAGGTTATCTTACACTTTGAAGCTGTTAGCCAATCATGCAAAGTTTATTTCAACAACCATTTAGTATGCACTCATGATGGAGCATATCTTCCTTTTGAAGCTGATGTTACAGATTATTTAAAAACCATAAATGAATTAATAGTGGTTTGTAAAAATCCTATTTCTATTATTTATCCATATGGAAAACAATCTCGTCATCCTGCTAATGCTTTTTATACTCCTTGTAGTGGTATCTGGCAAACAGTATGGCTAGAATCAGTGCCAAAAGATTATATAAAATCAGTTAAAATAAATGCTGATTATGATACTAAGACTGTTGAGATAAATATTGATAGTACTTGTGATACATTTCAAATAAAAATCAGTCATGATTCTTGCCTTGATTTTGATTTTAATGAAACTATCAACACTAATAAAATTAAATTATCTTTTGATGAAATCGTTTGTTGGGATGTCGATAATCCAAAACATTATTATATTGAAATAATTGCTAATAATGACCGCATTTTTTCTTATTTTGCTTTTCGTAAAGTAAGCATTCAAAATTATAAGGGCTATCCTAGAATCTTTTTAAACGACAAGCCTATTTTTAACAATGGAGTTTTAGATCAAGGTTATTATAGTGATGGTTTATATACACCCGCCACCATTAAAGGCTACAAAAATGACATCAATATTATTAAAAGTTTAGGATTTAATACGATTAGAAAACATATCAAAATTGAACCAAGAATATTTTATTTTCTATGTGATAGAGAAGGCATTCTTGTTTGGCAAGATATGGTAAACAATAACACTATTTCTTTTAATGTTGATGATAATCAAGATAGAAACAATCATAAAAACCCCAAGGCTAGAAAAGTATTTATAGAACATACTAAACAAACCATTGATTTACTTAATTGTTTCCCATCCATTATCTTATGGACTATTTTTAATGAAGGTTGGGGCCAATTTAATAGTAAAGAATTATATCAAATGGTAAAAGAATATGATCCTACAAGACTTGTAGATACTACTAGTGGTTGGTACGATTATGGTTATAGTGATGTAAATAGTTTACATATTTATGGTAAAGATTTAGAACTAACCAAAGATAAAAGAGCTACTACTTTAAGTGAATTTGGTGGCTATGTTTATCAAGTTAAAAATCATGTTTATAGTCCTAATAAAGAATATGGTTATCGCTTTTTTGAAACAAAAGAAAGTTATCAAAAAGCATTTGTTGACTTATATGAAAAGCAAATAATACCTTTAATTGACAAAGGTTTATGTGCTTGTATTTATACTCAACTAAGTGATATCGAAGAAGAAATAAATGGTCTTCTTACTTATGATCGAAAAATATTAAAAATAGATGGCGATGTTATAAAACAAGTAATGGATAAAATTCATTATTAATTGATTTTTTTAAGACTTTTTTCTATAATAAAAAGCGGAAATCTTAAGGGACCTTTTATGGCCTAAAAAGAAAGGAAAACAAATATGAAAAATCGAGTTGTTATTCAACGGTTAGTAGGAACTGCAATGCTAGCCGCCATCGTTGTTGTTTTGCAGTTAATTTCAAATTATGTGGTCTTTGTAAACAGTATTACATTAGCGCTTGTACCGGTAGCTGTTGGCGCAATTATATTTGGACCAACAAGTGGATTTTTTCTTGGAGCAATTCTAGGAGTTATTGTTTTAACTGGTCCAGGAACTACAGCCTATTTAAGTTTTAATGCTTTTGCTACAGTGTTAGTTTGTATTTTAAAAACTGGTCTTGCTGGCTTTGCAGCAGGTTGGATTTTTAAAGGATTAAACAAAATTAATTTTACCCTTGCTTGTGTTGTAGCATCATTAGTGATTCCAATTATCAATTCTGGTTTATTTGCTCTAGCTACAATGACAATCTTTGCAAAACTTGCTAGAGAATGGGCTGGTGGAAGTAATGTTTATAGTTTCATTTTCCTTGCGATGATTGGTTGGAATTTTGTTATTGAATTTGCTTTAAGTGCAATACTTGCTCCTTCAATCATGCAAATAATAAAAATCGTTAATAAAAATAAAGCCGAATAAAAAAGCAAAGGCTCTAAGTTACAAATCTCAAACTTAGAGCCTTTTTATTTCAAATTTGTTTTATTTATACCGTTTTATAATTTACAGGACAATCACTAACATTCCAATCATTATCCCAAGTTGATAAAGCACTTGTTGTTTCACAATTGATTGTTAAACTTGAGCATTTATAAAAAGCATAACTTTTAATAATTGTAGTAGTTACAGGAATTGTTATAGATTGTAAACTGCTACACCAAGTAAAACAATTATTGCCAATAGATACTAATTGATTTGATACTTGAATGGTTTCAAGTTGGCTACAATAAGCAAACACACTATCACCTAAAGTAACAATTTGATTTGGTAATGCAATATTTTTTAAAGCACTACAATTATAGAAAGTACCATCTTCTAATTCATTTAAGGTAGTGTTACTAGCAATTGTAACTTCACTTAGTTTCAAACAATTAGAAAAAGCAAAACTACCAATTGATTTAATCTTTTCTGGAATTTGAATAGCAGTTAATTGATTACAATTTTTAAAAGCATTGTCTAAAATCATAATAGTATTAGCGCTAATAGTAACTTCACTAACATTATTATTTTTGGCTTTTACTAAAGCTAGATATTGATTGGTATCATTTCCTAGATATAAAGCATTATCATATTCATTTAAAACCAATTTATTACAATTTAAAAACGCATATGATTCAATTTTAGTAATTGAATTAGGAACTTTTATTTCTTCTAGATTAAAACAATTTTCAAAAGCTCCTACTTTGATAACATTTAATGTACTGGTTGAAGCAAAACTTACTTTAGTAATTGATTTACAACCTGAAAAAGCATAAGCATTGATACTAGTTACATTAGCATCAAAACTAAGTTCAGTTACTAAGATTTCATTAAAATATAAATCTGCTCCTTGATTTAATGGATTAGCATAACTGTTTTCAAAAACAATTGCATTCCAATCACTAGCAGAGGCATTCTCTTTAGCGTAATTTACTTGAGTTAGTTTACTACAGTTTAAAAATGTATCGACATATATTTTAGTTATTGTTGAGCTTAAGGTAACCTTAGTTAATGAAGTACAACCATTGAATGAATATTTTAATTCAGTTACTGTTGATGGAATTGTTACTTCTTCAACTAAATGATTATTGAAATACAAACTTGCTTTACTATTTAAAGGGTTAGCATTTGGATTAGCAAATTGAATACTTAACCAATCATTCAATGTTCCTTCAAAATAAACAGCATGTAAATTACTACAATTTTTAAAAGCATCTTCATTTATCTTTTTAACTGATGTTGGAATAACTATTGATGTAACATCGTTACGATTTAAAAACAAATTGGAAACAATTTCAGTAGCATTTGTTGGAATATATACTCTTCCTTTTTGAGTCCATTCAACTAAACGACTATTTTCATCAACACGACCAACACTATCAGCTTGTAATTCTTTTTGATAACTTGAAAGTGAATCAGACCAAGTAACTAATGCTTTTTCATTAAAAGTAACTGAAGCATTTTCAACATATTTACGAATATAACTACCATCTTTAAAAGTAGCATAGTAACTAGCAGAAGAAAGTGAATCATTAATAATCAATTTTTCTTGATTTGATCCATTTATAAAATAAGAAATTTTTTCAGTGGATAATTTAACATCTTTTAATTCTTTTGCTGTAGTTGAGTAATCATTATCTAAACTAAAATGGTGCTTTTTATCGACAAAAACTTCATTTACATTATTTTCTAAATTAAAACGAACTAAAGTAAAATTATAAGTTGAACTAGTTAATTCATCTAATAATTCATTTGCTTCATCAGTTTTACTATCTAAAACTAGTTGATAATATTTTTCTTCTTTCTTTTGAATTTTACTATCGTAATAATACCAAGTATTATCATTAACTTTACTAGCTTTTCCTAAGATATTTGATACTTTATTTTGACTCATTCCTAAACTTACTTCTTGACTGGTTTGATTCTTTTTACTACAACCAACAAAGGTAAATAAAGAACAAGTTAATAGCAATGATGATAAAATAATAGTTGTTTTTTTAGACATAATGAATGGCTCCCTTCTTAAAGCGCTGATGTAATTATACGCTTTTAAATGGTATTTTTCAATTTATAGTTTACTATAAAATTGAAATTATAAATTGTCCTTAATAGTTTGAATTAAAGCCTTAGCTGAATTTGATAAATAGTGATTCTTTTTATAAATAATTGCCATATCAGAATTGATATCTAAATCTTTGATTTCAATAAATTTAGTGTTTCTATCGGTAATATATTTAGTTGCTGAGTATGGAACAATGGTAATTCCCATCTTTTTTGATGCCCATAAAATAGCGCTTCGAGCATCATCACATTTACAAACAATTTTAGGAACAATTAACTTTTTTTGAAAAATTGATTCTAGAACACTATAAAACCTACGATAAAAGATTAATGGTTTATCTTTTAAATCATTTAATGATATTTTTTCTTTATTAAAGGTGTATTGTTTTTGATTATAAACCGCAACAAGTTTTTCATCTTGTAATTTTTCAACAATTAAATCTGTCGATAGAAACGGATTTCTTACTAATGCAAAATCAATTAGATTAGCATTTATTAATTCAATTAATTCATAAGTATTTTTTTCATATAGTTCATAACTCACTTGTGGATTTTTTAAATAAAAAGGTAGCACTCCCTTTTCAAGTAAAAACATATGAGCAGAAGAAATACAACCAAAAGCAATATTTCCTCTAACATTTTTTTCGATGTCGTTTATTTCTTTAATGCTTTGTTTATGCAGTTCAATTAAATTTAATGCTTTTGAATATAATACTTTTCCTGTTTCGGTTAATGTTATGTTTCTAGACCCTCGTATAAATAACTTGGTATTTAATTCTTCTTCAAGTAGTTTAATTGCATGACTTAAAGGAGGTTGACTAATATTTAAAGTTTTAGCGGCTTTTGAGATGTTTCCTTCTTGAACAATAGTTACAAAATATTGTAATTCACGAATATCCATAAAATCATCCTTTCTATATTTTTTATGTATAGTATACATATATTATAAATATTTTTAATATACATTGCAACTGATTATAATATTAATGGTGAGTTTGTTATGAAAAAATGTTTAAAATACTTGAAACCATTTAAAAAACAATTAATTTTAGGACCTATTTTTAAGTTAATTGAAGCTATTTTTGAATTAATTGTACCAATGATAATGGCTCTTGTTATCGATAAAGGGTTAATTAGTGATGCTAATGGAAATATCGTTGGCGGCAATGAAAAATATATCTTAACTATGGGTGCTATTATCTTAGGACTTGGAATATTAGGACTTGCTAGTTCTCTCACTTGTCAATTTTTTGCATCTCGAGCATCGCAAGGCTATGGAACATTACTTAGAAATGAATTATTTACTCATATTAATAACCTATCTTTTCAAGAATTAGATAAAGTTGGTTCAGCTAATTTAATAACAATTATGACAACTGATATTGATCAACTTCAAACAGCTGTTGCCATGTTTATAAGACTTGTTATTAGAGCACCTTTTTTAGTAATTGGAAGTTTAGTAATGGCCTTTATTATTAATGTTAAAGTTGCCATTATATTTGTTATTATGATTCCTATTATTGGGTTAATTTTATGGTTAATTATGAAAAAATCAGCCAAAAGATATCCTGTTGTTCAAAAAGAATTAGATGAAATTTCTAAAGTTACATCAGAAAACTTAACTGGTGCTAGAGTAATAAAATCATTTGTTAAACAAGAAACCGAAATTAATAGATTTAATAAAGAAAGTAAGTTTTATCATGATGAATCAATAAAAATTGCTAAAATAACATCTTGGTTAAATCCATTAACTTTTGCTTGTATTAATCTTGCCATTCTTGCTGTTTTATATTTTGGTGGAATCCAAGTTAAGGTTGGAAGTTTAACTCAAGGTAATGTCATTGCTTTGGTTAATTATTTAAACCAAATCTTACTTGCTTTAATTGTTGTTAGCAATCTAGTTGTTATCTTTACTAAAGCAAAAGCATCATTAGATCGCTGTAACAATCTTTTCTCCTTAGAAACTAGTATCGTTGATTCAAATAATAAATTAGTTGAATTTGATTCAAATAAACCACTATTTGAATTCAAAAACGTTTCATTTAAATATCCTAATAGTGATAATGAAGCAATCTCTAATATTTCATTTACCATTGATAATAATTCCACTGTTGGTTTAATTGGTGGTACAGGGGCTGGTAAATCAACAATCATTCAATTACTCGAAAGATTTTATGATGTAAGTAAAGGTGAAATATTATTTCATGGAATTAATATCAAAAATATTTCAATAAATGAACTTAGAAATCATATTTCTCAAGTATTTCAAAAATCAACCTTGTTTAAAGGTACAATTCGTTCAAACTTAACTATGAAAAATAAAGAGGCAACTGATAAAGATATCTATAATGCTTTAGATTTAGCCTGTGCTAGTGATTTTGTAAATAAATACGATGATAAAATTGATCATTTAGTAGAAGAAGATGGTAAAAACTTTTCAGGTGGTCAAAGACAAAGACTATGTATTGCTAGAGCAATATTAAGTCCATGTGAATTATTAATACTTGATGATTCAACAAGTGCACTTGATTATCTAACCGACTTAAAAGTAAGACAAAACATTAAAAAATTAAAACGTCCTTTAAGTGTTTTAATTTCTTCTCAAAGAGCATCAACTATTAAAGATGCAAATAGCATTATTGTTGTTGATAGTGGAACAATTGTAGGGATAGGAACTCATACTGAGTTACTTAATAATTGTCCAATCTATCAAGAAATTTATAATTCACAAACAAAGGAGGAAAACAAATGAAAACATTAAAAGTTTTAAAGAAATATTTAAAGCCTTGTTATTTATCATTGATTTTCTCTTTCATAATGGTTTTTATTTCAGTTGCTTTAACTTTATATATTCCTATTTTAATTGGTAAAGCAATTGATCAAATGATTGGTAAAAATAACGTTTTGTTCGACAAAATTGGCACTTATTTAATTATAATAGCCATCTTATTAGTACTAGCTTCTTTGTTTAATTATTTCTATGAACTTATCTTTTCTAAGATGACTCAAAAGATAGTTTTAAATCTTAGAAATGATGTCTTTAAAAAGTTACAAAATGCTTCTATTTCTTATATTGATAGTCATCCTCATGGCGATTTAGTAAGTAGAGAAGTATCAGATATTGAACAAGTAAGCACTGGTTTACTTGAAGGATTTAAGCAATTCTATAAAGGACTTATAACTATTTTAATAACTTTAGGTTTAATGTTATATGTCCATTATTTACTTGCTTTAGTTGTTGTTATTATTACTCCTTTATCTTTATTTATTGCCGCTTTTATATCAAAAAAGACTCATCATTATTTCAAAAAACAAGCAAAAATCAAAGGTGAAATCAGTTCTTATGTCCTAGAAATAATTGAAAATCAAAAAGAAGTAAAAGGTTTGTGTTATGAAGATGATGCCATTAAAACATTTAAAGAATATAACCATAATCTTTATGAAGTTGGTAAAAATGCTCAATTTGCATCTTCAACAACTAATCCATGCACAAGATTTGTAAATAATCTTGTTTATGCTGCTGTTGGCATTGTTGGAGCTATCTTAATGATTCATAAAAAATCATTTATTCCAATTCTTACTATCGGCGGTCTTTCTTCATTTCTAACATATGCTAACCAATATACTAAACCATTTAATGAAATATCTGGTGTTGTTACAGAATTACAAAGTGCCTTATCAAGTTTAAAGAGAATCGAAGAAATTTTAAATATCGATAGTGAAATCGATAATGGAAATCAAAATTTATCCCATCCTATCGACAAAATTTGCTTTGATAAGGTTTATTTTAGTTATAATGATAAACCTTTGATTGAAAACTTCAATTTAGTCGTTAGAAAGGGCAAAAAAATAGCAATTGTTGGCCCTACCGGTTGTGGTAAAACTACAATGATTAACCTTTTAATGAGATTCTATGATGTTAAAAGTGGTGGTATTTATTTAAACGATATCAACATCAATGATATTAAAAAAGATGACTTAAGAAAATCATTTGGTATGGTTTTACAAGATACTTGGTTATTTAAAGGAACAATTTTTGAAAATGTAGCCTATAGTAAACCAAATGCTACAAAAGAAGAAGTAATAGAAGCTTGCAAAAAAGTTCATGCTCATTCGTTTATCAAAAGATTACCTCAAGGATATGATACAGTTATTAGTCAAAATAGTGGCCTTTCTCAAGGTGAAAAACAATTATTAACCATTGCAAGAATTATGTTACTACTTCCGGAAATTATAATTCTCGATGAAGCTACATCAAACATTGATACTAGAACTGAAATTAAAATCAATAAAGCATTTGATGAAATCTTAAATGGTCGTACTAGTTTTGTTATTGCTCATCGACTATCCACCATTCGAAGTGCTGATTTAATTTTAGTTATGAATAATGGAAACATCATTGAAACTGGCACTCATGAAAGCCTATTAAATCAAGATGGCTTCTATAAAAAATTATATTATAGTCAATTTGAAACTGGAAATCTTACTAGTGATTAGTACTTTTTATTTTAAAAAGTATATGCTAAAATAAGCGTGTAGGAAAAGGAGAAATAAAAAAATGAAATATAATCCTATTTTAGATAATAATTATAAACCTGCAGTTTTAGAATTAAGAAAGTTTAAACA
Source organism: uncultured Bacilli bacterium (assembly GCA_947627355.1). GTDB lineage: Bacteria > Bacillota_I > Bacilli_A > RFN20 > CAG-631 > Caccosoma. The sequence continues at coordinate 104,442 of CANQVX010000003.1, read as the reverse complement.
AGATGTTTTAGCATCTAAAAAGGCTACTCCTCTTGCAATTTGTCTTGAAAGAAATAGTGGCTATGTCTATCGTTTTGATTTAGACGTTTTTAAAGATGGAGTTGATGATGAAAGAAACTTCTTTATCGTTGAAAGACTTATTAAATCCATGCTATGGGTAGTAGGTGGTTATAAAATCTACATGGCTGGTTCTAAAACTCTATTTAACAAAATAAAAGATGCATATCGTGATAAAGGACTTCGTGATTTCGATTTCCATTTCATGGCAGGTGTTTATGAAAAACCATTTGAAGTTGTTGAATGCACTTTTGAAACACTTCCTGCAGTTAAAGAAAGTTCAGTTCCTGCTGGTGGTCATTTAGAAGGTAATCGTATTGGTTTTGATGCTGGTGGTTCTGATCGCAAAGTATCAGCTGTTGTTAATGGTGAAACTGTTTATAGTGAAGAAGTTGTTTGGTTTCCTAAGACTCAAGAAGATCCAATGTATCACTATGATGGAATCTATACAGCAATGAAAACTGCCGCTCAAAAGATGGATAATAAAATTGATGCTATTGGTGTAAGTTCAGCCGGTGTTTATATCGATAATAAAATCATGGTTGCTTCTTTATTTGTAAAAGTTAATAAAGAATTATTCGAAAAACATGTAAAAAACATGTATATTGATATAGCAAAACAACTTGAAAAAGAAGTTGGTCATCCTATTCCACTAGAAGTTGCAAATGATGGTGATGTTACAGCCTTAGCTGGAGCTATGGAATTAAAAGATACTAACGTTTTAGGTATTGCTATGGGTACAAGTGAAGCTGCTGGTTATGTTGATTCAAAAGGTAACTTAACTGGTTGGTTAAACGAACTTGCTTTTGTTCCAGTTGATTTTAATACAGATGCAATGGTTGATGAATGGTCTCTTGATTATGGTTGTGGTGTAAAATATTTTTCACAAGATTCAGTTATTAAATTGGCACCTGCTGCTGGTATTGAACTTGATAGTTCTTTATCTCCTGCTGAAAAGTTAAAAGTTGTTCAAAAATTAAGTGAACAAGATGATCCAAGAGCCTTAAAAATCTATGAATCTATCGGCGTTTATTTAGGTTATGCAATTGCTTATTATAGTGTCTTTTATGAAATCAAACACGTATTATTACTAGGTCGTGTTACTAGTGGTAAAGGTGGAAACATTATTTTAAATACTGCTCGTGAAGTACTTAAAAATGAATTCCCTGAATATGCAAAAATCAATTTAACAATGCCTGATGAAAAGAATCGTCGGGTTGGTCAATCAATTGCAGCTGCTAGTTTACCAAAAATTAAGTAATAACTATAAGTGCTTCAAACGAAGCACTTTTTCTTAGATATAAATGGAGGGTGGTTTTATGTTTAGTCGATTAGAAACTAGACAAATAAAAGTTGGAAACATAACTTTAGGACATAGTAATGAAGTCGTTATTCAATCAATGACGACAACTCGTACTAGTAATGTTAAAAGTACTGTTAAACAAATTCTTTTGTTAGAATCATATGGCTGTAAATTAGTTAGAGTTGCTATTTTAGATAAAAATGATGCTATGTCTTTAAGTAAGATTAAAAAACAAGTTCATATTCCTCTAGTTGCTGATATCCATTTTAATTATAAATTAGCCCTTTTAGCGATTGAAAATGGGGCTGATAAGATAAGAATCAACCCTGGAAATATCACATCCAATGAGGAAATTAAACAAATTGTTTTAGCTTGTAAAGCAAAACATATTCCAATTAGAATTGGTATTAATAGTGGCTCTTTAAGTAAAGAAATGATGGAATCAAATTTAAATTCTGTCGATAGAATGATTGAAACTTTAAAACAAGCCATCAAATTAATAGAATCATTTGACTTCTATGATATTTGTATTTCTTTAAAGTCATCTGATGCTAATACTTGTATTGAAGCTTATAAAAAAGCCGCCACATTATTTTCTTATCCTCTTCATTTAGGTCTTACTGAAGCTGGTCCATTAGTAGAAAGTTCAATTCAATCAAGTTATGTTTTAAATAAATTACTTGAACTAGGAATTGGTGATACTATTAGAGTTTCAATTAGCGGTAATCCAATTGATGAAATAAAAGTTGCTAAACAAATTCTTTTTCTTCATGAATTAATTAAAATGCCAAAACTTATTAGTTGTCCAACCTGTGGTAGATGTCAAACTAATATCATTAAATATATCAAAGTTATCGAAGATTATTTATACAAGATAAATAAACCTATTAAAGTCGCTATTATGGGTTGTGTAGTAAATGGTCCAGGTGAAGCAAAAGATGCTGATATTGGTGTTGCTTTTAATAAATTAAATGCTCTTTTATTTAAAAAAGGTAAGCCAATTAAAGAAATCAAACATGAAGAAGTAATTGATACACTTCTTTTGGAAATCAATAATTTTTAATATTATGCCCACATATAATCTTAATAATGACATATTAGTAAGATGAGGTGGGCATTTTGTTTAGACAAATGATTGAAAATTATTTAAGACTTTTAACTCCTGAATTAATAAAAAAATATGCATTAAATAATGGAATTATTTTAAATGATGAAGAAGCTTGTAATGCCGTTTTATTTATTAAAGCACATTATTTAATGATTTTTGAAAATCCAATTAATTATCAAAAGATTATCGATTTAATTAATAATTCTTTTGATACTAATAGTTCTAATAAAATGATACAGTTATTAGAAATTAGTAAGAATAAATATCATATCAATTAGAAGAATTTAATTTCTTCTTTTTTTAACGCTTTTAAAATAATTTGCATAGTATAGACCGAAAGAAGGATTTGTTATGAAAGTCTATATTCTAGGAAATTCAATAATTTTAAAAGATCTTTGTTTTCAATTAAAAGATTTTTGTGATTTAAAAATCGAAAACAATCAATACGGTAAAGATTTAGATGTTGATAAAATAACAACATGTGACTTAATCTTTGAGCATCATTATGTTGATTGTATGATTCTTCTTGAAATGCCAAAACCTAATAAAAAACTAGAACTTTTAGATGGCAAAGCAAGTTATGATGAAAACATCTTTAAAAATCATAAAAATACTATCTTTTTTTATCTTCATAAAAATGATTTGTTTGAATATTATCAAGATAAATACGATTTAATCGCTATTAATTTAACTGATATCTCTCCTTTTTATATCACAAGTAAAATAGCTTTAAGTGAACAAATACTTACTAACTGTATTCAAGAAAATAATAAACTATGTTATCAACAAAAAGCCTTAATCCTTGGCTATAACGATTATGCAAATGTTCTTGCTGAAACATTATCTAATAATCGCATGATTGTTATTGTAAGTGATATTCATTTACAATCATTACTCGATGCTAAAGAAGAAGGTTATGGCATATTATTAAAAGAAGAAATCAATAATACTCCAATTCAATTTGATGAGGTCTTTATCTTTGATGAATTTTATCTTAAATATTATAAAAGAAAGGATAAAGAGAATATTTATTTCATAGATTGTAACGAAGCCTTAATGGATAATAAAAATGCTAAAATAATCTATCCATTTCAACTGGTATTTAACAAATATAGTTCATTAATGGCTCAAAATATTGCCTCAAGTTTTAAAAAATCTCTAAGAGAATATTTGAAAGGAGAATAAAATGTTTGGAAAAATTATAACGGCTATTGTAACTCCTTTTGATGAAAATAAAAATATTGATTATCGAGCATTTGCCACATTATTAAAAAAACTAGAACAAGAACATACTGATTCTTTTGTAGTATGTGGTACAACAGGTGAAGCTTCAACCTTATCATTTAAAGAAAAATTATCGTTATTTAATTTTGCTAAAAAAATAGTTAATAAAAACACTAAAATTATCGCCGGAATCGGAACAAATAACACAGCTGAAACAATAAAACAAATAAAAGTTTTAAATGATAGTGATGTTGATGCTTATTTAATAACCTGTCCTTATTATAATAAACCATCTCAAGAAGGACTCTACATGCATTTTAAATCTATCGATGAAATCAGCAAAAAACCAATTATTTTATATAACGTTTTAGCTCGTTGTGGTGTTGAAATAAATATTCCAACTTTAATAAGACTTTATAATGATTGTAATAACATTATAGGTTTAAAACATGCTAGTTCTAACATTCAATACATTTCTTCAATCAAAAAACAATTACCTAATCTATTAGTTTATGGTGGTGAAGATCGTTATATCTTAGATGTGTTTAAAAATAATGGTGATGGTATAATTTCAGTTTTGACTAATGCCTATGGTAATGAAGTTTATGAATTAATTGATGATTATTTCAATCATAATTTTGAAAATCTTTCTTTATATGAATATCTTCAAACTCTTGCTGAATTAATCTTTATTGAATCAAGTCCAGCACCTATAAAATATATTCTATACAAACATAAACTTATTTTGAATCAATTAAGACTCCCACTTGTTCCAATTTCAACACCTTTCAAGCAATTAATTGACAATATTTTGGATTGAAATTATAATAAACTTGTTTATTATAAGGGAGGGTTTTTAATGGATTTTAAACGTTTTGCCTCTACTAGAAGAAAAATAATTGCCTTTTCTTTAATTTGTAGCATTATCATTATTGGCGCTGGTATTTTACCTTCAATCTTTTTTGGTTGGTTAATTGGTGGAATAGGTTTTATTTTAGCATTTATTTTACTTGCTGTTTTTGCTAATGTCTGTGTCTATCCATTAATGAAAAAATATAAAAAAGTTATCATTGAAGAAACATTAAAATCCTATGTTGATGTAGTAGAATTTGAAAAAACTCGTTTTGATAAAGAATTTATCAAAAATAATCCAATCATTCCTTTAGGTAAAGATTATGTTAGTGATTATTATTTTCTAGCTAATTATCGTGGTATTAATTTTGAACTAGGAACTGTTATTTCTTTTGATGAAGTTAAATCTAGAAATATCTATGTTAAAGACTATAGTTTTTGTGGAAAATTAATGTCAATTCCTGTCGAAACTGATGAAACTGCTAGTATTTTATTGCTTGAACGTAAACGTCATGGCGATAGTCAATTAAATCGTTTAAAAGATACTCCTTATCAATATCTAATTAAAACTAATAATGATAATTTCGATGAATATTTTGAATTATTTTCGACACAACCTGAAAACGATATATCTTCTTTTGTTAAACTAATAATTGAAAATCTTAAAACAGTTAAGAAAATGTGTGCTCATCGAATGATGGTTTTATTAAAAGATAATCGTTTATATTTTGCAATTGATGAACAAAAAGGTTCCTTTGAACCATCACTTAAAAAGCAAATTAATGAAGACGATGTAAACGAATTACGTAAAGAATATACTCCATTTTTCCATTTCATGGATATCTTATTAGATGAATCAAAACCCGCTAAATAGTGGTCGAAATATGTCGATTTAAAGTTCTTTTTTAAGAACTTTTTTTCTTGTTTTTAACTATCTTATTATGTATAATAATTATGGCCAAACAAATTATAAAAATTTAGTAAGTCGGAGGTTTATAAATCATGAAAAAAATAGGTGATTATACAATTAAAATATTTGCTCTGGGCGGTCTTGATGAAAACGGTAAAAACTGTTATGTCGTTGATGTTAATGGTGATTTATTTGTTTTTGATGCCGGCCTTAGATATCCTGAAGAAACACTACTAGGTGTTGATTCAATCTTACCTGGAATCAATTATTTATTTGCTCATCGTGATCAAATCAAAGGATTTTTTATTTCCCACGCTCATGATGAAAATATGGGAGCAATTCCATACATTTATGATAATAAATATAGCGAATCTATAATTGATAATAATGATGATGTAGATGAAGATTATTCAAAGATTTCAACATATGATAATAATAATCAAGGAGTTCTTATAAAAGCACCAGTATTTGCTACTAAACTAGCCGTTGAAATAATCAAAGAAACAGCTAAAAAGTTTAATAAAAATGTTTCAAAAATCAATTTTAATAATCAATTATATACCGATAATGTTTTACCATATATCAAACGTAATGATGATATTATAATCACAACTGAAAATGAAGAATATAAAATTCATACTTTTGCAGTAACTCATGGTTCAGGTGATGCTGTCGGTTATGCTTTAGAAACTAGAGATGGACTTATTGTTTATAGTGGTGATTTTATCTTTGATTTTAGTTCAACTACTAATTATAGTGCTGGTAATGCTTATAGCACTGATTTAAGTAAAATATATGAACTTGCTAAAATGCCAGTGTTATGTTTACTTGCTGAATCATATAACAGCAATTATAAAGGCTTTGTAGCTCCAAATCATAAATTAAGTGCTAAGGTTGGAAATGTTTTAGAAAACAGTACAAATGGTAAAGTTTTAATTTCTTTATATGGTCAAAACTTCTTTGGGCTTGAAGAAATCATTAATGCTGCTAAAAAGTATCGATGGAAAATCATGTTATATACTGATTATTCTAAACAAATTGTTAACACTCTTGATAATGTTTATGAAACAAAATTCATACCAGATTCAATGATAAATGATAAGATTGAAGCTAAAACAATTGTACTAATCATGGAAAATGGTAATAAAGTATTTGAAACATTAGTTGATGAAGATAATCTAAATTCATTCAACATCACAGTAGATGATGCTATTATACTTGCTTCACCACCTCACACTGGAACTGAAATTATGTTTGCTCAAATACTAGATAAACTATATCAAACTAATGCAAGAATTTATAACTTTAGTAATAAAGATATCGTAACCATGCATGCTGGTAGTGAAGATTTAAAAACATTAATCTCTCTTTTCAAACCTAAATATTACATGCCAATTCGAGGCTACTATGTTAAAATGATCGATAATGCTCATTTAGCTGAAGAACTAGGTTATACCAACAACAATATTTTTGTTTTTGATAATGGTATGGTTGCTAAGTTTGTAAATGGTAAATATGATTACAACAATTTCGAAGGTATTGATAAAGATGAAATAGCAGAGCTAATGGTTGATGGTTCAGCAATTGGTGATGTTAAAGGCGTTGTTATCAATGATAGACGAAAACTAGCTCGTGATGGGGTTATGACTCTAGGTATTTCTTTTTCAATGTTAACACGTAAGATTGTTGCAGGCCCTGATATTCAAATGCGTGGTGTTATCTTTTTAAAGAATCGTGATGAAGTTATCGAAGAAATCGCCACTGAATTTGAAAAAATCGTTGCTGAATATATTCAAAGACCTGGTCAAATTGATTATATTGAATTAAGAGCACTATGTAGAGAAAGACTTGCTGAAAAAGTAAGAAAGACAGTTGGTAAAAATCCTATGATTCTACCGGTAATTATTTCAATTAACTAAATAAAAAAGGCATAATAAAAGGCTACTTAATGATATGTAACTTCATATCTTAAATAGCCTTTTTGTTTTCTAAACTAATTATTCAGCAGCAGCTGCTTTTTCTTTTTTGTTAGCAACTAGTGTTAAAATACCAGATACTAGACCAAAAATGAAAATAAAGCAAGAACCTGTGTTAGGAGCATATACAACATTTCCGTCAAAGTTAGCAGAACTAAAGATAACTCCACCTAAGAATAATACTACAAAGAATACTGGTACAAGTACAACTGTTAAGATACCAAATACTTTTGTAAGTTTTCTTAGAATATCAACATTGACAAATAATTGAACAACTAGTAATACTGCACTTACACACATAACGATTAAAGCAATAATTAATAAAACTTTAGAAAAGCTATATAGTCCTAATGCACTGAAATCGCCAGCTTTTTTATATAATTTCAACATATCTGACCATTCGCCAAATTTAAGGTTTTGAATATCAGATGCTTTTGCACCAGTAAATACAACACCAGCAAATGGTAAAGCAAGCATAATTAAGGCAAGAACTGCAAATACTGCACTTAAAATCGTTAAAACAAGTCCCTTTGTTCCTTTTTTCATTTGTTTAATCCCCTTTCTTTCGAAAATATTATAACCCCCCCCCGATAAAATTTGTCAACAAGGACTAAGCTTAAAAATTTATTTTTTGTCAATAAAAAGGGATATTTTTTAAAAATGAGCATAAAAAAAGAATACATGAACATATATAATTCACATATTCTTTAATAGTTTATTTGATTCTAATAATTATTTTTCGACTGATTGAGGTTTTTTGTTATTTATTCCAAAACTTGCAATATTTGCAAGAATTGCAAAAATGCCACAAAAGATACCTAAAATAAAGATAAGATATGGACCGGTTGAAACATCAAATGTAAATGGACTTTCAACACTAATTAAAGTAACAAACCGATTTATTTCAATAAAATATGTTATTGATAAACCAATTGCTATAACGCCAATTACAATTCCAATTATCTTTAAAAAAGTAGGATTAACTAATAATTCAACAAATGATAAAATAGCACAGATACCTATAAAAATTACCGATAGAATCATAAATAATTTACTAACTTGCCAAGCGCTAGGACTATCAATTAGTGTAACTGAATCAAGAATTTTTAATTCACGAATCATTTCTTCTAAGCCAGAATAAGACATACCTATAGATAAATCACCGGTTCCATAAGTTACAATATTTAAACCAAGACCAATTAAAGCAATAAGTCCACAAATTGAAGCAATAGAACCTAAAATAATGCTAGGTAATTTTTTCATTTTAGAATCATTTCCTTTTTTAAATTAGATAATATCGTATGAATAATTTCCTAAACTATCTTCAAGTTTAACAACATAATGGTTGTTATTTAATACAACTGATTGAGATGTAGCAAGTTCACTAACACTAGCGTTTGATAATTCATAAACTTCAACACTATTAGTCTTTAACAAACGATTATTTTCGATAAAATCAACTACAATTGTAAAGTTATCAGCTGCTCCAAATGGACAACTTGTTTGATAATAATCAGACCAGGTTGAATTAAATACAGCATTTTGTTTTTTATCAAATTTCATTTCTCTTAAAAATCCACTACCACTGCAACCTTCAACAGTTCCAATTTTATGTTTAGCTGGATTTGGATCTTTATCAACAAATTGATAATCTGATAAGATTTCATGAACAATACGATTTGAATTAGGAATATTAACAGTTCTATTAAATGCACCATTATCGTGGCCACATAGAACCATAATAACATTATCATTAGGAACAATTATTTGATTAAAGATTTCGTTATATCTTGATGTTGGACTAGTAATACCGTTTCCGTTATTATAAGCAAGATAATCATGTGTTGCTAAGATAACATTTCGATTTGGATAACGTTTAATTACATCATTTGCCCAACCAATGGTATCAGCATCGCCTTCAACACCATAACCTAAATAAACAAACATGAAATCAATATCATCAATGGTTATTAAGTCATAATGGCTAGCGTTATTGTTAAGTGAACCACCAAACCAAGGTTTATCATTGAAACGATCTTGACCAAAATATTTTCCATATTCTTCATAAGTTAAAGTTTGTAAAGATGTACTTGTATCATGGTTTCCAGTAACAACACCATTAGGCATACCTACTTCTTCAATAATCTTATGAGCATTTGAAGCAATGTTCCATTCTTTAGTAACTAAAACAGTATCACTGCTACTAACAACATTATCATCAACTAAGTCACCAGTATGAACAAAATAAGCAGCTTTTTTCTTAGTATAATGATCAGCACAATATCTCATCATGCCATATAGCATATCGTTTAAATCATCAAATTTAGTGTAATGTTGAGTATCAGTAACCCAAATCAAAGTATCACTACCATTACCAACTAAATCATTAGTAACAATAAGTTCAACTTGATTGTTAACTTTATAATTTGTTACATCAACTTCGAATTGTAATACTTGGTTACCATAACCAGTAATAAGTGTGTCTAAATTATTTGTTTGAATATTTTTTGCTTTGATTGCAAAACGTTCATATTGGGATGTTCCACCATCATATTTAACAAATATTTTAGTAGTATTTGCACCAACATTAAATGTCATGCTTTGATAAGGAATTCCATCAGTTAAAGTAACACTAGATGGTAAATTGATGTTAGTTGCATCTTCAGCATCTAAAGTTCCTTGTTTAAAACTAGGAGTAACTTTAGTTGCTTGATAACTAGTTGTTTTAAATTGATTTTCAGATGAATAGTCAACTTTATCACTAGAAGGTGTCTTTTTATAATTTTTAAACATGCCGACTTTTGAAGCATAAAATTCAACAGTTTTAAAGGTTGTGTTTTCTGCTTTATCTTTAGCATAATATAAAATTGTATGTTTTCCTTGACTCAAATTAGTATCATAATTGCAAGGAATTTCACATGTTTTACCATCGATTTTTACATATGTTTCAGCAAGACCAGTTAAATTATCATTGAATTGCCCGTCAATTTTTTCAATGTCAATATTAACAATTGAATTATCAATAACATTGCTTTCAATTGAAGGAGCAGTGTTATCAACAACTAATTCTTGTTGTAAAATCTTACGTTTGTTTTCATATACTGAAACTTTATTACTACCATCTTTAACTAATTTTGAATCAATATTGAATGCATGATAATAATATTTTTGATAGTTAAAGACAAAATCAACTTTAAATGGAATGTTATAACGTCCATCTTGTTCAGTATTTCCATAAAAACTATCATGACCTTGCCAACCATCACCAATTCTAATTTGAACAGTTGGATCATATTCTTGTTCAACAATTTTTAAATTGTTTTGACTTACAGGTTTTCCAACAGCTAATGGATAATATAAAATTGCTTTAGTAGGATAAACTTTCTTATTGGTTGGCAATGTTAAATGTAAATCTGTTAGACCAAAGTCATCACAGTTTTGCCATTGATTACCATGATTAATGTTTTCATTATAATCATTTTCAGACCAATATGGACCAGTTTTAATTGTTAAAGTATTTTCACCTTCAACAAATAAATTTTCAGCAATTGTAACCCCTTTAGCACCATTTGAAACAATTCTTTTTAATTTAGTGCCATTGACATATATAAAGTCAGCTGCCTTGTTAGAATTATCAGAATTAATGGTTTCACCGACATAATTTAAAGTAGATTCAATATCAATAAATGGATCTTCTTCAAATGTTTTATTACCAAGTTTTGCTTTAAATATAGCATCTGGTGTTAAAAGTGTACCAACGAATAAATTAGGATTTTCATGAAGATATTCTTTGTCTTCAAATGACCAATCATAATTTACGTCTCTGACATAAGGACCTTTATCTTCGCCTTTAGTTTTACCACAGCCAGTTAGGGCTAAAATAGAACAAAAAGCAAATAAAAAGAAATATTTTATTTTGTTTGATTTCATAGGAATCTTCCTCCTCTTTTATTTTACAATAAAAGAAGTCGTTTTTCTACAACTATATATCTTTTTTAACCAAGGGAAACATCTAAAATCATCATCAAGACAAAGCCAATAATTAAACCAAAACAAGCTAGATTTTTATGATTCCTACAAGCTTCAGGAATAAGTTCACTAGCAACCACTAAAACCATTGCTCCAGCACTAAAAGCAAGTAAAAATGGTAAGATTGCTTGGATTGAAATAGCAGCAAGACAACCAAAAATACCACTAATTGGTTCAACAAGTCCACTTAATTGACCATAAAATAAACTCTTTTTAATTGAATAACCTTCTCGTCTTAAAGGCAATGAAACAGCTGCGCCTTCTGGAAAGTTTTGAAGTCCTATGCCTAAGGCTAACATCATAGCGCCTATTAGTGTTGTCATACTATTATCAGCAAACAAGCCTCCAAATGCCACACCAACAGCAAGTCCTTCAGGTATATTATGTAAAGTTACAGCAAGTACTAATAAGACACTTCTTTTTTTACTAGAGTTATTATTTTCATTTACTTTTATTGTTTTATCTAAGAATCTATCGGCAAATATTACAAATAAACCACCACATATAAAACCAAGAGATGGTAAAATCCAAGCAATAAAATTAAGTTTAATTGATAACTCAATTGCAGGTGCAAGTAGTGACCAAAAGCTAGCAGCAATCATAACTCCAGCGCCAAATCCCAACATCACATCTAAAAAATTAAGATTTACTTTTTTAAAAAAACATACTACTAAAGCACCTAAAAAAGTTAAAAACCAGGTAAAAATTGTCGCTAGAAAGGCAAGTAATAAAGGATGCAAGGTAATTAAATGTTGCATAACATCACGTCCTATATTACAAGATATTCTAGTTACATAATCTTGGTTGTGTTTTAACCCATAAAAAATAGGTTGTTTCCAACCTATTTAGTATCTTCTTTTGCTTTTGTTTGTTTTTTCTTTTTAGTTGTCTTTGTTTCTTCTTTTTTATCATCACCTTTGATTAGATAATTAATTACTAAAGACATTTGATTTAAGGAACTTGAATGATTTTCAAATTCAGCTCCAGCCTTTAATAACATTACCATTGTCTTTGGATCAGTTTTAACGTTCTTTAAAACTTCATTTTTAGTTTTTAAAGTAACATCTTTTAAGAAAAATTCAACTAATTGTAAACGATTATACTTACAAGCTTTAAGTAAAGCAACATCTTTATTCATATCATCATAAGCATTTGAAATCATGTATTGATATAATTCTTCAACACCATCTTTTAAGGCTATTTCAAAACCATCATTGATATCACTATAGATTTTTTTATCAATCAATGATTTAACAATTGGCACATTTTTTTCTTTACAATACTTGATAAATATTGATTGAGCATCATTTTTGAAACTTTTATTTTTAGATATTGCATCGCTATCCATATTTTTTACAAATGAATCAATACCTTCTTGATATTTATACTTATCAGCCTCACTGATGAATTCTTTAAAATCAACCATTACTTTTCCTAAATAGCCACAAATGAAGTTAAGTTTATACATGATGGCATATTTAGCAAGGTTTGCATAATTAAATGGTTCTTCACCAGCTTTAGAAGTTAAATAATTGTTTTTAACTTTTTGTTTAAATATAACGTCTAAAGCTTCAGTCATTTCATTACCATTTAAATAATATAAGAAGCAAAATTTAAGTTCTTCACCAACATTTGAAAAAATACCGCGATTATATTGATTAAATTTTGAAATTAAACCATAATGATTTTTCAATTGATATTTTAAAATATATACCAAGACATGAAAAACATATTCTAAGTCTTGATTATTAATTGGATGCTTTTTTAAATAACTATCATCAGCTAATTTAAAATATTTTCTAGATAAAATATAATCGACCATTTCAGTGTTTTTTTGTTCCATGGCATATTCTAGTAAATAATAGCCATAACTATCAGCTTCCATTAAATTTGTTTTTTGTTTATGTAATGAATCAATAGCGTCTTTTCCATTTTTTAAAGCATTTTCAAATTTTGAGGTAAAACGTGAGTTTTTAACAGTTTCTTTACAAAATACAACATCATCTAAATCAGCATGTAAAGCATCAACTAGACGTAAATATAAATTAATATCCATATCTAATTCTGATGCCAAATATTTAACAAGTTCGACTGATTTAATTTTTAAAGCTTTAGCCAATGTAGACATTTTTAAATCTTGATTAGTGTCTAATTGACGTAAAACATAAATATTCATTTTTGAACAATCCAAAATACCATCTCCCAACAAAAACTATTTTAGCAAATTTAACAAGACTTTAAAATAAAAAAGACTGAAATTTTATATTTCAATCTTAATTAATCAATTATTCAGCTTTTTCTTTGATTTGTTTGCCGTTATATTGTCCACATTCAGGACATACGTGATGCGGTAAAACTTTTGCTCCACAATTTGGACAAACACTCAATTGTACAGCATCTAAAGCAGCGTGAGATCTACGTTGTTTTTTTACTGTTTTTGATGTTCTTCTCTTTGGTACTGCCATAATTACACCTCCTAGGTAAACAAATAGCACATAAATTATACCGATTTTAACTCTACGTGTCAATTGAATATTAACATGTTTATTTTATAAAACGCCTTATTTTCTTATTTCAGCGTCACATTCTTTTTTACAAGCATCATAAATTTTATTGAACGCTTGTTGAATATCAGCATCTAATAAAGTTTTTGTATAATCAACAAAGGTCATTGTTAAAGCAACTGACTTATAACCTGCTTCAACATGTTCCCCTTGATAAACGTCAAATACTTCAACTTTATTAAGTAAACTTCCACCAGCCTTTTTAATAGTTTTTATAATTTGACTGATTGGCATAGATTCTTTGACAAGTAATGCAATATCACGATTAACAGCAGGATATTTAGAAATTGGAACGTATTTAATTTTATTTGTTTTAAGATCATTAAATTTCTTTAAATCTAGTTCAAAATAAAGTGTTGGTGAAATGTTTTCTTTTTGAAGTGTTAAAGGATGAACTTCACCTAAAAAACCATAGATTTGACCGTTAATTCTAAGCACTGCTGATTTACCAGGATGCATTAAAATTTGATTTGGATAATATTTATCAAAGTTATCAAAGGCATATCTTGTTGAATCAATTCCAAATAAAGTAAGTAATCCTTCAACAATACCTTTTAATAGGTAGAAATCAACCTTCCTATCGACAAAATGTTTGGTTGAATTCAAACCATTTGAAATAGCAATTGCCAATTTTTCACTTGAATTTTGCTTAGTATAAACATTTGATATTTCAAAAATAGCTACTTTATCAATTTTTCTTGCTTGGTTATATGATATTGTTTGAAGTAAACTTGCCATTAAATTCTTTCTTAAATATTCTTTTTCAACGGTAAGTGGATGACTTAAAACAATAAAATCATCTTTATCAAAAATATCATAATAATTAGCTTGAGCTTTACTAATTAAAGTATAAGAAATTGTTTCATTTAAACCTAAATCTAATAAATAATTGCGGATTAGATTCCTTTTTTGTTGAACTTCGGTTAAACCTTTACTATCAGTATCAAACAAAGGTTCAATAAATGGAACATTTTCAAAGCCTAGTAATCTAATTACTTCTTCAATTAAATCAGCTTTTAGGCTAATATCATTACGATATGTAGGGATTTTAACTGTATAAACATCATTTTGATATGCATAGTTAAATCCTAATCTTTTCCAAACATCATTAACTTCCTCTAATGAAAAATTAGTTGCTAGATAACCATTAATTTCAGCTAAAGTGATAGAAATTTCTTCAATTCGTTTAACTCTATTATCATAGCAGTTTAATTTTGATACTACTTTGGCATCAGCATATTCTATTAATAAATTAGCAGCCATAGCACTAGCAAGATTCATACTATATTCATCAACAACTTTTTTAGAAAAATTAGTTGCTGCCACAGTCATGATACCATATCTTTTACAAGATGTTTGAATAGTATAACCATCAAATAAAGCGGCTTCTAAAGCAATTTTTTTAGTTTCATCGGTTATCTTTGATGAATCATCACCGATTACGCCAGCGATACAAACAACTTTATTACCATTAGTTACAACAATGTCATTTTGTTGAATTTGATATTCTTTTTCATCAAGAGCTAAGACTTTTTCTTCAACATCATCTTTAACAACATATTCTTTTGATAGTAATTTATCAGCATCATACATGTGTAATGGTTGACCAGTCATTAATGTCACATAATTACCAATATCAATAATGTTATTTATCGATTTAATATCATGTTTTTGTAAAATTTCTTGCATCCATTTTGGAGATTGTTTAACTTTTACATCTTTGATATAACGAATTGAAAAATAACTACATTTATTAGTTAAACTATTACAAGTAAATGGATTATCGGCGTCAAATTTATCTTCAATTGTAGGAATGTTTACTTCTCGATTTAAAATAGCTCCTAATTCTTTACATAAAGAATAGATAGCTAAGACATCGTTTCGATTTGGTGTCACACTAATATCAATCATAACATCATCAAGTCCTAGATATTCTAGTACTTCATGATTTCCAACAACTGCATCATCATTTAAAATTTCAATTCCTTGTTTTTGGCTATCAGTTAATAGATTTTCATCAACACCTAGTTCAACTAAGGAACATAACATACCATTTGATACAACATCTCTTATTTTACCGGCTTGAATTATTACATTTTTAGCAGGTAAATTAGCACCAACTAATGCAACAATTACTTTAATTCCGGCTTTTACATTAGGTGCTCCACAAACAATTTGTAAAATTTCATCTTTAATATCAACTTCACAAACATGTAAATGATCACTGTTTGGATGTTCTTTGCATGTTAATACTTGACCAATTACTAAATTGGTTGCTTGAGCCATTGGATAAATTCCTTCAACTTCAAAACCGGCTAAGGAACATTTTTCACACAATTCATCTAAAGAAATATCATCTAGATTGACATATTTACGAATTAAATTAAGACTAAATTTCATAATCTATCACCTATCTTTCCTTTTTAAATTGAGTGATGACTCTTAAATCATTGTTATATAAATGACGAATATCATCAAAACCATACTTTAACATGGTTATTCTATCAATTCCAAAGCCAATGGCAAAACCTTTATAAACATTTGGATCATAGCCACCCATCTTTAAGACATTTGGATGAACCATACCAGCGCCTAAGATTTCAATCCATCCAGTATCTTTGCAGACTGGACAACCATTTTTATTGCAGGTACAACTTACATCTACTTCAACACTTGGTTCAGTGAATGGAAAATAAGATGCTCTTAAACGAATCTTTCTTTTTTCACCAAATAATTTTTTAGCAACTAAATCTAATGTTGCTTTTAAATTAGCCATCGTAATGTCTTTATCAATAACTAATGCTTCAAGTTGCATAAATTGATGAGAATGAGTTGCATCATCATCATCACGTCTATAAACTTTACCAGGACATAATATTTTAATTGGTGTTTTTTCAGTGTTTTTTTCCATAGCACGTGCTTGAACTGGTGAAGTATGAGTTCTAAGTAAGATGCCATCAGTGATATAGAAAGTATCTTGCATGTCTCTTGCTGGATGATTTTTAGGAATATTTAAACATTCAAAATTATAGAAATCTTGTTCAACTTCAGGACCCTCTTCTACTTTATAGCCAAGAGGTAAAAAGATTTGAATAATTTCATCTATTACAATATTCATAGGATGTTTACTTCCAGGTTGAAATTGATAACCTGGTAATGTAACATCGATTCTTTCTTTTTCAAGTTTTTCTTTTAATTCTTTTTCTTTTAATTTAGCTTCTTCGGTTTCAAATAATGAAGTCAAATAAACTTTAACTTCGTTAATTTTTTGACCAAATTCTTTCTTATTTTCATTACTTACCTTTTTAAGTTCATCCATGAAATAAGAAAATGCACCTTTTTTAGAAAGAATTTCAATTTTGTAATCTTGAAGTTCTTTAAGTGTTTCAATGGATTGTACTTTTAGTTCAACATCTGTTTTTAATTGTTCTAGTTTTTCTAACACTTGATATTTCCTCCATTTCATAAAAAAACGCCCTCAAATCTAAGGACGCTAAATTTTGCGTGGTACCACCTTAGTTCATGCTAAGCATGCACTTTAATATAAATAAGATGCTCCTTTGATGAATTCATTAACATAATATGAAGGACTTCCAGCCTAGATCCTATTCTCTATACATATTTATTTGTTAACCACGGTCAAAATCATTGCATAGACATTATAGCTTTTTTTTAAAATTTGTTCAACAATAATATTTTTAATAATTTTATTTATTTTTTAAGCAAATTATAAAGCATAATTGCCGTAGCGACCGACACATTTAACGAATCAATGGCATCGCTATGTTCAATTTTAATACTTTTGTCGGCCAAATCGATAATTTCTTTTGATATACCTTGCCCTTCATTACCAACAATTAAAGCAAAACTATCGGTCGATTCAATGTTTTTTAAATCGATTGTATCATTACTTAAACATGAAGCATAAACAGGTATTTTATTTTCTTGAAGTTTTAAAATAACTTCATTTAAATTAGCATAAACAATTGGAACTTTAATGAAAGCTCCTTGACTTCCTCTTATAACTTTTTCATTATAAATATCAACACTATTTTTAGATAAAACAACATAATCAATATGAAATGCTAAAGCACTACGAATAATTGAACCAACATTACCAGGATCACTTACATTATCTAATAACAAATAATGTTTTTTATCATAACTTAAGGTTTGAACTTTCTTTTTTAAGATAGCTATTTTATTTTGAGGATTTTTAGTAAAACTTAGTTTTTCTAAAATTGGTTGAGTGATATAAATAACTGGATAACTTGCTTTAAATTCAAGATCAGTTGTAAATAAGCATTCAATATCTGAAGGATTAGCCATTTCAATTAAATGTTCACCTTCAATTAAATATTTATTTTCTAAATCACGAAACTTCTTTTCTTTTAAAGAACAAGCATACTTTACTTGTTTATTAGTTAATGAAGTGATTAACATATCTTATTATCCTTCCTGTAATCTTTTTCTTAATTCTTTATAATTTGGACAATATCTTTTTACTATTTCATAAAATCTTTTTGAATGATTAAACTCAATCATATGTGAAAGTTCATGAACAATAACATAATCAATACATTCTAAATTTTTAAACATCATTTCATAATTATAAGTGATTAAATTTTGTCTTTTGTTATAGCTTCCCCATTTTGATTTAAGAAGTTTAAAGATAATTTTGGGAAAATTAGTTGTTATATTCATTTTTAAATAATATTCATTTGATAAAGATATTAAATAATTTTGAAACTTTAAAGCAAATAATTTAACAATTTCTTTACGGGCATCATCTTTTTTATTTTCATTTATATATAAAACATCGTCGTTTACATATGATGATTTATCAGTATATGAAATACGATAAAAGTCACCCATAACATAAAAGTATTGTCCATCATTAATTTGATTACGTCTTTTTTCTTTTAAATATAAATCATATTGTTTAAAAATAAACTTCTTATTTTTATTAATAAAATCAAAAATTTCATTAATTGATGTTTTAAATGGTGAAACAACAAAAATCTTATTATCTTTGAAACGTATTTTTAAATAACGTGTTACTTTATATTCAATTTCGTATTCAAAAATATGACCATCTAACGTAATTTGATTCATAGATTCATCTAGAAAAGAACTGACCAAAGGTCAGTCCTTAAATTTAATTTCTTCATGTTTTTCAGCCGAATCATAAATGCCTTGCATCATCTTAGCAGTTATGATAACTGTATCAATATGAGATGGTAAACGTTTTTCAGGATGTTTAACATTATCAACAAAACAATTGATTTCTTCGATAAAATGGTCATTTCCTTTAAATACTGGAGTTGATTGAATTAGTGAATTGTTTTTGCTTACAACTAAATCAAAATTAGCTCCATAATGTAAACGAATACCACCTTTATCACCTAAAAAGTCAATATAACTTTCACCAGCATTTACGTTTTGAGCCCAAGCACCAATAAATGAAATAACTGGACCATTAGTACGAATTAAACCAGTGATTGAATCATCAACATTATAAACACCATTTACATCTCTTGTATCTTCTGCCCACATACCAGTGTAGACATAGTTTTTAATATCTTTTCCTAAAACGATAAATTGTTCAGCACTGGCACTAAGTGGTTTAGGATCATTCATACAATACATAACGATATCAAGATAGTGAACACCCCAGTCAATTAAAACACCACCACCAGCGATGTCTTTATTAGTAAAAGCACCACCGATACCAGGAATAGATCTAAATGCTCTAAAACTTACATGAACATGATGAACTTTACCAATTTCACCACTGTCAATCATACTTTTAATAGTTCTAACAGCATTATTGAAACGATTAACAACACCGATGTTTAAAATACAATTGTTTTTATGAGCTGCTTCTTGCATTTTTAAAGCTTCACTATAATTTCTAGCAGCAGGTTTTTCACATAAAACATGTTTTTTAGCATTTAAACAATCAATTGAAATAATTGAGTGCATGTTGTTAGGTGTACATACTGAAACTGCTACAACTTCATCATCTTTTAAGATTTCATGATAGTCTTTAATAGCAATACCACAACCATACTTTTTAACGGCCGCTTCAGCTTTTTCAAGAATAATGTCACAAAAATATTTGATTTCTACTGCATCATTTTTTAAATATGCAGGAATGTGTGCGGAATTAGCAATTGTTCCACAACCAATAACAGCAACTTTGATTTTCTTTTCCATAGTTTTTCTCCCTTTTAATTATTTAATTATCCATAATAAGACTAAAATTGCACATAAAACAATCATGACAATTGAAACAATTTTATATGTTTTGAATTCATGCATTACTTTATCAATTTTAGCTTCTAAGGTATCTTTTGTTAATTCTTCTGTTACTTCTTCAGCTGTTTCAATAATATCAGTTGAAGAACATTTCCAACAATCTTGAGCATTTTCTGATAAAATTTGGCCACAATTTTTACATTTTCTTACAATGGTTACTTGGACATCATTTCTAGGTTCTTTGTTTTTTTCTTCCATGTTAATCATTCTCCTTTTTCATTGATTTTATAAAATCTATAAATTGAGTGTGGTTTTCTTTTTTAAATACCCCACAATCTTCTAACACATGACTAAATACTTCACCAATTCCATTTGCTATAACTTTATCAACATTATCAGGAGTTATTTCTTGTTTTAGTTTCAAATCTGTTGCCCAATCAAAGTGATGACTCATAGCAGTGATTTCATGATCAGATAGTAGTTCACCTAATAAATATTTTCTTACAACTTTCATTTCTTCAACAAGTCTTGAAGGTAAGATAGCAAGACCCATAACTTCAATTAGGCCAATGTTTTCTTTTTTAATGTGGAAATATTCACTACGTGGATGGAAATATCCAAGTGGTCTATCTTCAGTTGTTATGTTATTTCTAAGACACAAATCTAATTCAAACATGTTATCTTTTTTTCTAGCAATAACTGTGATAGCATTATGGTTTCCGTTTTCATCATGATTAATAATCATTAAACTTGGATTGGAATATTGTTTCCAACAATCAAAGACATAACTAGCTTCATCTAAGATTTTGTCTTTGCTATCACTCTTTAAACGAATAACAGATACTGGCCAATTTAAAGCATAATAAGAAACATCATTTTGTTTAAATATGAATTCTTCTTTAGCATTTTCCATAGGTAGGATTGCTTTTCCACCTTGGAAATGGTGGTGATTTAAAATTGAACCACCAACAATTGGAAGGCCAGCATTACTACCCATAAAATAAGTTGGAAATTGATTTACAAAATCTAGTAATTCAGCAATAGCATTTCTATCAACTAACATTGGTTTATGTTCTTTACTAAAAACAATGGCATGTTCGTTATAGTAGCTATATGGTGAATATTGTAAATAAAATTCGTTGTTGTTTAAAACTAATGGAATATATCTTAAGTTTTGTCTTGCTGGAAAATTTAATCGACCTGCATAGTTGACATTTTCTTTACATAACATGCATTTAGGATAATTAACTGATTGCGTGGATAATAATTTTTGTATATCATTTGGATCTTTTTCAGGTTTAGATAAGTTGATTGAAATATCTAATGTACCTGCTTCATATGGATATTTATAATGGATGTCTTTTTTTATTCTACTTGTACGAATATAGTTAACATCTTTGCATAGATTATAAAAATAATTTAAAGCTTTTTCAGGATTAGATTTAGCTAATGTATGAAACTTTTGAGCAATAATTGATGGCATAGGTGTGATACAACCCATGATTTTAGTATCAAGTAAATCTTTTTCAATGATTGAATTATCGATTAATTTATTATCAATAGCATAATTTAACATGCCATCTAATATTTCATCTAAATCGGTAAGTAATGGCTCTAAATCATCAACTTCTTCATATTCTGTTAGATTAAAACAAGCAAGTAAAGCATTTAAAGCATATTCGTAATCATACTTGTTAAGGACCTTTTTATCGATTCCATATTCAAGTAATGATTTAATTAACAGATAAATTTGCATGATTATTCCTCCTCGTTAAAATCTGACATGATTTCTTTTTTAACTTGTAAAGCTATGTCTTTACCAATTAAAAATTCAACAATAGCCAAAGCAAAATCTATCGTATAAAACATTGATTTTGCAGTTATGATATTACTAGTTTTTACAACACCTAGTTCATTTTTATAATTTCCTTTAAATGAATCATCTTCACAACCACTAAAGCAAACGTAGTCTTTATTTTCTAAATAACCAAGTTTACCAAGAAGCATAGGAGCAGCACAAATACAACTAACCAATTGATTTTTATGCATAAAATGATGAATTATATTATCAACTTCAGGCATTTTACTTAAATGTTTAAAGATAGCAGCACCACCTGGAATTACTAAAAAATCATAGTCATCTAAATTAACATTTTTTATAAGTTTTTCACAAATAACATTAATACCATGACTAGTTAAAACTTGAAGTTCATTTTTAAGTGACACCATTTCAATTTGAATTTTAGCTCTTCTTAAAATATCAATTGTTGTTAAAGCTTCAGTATCTTCAAAACCATCAGCTAAGATAATTATGCCTTTCATCAATTTCATCTCCCATAAAATGATTATATCATTTTAGTGGGATATTTCAATAAAAATTAAAAAGTTAAGTCGTCGTTTTTCTAGATTTATTTTGATTTTTGTTTTAATATATAAGTGGTGGTAAAAATGAAACGATTTTTAAAAGCTTTTAGTGAATTATTTGTAGCAATTTTTGCAATTACTTTTATTCTACTAATGGCATATTATTGTAAAAACTGTGATAGAGATTATACGATTGGACTTATTTGCATTAGCATCTTTATTCCTATCTATGCCTTTTTTAATAGTTTTAGGCAACTACAATCTAAGACCATTAAATGGCTCTATCTAGTAGGAATTATTGCTTGTGGTATTTATTTAATCTTGAATGGATTTAGATATTTATTCATTGAAAAACTAGAAAGTAATCGCTTTTATTCGATTCTTAGTATGTTTTTTATCGCACTTGGTATCGGAACATTATTACTCTTAACATTTGAAAGCTTTAGAACATGTTTTTCAAAAGAAACAAAATTTCAATTGTCAGATATAGTTCATTTCAAAAAGATATTTAACTTACTTACCATTGTTGTTGTTAGCATAATCATTACTTATCCTACCAATTTATCAACACTTCATAGTTCATTAACTTTAGATACTTTTGTTAGAATTAGATTTGATAATTTTGCTTTACAACTTGTTATCACACTAGGTTGTTATTTAATTGGTAGTATTATATTTGAAATTATTTTTTACAAGTATTTAAAAACTGATAAGATTTATCATTAAATTATCGATTTTACCGATAAAAAAGATGGCTTATGCCATCTTATTTTTTTGTTCTATTTCAACAACTTCGCCTTTGTTTAAACGAGATTTTTCACTAGCAAAGGCCATTACATGACTCATAATTGAATCTTCAATTAAAGTTAAGTTTTTAGCTTTACGTTTATTAACTAACAAGTCAACAAATTCAAAAAACATAACTTTATCGCCACCACCATGCCCTGAAAAATCATCAGTTATTTCGTTTAAATCGATTACTTCTTGACCATTGATATAATCATTTAAAGTTATAATTCTTTTTTCAAAATCTCCAGTGATGTCACCTTTAGTTCCATAAACATGAATTTCTCGATAACAATAACGGCTAAAGGCTTCCATTGATAATGACGCAGTAACATTACCTTCAAATTCCATATTTACAACTTGATGATCAACAACATCATTATCGCATTCATAAACACATTTGCCATAATCGCTTGTTTTTAAAAAAACTTTGATGTTTTCATCACTTAAATCATCACCAACAAGTTGTCTTGCCCATTCTCTTCCATCTTTTAAATAGAAATTGTAACAATTAAATGGACAATCTTCTTTTTTAATACAATCAAAACATCTTGAAGCAGCACCTTTTGGTTGATTTTCTTTTTTGAAATGCTTTAAACTGCCAAATGAACTTAAACGAACACAAGGTTTATTGATAAGCCAATATAGGATATCTAAATCATGACTACATTTAGCTAAAATCATTGGCCCTGTTTCTTCTTTTTTACGCCAATTACCACGAACATAACTATGAGCTTGATGCCAATAACCAACGTTTTCTGCTTGGTTTATATGAACTACTTCACCAACTCGACCATTTTCGATTAATTCTTTAATTTTACAATAAAAACTTGAATATCTTAAAACGTGACAAACAACAACGTATTTCTTTTTTTGTTTTGCTAAATCAGCAATGGTATTACATTCATTTAAGGTTAAAGCTATAGGCTTTTCTAGTAATACATTCATGTTTTGATTTAGGGCTGTGACCGTTTGTAAATAATGGTATTTATCCATTGATGAAACAATTAACAAATCAACCTTTAATTTATCTTTAAAGAATGCATCAGCATCTTGATAAAGTTGATTATCATTAAGGTTAAAATCATTCTTGGCTTTAGCTAATTTGTCCTTTATAAATTCAACTACAGCGACAACTTGGAATTGGTCCATTCTTTCTTGAATAAAGGAGCCATAAATCATTCCACGATTGCCATAACCGATAATTGCAACCTTTATTTTTTTCATAAAGTTCACCTGCCACAAATGGTATTTTAATACCATTTTAAATATAAAGTCAATGGCTTATTTTACTTTTGTCGCATATTTACTATCGGCTGAAACTCTGACAATTGTTTTAAGAAAATCCTTGAAATTAAATGGTAAAAATGGGTATAAATAAGCACTGCCAAAATTGTTAATACTAATAAGAGTTATAAATAAAACAAAACTTGCAACAATAAAGCCAATTTTATTAAACAAACCAATGGCTACAATAAACAAAAAGTTCCATAAAGTAACAGCTCTACTTACTTCAAAACTAGGTATTCCATAGACTGATAAACTACTTAGTGCGCAATAAAAGACAACTTCTCCTCTAACTAAACCAATTGTTGCTGCGACTTCACTTAATATAATAGTTGCTGCTAAACTCATTGATGTTGATAGAAGTCCAGGAGTATTAAAACTAGCAAGTCTTATAAATGATAGAAACAACTGGACAATCAAAATTTGTATGAATAATTCATTTCTAGAAACTTGTTCATTTAAAACAAGTAGTTTTGAACTAAAACTAGGGATCAGATGCACTTACAAACCAAATAGGAACTAAGAATAAACCAATTAAGATACTAAAGTAACGAAGTAACCGACCAAATGAGGATATAATTGGTGAAAAATGATATTCCATAGGTTGTTGTAATAGTTCAAAAAAGTTGGTTGGAACAATAATAGCACCAGGAGAGGTATCAATCATAATTATTAGATAGCCTTTTAAGATATGAATTGCCGCGACATCAGGTCGTTCAGTAAATCTAACAACAGGAAAAACATTAAAAGTTTGTTTAAATAAAATCTCAGCTAAAGCATGATCTGTCATAACTAAACTATCGATATCAATCTTTTTAAGTTTTTCTTTAACTTCATGATAAAGTCTTTTGTTAATTCTATTTCCCATGTAATAAAGATTCACATAAGTTTTAGATAATTCACCAATTTGCATTAGTTCACAACGAAAGTCACGACTTTTAATTCTTCTACGAATCAAGGCAGTATTAGTTATCATATGTTCACTAAAACCATCATGTGAACCTTTTATTGATTTTTCATTTTCAGGTTCACTAGGACTACGATTTGGATAGTTTCTTATATCAACAACAATATATCTATGGTCTTTATAGTTTAAGATAGCAAGCATTCCAGCATTAATACTAGTTTCAATTTGATTAATATCTTCACTAAAAGAAACAGAACCATTACAAATAAAATCATCGATGAAGATGTTTTCTAGAATTTCATTTATGCTTGTAGCATCAGTAAGTGTTGAAAGGTAATAAAAAACCAATGTTCTGTTGTTTACTTTTATTTGTTTTCTAACGACATCAAAATTAATTCCATAGCCTAGTCTTAATGCTAGTGTTTTGTCGCTCATATTGATAAAATTTGTCGATAGATTCATGATTTTGCCCTAGTAAACACAACTACAATTAACGATAGAAAGACACAAAAAGTAATAACACCACCAGTTATATAAAAGACACCATTTACAATACCAAGTAATCCTTGAGTTTTAACTAACATCTTTACTCCTTTCATCATAAGTGAACCAAAATTACAAATTGGAATACTTGCTCCCATATAGCCAATCTTTCTAATGTATTTATATAAATCAAAAAACTCTAAAATAACACCTGAAACCACAAAAATAGAAGTAACATGACCAGGCGTCAACTTTGTGTTATCAATAATTATTTGTGCAATAACACATATAATACCGCTTATTAAAAAAGCTAGTAATGCTCTAATAATCATAATTAACCTCCATTTCAATAGCATGCGCAATACAAGGAATGCTTTGTTTTTGTTGAGATGATATTTGTGAATGCAAAGCACCTGTTGCTATTATTAAAATTCGTTTATATTCTCTTTTGATAAGTTTATTTATAAAATAACTAAATGTAACAAGTCCAACACAGCTAGGCCCACTTCCACCAGCATTAACATCTTGTTTCTTTAAGTCATAAATCATTAGTCCACAATCATCATATTTACCGGTCAAATCATAGTTTTCAGATAATAATTCATCATGAAACACTTTACTACCATATAATGATAAATCACCTGTGACAATTTTGTCATAATCAGCAATTTTTCGATTCATGTTTTTTAAATGAACTTTAAAAGTATCAATTGCTGCATAAGCCATACAAGTACCCATATCATTTACATTTTTTGATTGAACATCAACAATTCTACCTAGACTAAATGCACTTATTTTTACTTTATCTTTTTTATTTTTTAAAATAACTGCTACTCCACCAGTCGTTGTTGTGGTATTTGTTGAACTTTTTTGAATTCCATATTCATTTGGATAACGAAATTGCTTTTCCGATACTCCTAGATGACTTGAAGTAAAACATAAAGCATTATTAGTTAACTGATTATCAATATAAATACAACCAAGAATTAATGATAAATTAAAAGATGCACAAGCAGCATAGACACCAATGTAAGGGAAATAATAATCATTTATTGATGAGGTTGATACAAATATTTGATTAGATAAATCACCACCAAAAGCAATTTCGATATCTTTACTTTCATATCTTGATTTACTTATTGCTAATTTGATAGCTTGATTTGATAATTCTTTTTGAGCAAGTTCAAATGAGGATTGGTTGAAATAACTATCTTTAATATGATTCTTAAAATATTTACCTAGTGGTCCTTCTTTTTCCTTTTTACCGACAATTATGCCGATAGAATCGATAAAAACATTGTTTACCTTAACTGTTTGACTTTTCATATGACCACCTTGAATAGATAATAAATAAGACCACAAATATAAGTTGCAACAATGCCATAAGCAAAGACACTACCAACTAATGAAAATATTTTTGCTCCAACCCCAAATATTGGTCCTTCACTTTTTCCTTCCATTGCACTACTAGTCATTGCATTAGCAAAACCAACAATAGGTATAAAACTTCCAGCACCTCCATGTTTTGCAAGATTATCAAAAATACAAAACGAAGTCATTAAAACACCTAAAAAGACTAAAGTAAGGCTTACTAAAAGCAATGAATTATCTTTTGATAACTTACAAACATTAAAATATAGCTCATATAATCCTTGTCCTATCATTCCTATGGAACCACCAACCAAAAACGCTTTAAAAATGTGTAATAATTTTTGTCTTTTCTTACCATTTTCTTTAATTGTATTTTCAATTTTTTTGCTTTTTAAAATCAAATGCATCACCTTCTATTTTATTATCGACAAATATTTGTTTTTAAAACAAAAACATCATTTTTTATAAATGATGCCTTGTTTAAATAAATTGTTTTTTTAGTTTTTCTATTATCTTTTTTTCCATTCTTGATATTTGTACTTGTGAAACATTAAAAACTTTAGCAATTTGATCTTGATTCATATCTTTATAGTATCTTAGTTGAATCAACAATTGTTCTTTTTTATCCAATTTTTTAATGCTTTCTTGTAAAGTTATTTTATCAATGAATGAATAATTACTTACATCTTCTATTCGATCTTCAATACAAATAGTTGAACCATCTTTTTCATATATTGGTTCAGATAATGAGGTTGGATAATATTTAGAATCCATAGCTAAAACTATCTCTGAAGTTGGAACTTTTAAAATATTACTTAGTTCATTTATTGTTATAGGTCTTTGATATTCACTTAAGTATTTTTCACTTATTTGATTGATTTTAACGTTTAATTCTTTAAGTGATCTAGAAACTTTTATCGCTCCATCATCACGAAAATAACGTTTTATTTCACCAATTATAATAGGTACTGCATAAGTTGAAAATTGAACATCATAATTTAAATCAAATTTGTTAATAGCTTTTATTAAACCAATACAACCGATTTGAAAAATATCTTCTTTATCATAAAGTGGTGTATTGAAACGATGAACAATCGACCAGACAAGTGATAGATTATTCATAACTAAACTATCTTTTGCTTCTTTATCTCCTTGTTGTGCTTTACTAATTAATGTTTCGAATAACTCATCTCTCATAGGAATTTGCCTGGATTTCATCCGTTTGTAAGATTTTTGTTATTTTTAATTTGGTTCCTACATTTATTGATGATTGAATTTCAAAATGATCACTTAATGATTTCATAATTGTAAAGCCAATGCCGGTTTTTTCACTATCTTTTTTGCTAGTAAAATTGTTTTGCATGGCTTCATTTATGTTTTCTATACCTTTTCCATAATCTTGAACAATTAATTCTAGTCGATTATCTTCAATACTAGCTTTAACATAAACATCTTTAGTCTTATCGTAGTCATAGCCATGAATTATAGCATTGGAAATAGCTTCAGATAGTATCGTTTTGATATCAATTATTTCTTCTAAAGTTGGATTATAACTGCTTACAAAAGATGCAATAGCGTTTCTTACAACGCCTTCATTTTCAAGCATGGCTGAAACTTTTATTTCTAATTTATTCATAATAAAACCTCACTATTCTTTAATTGTTCAAAACTATCTTCATAGACATCAATAATACTAGCAATTCCTGATATTTGAATGGTTTTTTTAATTTGTTTATTAATACCACATAAAATTAAATGACCACCATAATTAGTTACTTGATTATATCTACCAAGAACTAATCCAATACCACTACTATCAATAAATGTGACATTTGATAAATCAATAACTACTTGTTTAAATTGATTGATTTTAATAATTTCAGTTAGTTTCGTTTTATATTGAAACGTAGCTAAATTATCTAAATCTCCATCAATTTTAATAACTAGAAATCCATCATTAACTTTAAAGGCTATTTTTTTGGTCACTCTATCACCCCGCATATAAAATCTTACACTCTTTTTTTAAAAAATGTTTAGTTTCGACAAAACTAGAAAAAACTAGAAAAAAAGCGCTATAATATGCGCTAATTTTCACGTTTCTATCGAGAGATTTTATTATGCAAGAATATCTTTAAGTTTATCTAAGAACAATTCTTTAAAGCTTAGTTTTAAGATGTCTTCTTTGATAATTAAATCAAAAGTATAAGTATCACTATCAACCATTACTATAAACTTTGCAACCACACTATCTTTTTTAAGAGGTGCTTGTAAATTGTCAAATAATTGTACTTTTGTTTCAATTTTAGGATTTTCAATTGCTTTATCAATTATAACCTTAGCATCATCTTTTAAATATAAGTCTACTTTTTCTTGTTTTGCATGTTTTATTTTAATTGATGTTATTTTTTCATCTTTGTTTTTTATTGTTTTCTTACTAATCTTACTAAAGCCATAATCTAATAATGATTTAGTCATTTCATTACGACTTTCACTTGATTTAGCATTCATGATAACACTAATTAAACGAACATCATTTCTAATAGCTGTAGCGGTTAAACAAAAGCCAGATTTAGATGTATAGCCAGTCTTTAAGCCATCTAGTCCTTCATAAAATCGAACTAATTTATTAGTATTAACTAGCCAAAAAGGTTTATTGGTGTTTTCTCTTATATATCCTTCATACATGCTAGTATATGGTAAGATTATATCTTTGTATTTTAATAAGTTTTTAGCTATTATTGCCATATCTTTAGCACAAGTATAATGATTATCATCATCAAAACCTGTGACATTAATAAAATTAGTGTTTTCAAGACCTAATTCTTTCGATTTTTTATTCATCATGTTTATGAATTCATCAATAGTTGTTCCGACATATTCACCTAATGCATACATTGAATCATTTGCTGAACTGATACAAATACTTTTTAGTAAATCATTGACACTAATTTGTTCATTTGCTTCTAAAAACACTTGTGAACCACCCATTTTGGAAGCTTCTAGACTAACAGTTACCATATCATCAACGTTTATTTTTTTAGAATCTATTTTTTCACAAGCAAGAAGTAATCCCATCATTTTTGTCATACTTGCCGGATGAAGTTTTTCAAGTTCATTTTGAGAATATAAGACTTTACCAGTGCTTTCTTCTATTAAATAACTTGAACTACAATTTAAATTCAAATCTATCGAATTGACCGGCAAAATATTATCTTTTACAATCATATTTGTATTACCATATTTAAAAATTCCAAAAATACCTAACGTTAAAAATAAACTACATAAAACAGGATAAATAATTTTTTTAAGCATTTAAAAACACCTCATTTATTATTTATGATTTCATCATAAAAAATATGATTGTTACAGTGTTTTAATCAACCACTTTATATCTCTTTTAGACGTTAAAAAAGTTAAGTTTAGCTAAAATTGCAATTTATATTTAATTATATTATAATAATTAAAAATTAATTGACACTTAAATGACACTAACAAGGAGGGGAAAATGTGAAACATAAAAATTTTTTAAAAATATTTTTCAATATTTTACCCTATTTTGTCATTTTTGGCTTTTCCTTATTAGGTTGTTATTTACTTTTTTATAAAGGAACAAATTTAGGTGATGATTACTTTTTTCATATCCCTAATATCTATGAACAATATAAAACAATTTTAGAAGGACATTCATTATCTTATATTAGTGGCTATATTGGAATGGGGCTTGGAGTAGGTAATCGTTTATTTTATTCACCATTGTCTCAATTTTGTGTAGTTATAATGGCTCTTATCATTAAAATATTTAACGGCTCTGTATTACAAGCATATAAAATTGTACTTTTCTTGAGTGTATTTGTATCAGGAATTTTTATGTATAGATTTGCTATGCACTTTACATCAAAAAATAAAATTGCATCGATAATAGCGGCAACTGTTTTTGTAATTTATCCATATCGATTATTTGATGCCTTTTGTCGTTTAGCATTTGCAGAAGCTTTTGCATTTATCTTTTTACCATTATTTTTTATGGGTTTATACGATATTGTTCATTTTAAAGATAAAATTAATCCTTTATCTTTTGTTGAAATTATTTTAGGTGGATCTTTATTATATTTATCCCATAATATTACAGCATTTTATGCATTTATTATCGGAATCATATATTTATTAAGTAACATTCATAAAATTATTCCGTTAATGAAAAATAAGAAATATCTCATTTTTTGTTGTGTTTCTATCTTTTTACTCATTGGAATGTGTTCCATCGCATTATTTTCTCAATTTGAATTAATGGCAACAAATATATACACAATTAGCGATTCAAAAAGTATGTGGACAGACACTAAATCAATATTAAATCCTGTCAAACAATATTTTGAATATTCTGGTTTTTTAAATATTGTTTGGTTAAAATCTGCTTATGGAAATATTCTTACCACTTCTTCTTTATATTTAGATATTTGCACCTTTTTAGGTGCTTGTATGGTTTTTGTACTTGTTGATATAGCTCTTAGTGAATTTAAAAAACTAAAATTCTTTTCACATTTAATTTCGTGTGTGATTTATGGAATAATTGTTTTTATCTTTGCTCATCGAGTTGAATATTATTTTTCTTGTATCATATTCCTTTTCTTATATTTCTTCATTTTATTGATTAATAAATTCCAAATGAATGTCGATGTAGGAGACCAAAAAATTTATAAAAATCATTTATTTTGGTTTTCTGTCAGTCTTATCTTTATTTTATTGTTTACGATGCAAAGTGAAGGTGTTTGGACTCATGCCCCTAAAATTTTTAGAAATATTCAATTCCCATGGCGTTTATGGGTGTTCGTACAATTATTTGCAGCTATCCTTTGCGGATTAATTGCACAACATATCAATTATTCAAAAATTGGCCTATCAGTACTTTCCGTTTTAGTTGGATTGTTAATGATTTATAATCAACCTTTACTTGAAAAAAGATTAGGCTATGAAAATAACTATGAAAGCAATTATTTGACATCTATTGATGATTCTATCTTAGATTATGGAGCGGCATTAGGACATAATAAAGAATATATTCCAATAATATTTTTACAAAATGATTATCATAGTAAATATTCGAATAGTTTATATAACTCTGTTAAGAATAAAATAAGATATGATTCTTTTAATGTTAAAGATTATTCACTAGATCCTATCTTTTTAACCGGCAATGGTTCTATTACAATTAATTCACGTTTTGCACCAGTATATAAAATGGAAATTACTGTATCAGAAAATAATTCACTCATTCAAATGCCATTACTATATTATCCTGGCTATCAAATTAAAGTGACTTCACAAAACAAAGAATTTAACGTTGAAAGCATAAATATTGATGGACTTATAGCTTTTAGATTACCTGCTGGAACATATAAAGTTGAAACAGATTATATCGGTACACCATTGAAAATATTTTCAGAAGTTTACTTTAGTTTTTCTTTTTCAATAACAATGGCAATTTTATATTCTGTTGTAGTGATTAAATATAATGATAGGAAAAAGAAAAGTTTCAAAATAGCAAGAAAAAAGATTCGTCAATATTCTTAAAACTAAAATTTAATATACTAAAAATTTCAACATGAAAAACAAATAATGAAAATTCATATTTTTTCTATTCAATAAATCGTTTGATGGTAAAAAAAGAGTTTTTTGCTTAACAAATGCAAATTGTGTATAATTTATTTTAGTAGTTTTAAAGAATGGAGGTAAGGACATGGTAGCAATATTACTTACAATATTAGTAACAATGATTCTTTTTGCTTCTTTTTATGTTGCTATTCTTGCAATTAAAAAGCAAGATATTACCTCTAGATCAATTATTTGTTTTGTAATTGATAGTCTTATTTCATTAGTAGTTTCATATGTTATATATTTTATATCTAAAGCCCTGTTAAATCCGATGGATACCAGCAGTTTGATTAAATTTGCTGCGGTTATATATATCCTATTTATCTTTATAAGTCCTAGCAATATTGTATTAGATATAAAAAATAAAAACTTTAAACTAAATAAAAGAAAATTAATAGTTCAAATTGGAATTTTTATGATAATCTTACTTGAATTATTTGCTTTTAATAGCAATGCTTATAAAGATGATTATAAATATTATGAAATACAAGATATAACAACACTACAAACATCAAAGAATGCTATTAAACAAGAAAATGGTACAATTTATTTGCCTGATAATAGTTATATAATTATCGATAAAGTTGTAGATGATGCCCAAAATATTTATTTTGATTTCAATAAAGTAAATCTTGATAGTTATATACAAATTTACTATAAAACAAAAGGCCAAACTGATTATACTTTTTATCGAGAATTTCAAACAAACCCACAATATGATAGATTCAATATTTTAACTATTTCTGATATCACCTATGATTCTTTAAAAATTCAATTTTATCAAGACGAAACCCATGATGTTTTTGGTGATTTATATTTAAAAGGCATCAGTTTTAATAAACCAATGGCTTTAGTGTTCCATTTAAGTAGAATTATTGTTTTAACTGTTCTTCTTGTAAGTTTAGTTTATATTTCAGTATTTGTAAGAAAAATGAAATTTAAAGAAGATAGCAAGTTTACCTATTTAAAAAGAGGTATTTTAATAACGTTTGGTGTTGTTATCGTAGTATTTATAATCTATGCTTTTATTAACAAAAGCACTTTCTTCTATAAATATCCATTTGAGGGTAAACTCGAAGATTATGATATTTATATGCAAAACTTCGATGCCATTAAAAAAGGAAAGCCATTCATTGATATTGTACCTGATGCTAGACTTGCTGATCTAACAAATCCTTATGATCCAAATGGTCGAAGCGGTATATCATTTTTATGGGATCATGCTTACTTTAATGGAAAATATTATAGTTATTATGGTGTGTCACCATTGATATTATTAGCTTTTCCAATTTATTTTCTAACCAATTTAGTTCCTAAGGTATTATTCATACAAATATTTGGCACTATTTGTTTCATTTGTGTTTTATTACTTACAATTATTGAGGCTGTAACATTATTTGCTAAAAAAGTTAATTTACCAATATTATTATTTGTTTTAATATCATCTATATTCCTATCGTTATCTTTATGTGATGTAACATATAAAGTAGGCAATTTTCATGAAGGCATTTATCGTTTGCCAATTATTTTTGGCAATCTATTTTCAATGTTATTTGTCTTACTAACACTTAAAGGTTATAAAGATGTTAAACATCGACCTATCTATCTTGCTTTTGCCGGGCTTGCTTTTGTCTTTTTAATGGGATCAAGGCCTAATTTATTCTTATTTTTAATCTTCATGTTACCATTCTTAATAATTATGTTGTTTAAAAAAGGTTATTCAATTAAAAAGAAACTACTTGATTTTCTTCCAATGGCTGGAGTTTTATTTGTAGGAGCCTGTTTAATTTGTTTCTATAACTATATTCGTTTTAATAACATCTTTGAATTTGGACAATCTTATCAATTAACTCTCGCTGATAATTCAAATTTATCCATTGGAATTCATGATATTTTACCAGCATTTTATCATTTCTTTATTCAAAAATTTGGTGTTGATAGTAAATTTCCATTTGTCTTTGATGGTTGGTTTGCTTTGAATCGTGAATATCATACCTATATACAAAGTAGTATCGGTATCTTTGCAGTTCCATTTATGTTATTTATAATTGCTATTCCACTTGCGAATAAAAAAGAAGATAGTAAAGAATTAAAAGCAAGTTTATATTTAATGCCTGTAACATTACTAGCTCTTGTTGTTCTTACTTATGCCTATGCTGGTGTATGTCCTAGATATATGATTGATATTTTCCCACTAGCCACATTAACGGCTTGTATTGTCTTCTTTAAATTATTAGATAAATACGCTGATAATAAACAATTCTTAGGATTCTTTATTCCAGTTAGTTTCTGTATTCTGCTAGTTAGTAATTTTATAACTTTCAATATTATGTTTGATCGATTTGATGGAATCTTATCTGGTGATTTGAATGGATTACTCATTCAAATGCGAGAATTCTTTGGAACTTATAACAACTTTTAAAGGCTTCAATTGAGGCCTTTTTTTAAAACTATATTTATTTTATAAATATAAAATTAAAATTAACCACTTGACATTTTCTAAATTAGGTCTAATATCATAAGTGAAAAGACAAAAGGGGGACATTGCTTATGAAACGTTATTTAAGTGTCGGTTTAATTGCTTTAATGATTAGTTTAACAGGCTGTAATTCTAGCAATAACAATTCAAGTAGTTCATTAAGTTCAAATCAACTTTCATCAAGTTTAAGTAACGATTCAACATCTTCAACTCTAGCAAGTTCAACTAGTAGTAACGAAAATGACAGTATGTCATTACTTAAAAACTTTGATATCAAAAAAGCCTTTGGTAACACTGATGATGAAAACTTTTCATTTGCTATGAATTTAAATGGCAATCTTGAATCATCTTACGTTATTGATTTAGTTACACTTCCAGCCAATGATGAAATTTTCTATAGTAAAGTTAAAGCAAAATTATTTGTTGATGATAGTTTAGGTTTACGTAAAAATGAAGAAGCAACATTAGGTTTTGATTTATTTGGTAAAGGAGTAATTGGTTTAAATGTTGGCTGTATTATTCCTAAATCTGATGCTGAAGAAGTTCAAAGCGAATTCAAAATTGGTTTAAAACATGATGCTAATTGGTTCTATATTTTAAATGATAAAGAAGAACCAATCGAACAAATGGAAACTATTGAATTCAAAAATTATTTAACTAAAAAATTAAATAATAAACTAATGGCAAACATGATTGATACAGCAAGTATCATTCCTGAATCACTTGCAAATGGTTTAAACTTAAATCTAGCTGTTGAAAAACTAATCGATTTAGGATTTAGTTTACAAATTGATACAAGTGATGGTTTATACATTCATTTAAATGCTTCAACAGATTTATTTACTGATTTATTAAACGAATTTATTGAAGAAATTTTACCAGATAGCATCTTAAAATATATTCCGAGAATTGATTTATCATATGAAGCTAATCAATTTGATATTACATTAGCATTTGATTCTAATGGAATATTTAAAGAATATACGATATTTAGTGATGTTGATTTAGGATTTAGTTTTGCAATTCGTAACATTTTTGAATGTTCAAGTCATATTATAAATGGCGGTAGTTTATCAGTTACAACTAGTGTAAACTAAAAAACAATTTTTAACAAAATAAGCGTTTTTAACGACAAAAACGCTTATTTTTTATATTCAAATTAATTGTTTTATTGGTAAATGAAAGCTGTTACAACTAAATCTTCAACTTCTTTTGTAAGTTTTTTATCACTATATAAAGTGGCTATAACATCACCTTTATTTACTTTATCATTTCTTTTAGCTTTTAAAACAATTCCAGCACTCATATCAATAACATCATCTTTTGTTTGTCTTCCACCACCAAGTAACATAGAAGCATGACCAATTTGTAAAGCTTTTACAATTTTAATAGTGCCTGATTTAACAGCTTTTATATCATAATGATACAATGGTTGTTTGAAATACGAATAATCATCAACACAACGAACATCTCCACCTTGGTATTTAACAAATTCTTTAAACTTATTTAAAGCAGCCCCACTTAATAATTGATGTCTAGCATATTCTTTTGCTTTATCATAATCATCATATAATTTAGCAGCTACTAGAAATTCAGCACAGATATGTAAGCATAAATCTTCTAAATCTTTAGGGCCTTTACCTTTTAAAGTGTCGATAGATTCGATAACTTCTAGGCTATTTCCAATAGCATAACCTAAAGGTTCATTCATATCTGAAATTACTGCTTTAATTTCTTTATTTAATCTTTTCCCCACATAAATCATTAAATTAGCAAGTTTAGTGGCATCTTCTTTAGTCTTCATGAATGCTCCATCACCATATTTAACATCAAGTTCAATAATTTGTGATCCAGATGCTAATTTTTTAGAAATAATTGATGATGCAATTAATGGCATTGAATCAACTGTACCAGTTACATCTCTCAAAGCGTACATTTTTTTATCAGCTGGTACAAGTTCACTAGTTTGGCCAATTACAGCAAGACCAATTTCATTTACTTGTTTGAAAAATTCGTCGGGTGAAAGGGATGTTTTCATGTTTGGAATAGACTCAAGTTTATCAATTGTACCACCTGTATGTCCTAAACCTCTACCAGACATTTTTGCCATAACTAGACCACAACTAGCAACTAAAGGAGCAAGTACTAAAGTTGTTTTATCACCAACACCACCAGTTGAATGTTTATCAACAGTGACACCTTTTATTTTTGATAAATCATTTTTAGCACCACTATCAAGCATTGCTTTAGTAAGATATACTGTTTCATCATTGGTCATACCATTAAGTAAAATAGCCATTAACAAACTAGACATTTGATAATCTGGAATAATATCTTTGGTATAACCATTTACAAAATATTCGATTTCTTCTTTGCTAAGTTCACCTTTTTTAGCTTTTTTAATAATAATATCAATAATATTCATTGCTATTCCCCTTTTCTAATAATAGCTAATTCCGCAGCCACTCTTTGTCTTGCATATTCAGCAAAATCATCTTTCTTTTCTAAATATTCTTCATATGAAATTGGTTCACAAATTCTTACTTTTACTGTGAAAGGTTTATATTTTTCTTTTTTTGAAAATGTTTTAGGAGTATTATCAATTGCCATTAAAACAACTTCAACTTTAGCCATATTTATCAAATTATTTAATGCACTTTTGAATTCTAAAACTTCACCTGTTTTACTTCTAGTTCCTTCTGGAAACAAGAAAATATCTTCGCCATGTTTAGCAGCATCAGCTGCTTGTTTTAAGACTCTTAATGATTGTCTAGCATCGTTTCTATCAATAAAATATGCATCAATTCCTTTACAGCCTGTACCAATTGCTATTGCTTTTTCGTTTTCGATTTTAGAGATAAAATGCAATGGCTTTTGACTAATTTGAATCATGGTACAAATATCATCCATACTAATATGATTCATGACATAAATTCTACCTCCATGAGGTTTATCCATAATCTCATAGTTATGAACTTCAATTTGTTTTTTAGTTGCTTTTTGAAGTTTTAACATGAAATTTCTAACTTCATCATAACGAAATTGAAGTGGATATTTATCTTTATGTTTTATATATTTTTTTAGTCTAGTTAGGATTGATGTTAGTGGGAAAAATAGTTTTAAAATCATACAAAACCATTTAAACATTTACTTCACCTTTTTTCTTAAATAAGTTTTGATAATAAATTCTTGTCTTTCGTCAGTATTTACCAGTTCAAAATCATCTTCAAAATCTGGAAAATAAGCATCTCCTTCATATTGAGTTTTTAATTCTGAAATAACTAGTTTATCAACATATGGAAGGGATAATTTATAAATCATAGCTCCACCACAAACAACTAATTCTTCAGGACGATTTTGATATTTTTTTAAAACTTCAAATAAATCACTTGCCATAGTTACATCTTCATGAACAACATTTAAAGAATTATCATTGACACAAACGATTGTTTTACGATCTTTTAATGGTTTACCTATTGATAAATAAGTATTTTTACCCATTAAAATGGTTTTATTTAAAGTATAAGCTTTAAAATGTTTAAAATCTTCAGAGATATGCCAAGGAATTTGGTTGTTTTTACCAATAACTTTGTTATTTTTGCTATAAGCAACGATAAGACTAATCATTAAACTGCAACCTTTCCTTTAATAGCAGGCCATGGATCATAATCAACTAATTCAAAGTCTTCCATTTTAAATTCTGTAATTGATGAGACATCTCTAAGGATTTTCAAGGTAGGTAATTTCTTGCAACTTCTTGTTAATTGTTCTTTAACTTGTTCGATATGGTTGCAATAGATATGAACATCACCCATAGTGTGAACAAAATCACCAAGTTCAAAGCCACAAACTTTTGCAAGCATCATAGTAAGTAAGGAATAACTTGCAATGTTAAATGGAACACCTAAAAATACATCAGCACTTCTTTGATACAATTGACATGATAATTTGTTATCTTCACTGACATAAAATTGGAAAAAGGCATGACATGGTGGAAGGGCCATTTCTTTTATTTGGGCTGGATTCCAAGCACAAACAATTAATCTACGAGAAAATTTATTTTCTTTTAATTCTTTTTCTAATTCTTTTATTTGATCAACACCAAAGAAATCACGCCATTGTTTTCCATATACTGGGCCTAATTCACCATATTTAGCAGCGAATTTTTCATCTTCTTTTATTTTCAAAGCAAATTCTTGAATGGTTTCACCATTATAATCTTTTGATTTTTTAAATGTTTCATATGGCCATTCATTCCAAATGTTTACATTTTGTAAAACAAGTGGACGAATATTTGTTGAACCACTAATAAACCATAATAACTCAGCAAGAATCCCTTTAAAATAAACTTTTTTGGTTGTAAGTAAAGGAAATCCATCACTTAATGGATATCTTGCTTGATAACCAAAATAAGAAATTGTTCCTGTATTAGTACGATCTGGTTTATATTTACCATTTTTTAAAATATCTCGACACATTTGCTTATATTGTTCCATGAATTATCACCTGACCTTTATATAATTACATTATATAAAGAATGTAAAAATAAGTCTAGTTAAACAATTTTTTTATTAGTCAAAGCATGGTGCTGTTTGCTTTCAATGAAACTTTATTAGTTGGTTGTAAAATTAAAAAAAATAATTATGATTAAAAATTTTGATAATTGACTTTATTAATTGAATACACGTATAATATTGGTGAAAGTAGGACGAAAGAGCTAATGACTCTTTCCTAGCGCTACTTTCTTTTTTTGTTTTAAACAATTATCAATATCTTTATAATTCCTAGAACTCAACTTATAATTTTCAAATTTTTTACAATAATTAACATTAAAATCCGTTTTTTAGCCATAACAAAAATTAAGATACATCCATGTTTTTGATGAATCTTTTTTTATGCTTAAAATAAATAATTATTTACCTAAAAAAGAAACTCTTTCACTTACAATAATTACTTTATCATTTTCAATTTCAAGTCGGCCTTTAATACCAACAAGAATATTAGGTTTTATTTTAGATATAGATTTCAAGTCATTATAAATTCCACGCCATAACCTGACGACATAAACTTCTTCAACAGTATCATATTCATCTACAAAAGGATTTTCGACCTTTAATTCAAGATAACATGTACTTGTTTTTTCATCAAAATAAGCTCTTTTTACTTGTCCAATTAATACAACAACATTTGTCATTTTCCATCACCGTATTAAGAATAACAAAAAAATAAAAAAAAGAAAAATCGCCAATTTGAGCAAAAATATCAAAAAAAGTTCCAAAAAAGCAACTATTTTTTATGCTTATTGGAACTTTTGTTTAATTTGGTTAAATTTTATTTTTTTTAAAAATTTTTTTAGGGCTAATAAATCACTACAATTGCTACGGCTACACCGGCATCATGAGTGATTGATAAGAAGCAATTAGGTGTATCTTCAAACGTTGGATTACCAAATTGATCCTTAACAACTTTTAATTGGTTTAAAGATATGCCATTATACATACCAACACCTACTGCTTTTAAATAAGCTTCTTTAGCAGCTAGACGACCACCTAAAAATTGCATAGCTCTTTTTTTGTTTACATCTAGATAAGTTTTAAATTCTTTTAATTCCTTATCAGATAAAATCTTATCAGCTACACGTTCAGATAAACGACTAACTTTAACAATATCAATTCCAATCCCCTTCATCATTTAGCATCTTTCCTTTCAATAACAATGCAATGGGAGGCATTGCAAATTTCTAAATAAGTTTCATAAATGTCTTCTAAAGTTATCTGATTTAGTATCGTAATTTCTTTAAAATAATCCATATCACTAATCAAATAATGAAGATATTCTTTAGCCATTTCTTCAACATTTCCATATTCTTTAATGAGTGAACCAATTAATTTGTTTTTAATTCGTTTAAAATCTGATTCAGTCATGGTGAAATGTTTTTTATCAAAAACGTCCAAAATATGATTTATGGAAATGTCATATTTGTCATTAATATTATATAAAATTAAATAATTAAGGTCAATATTCATCCCATGATAGAAACTAATAGAATTATTAATTATTTTCTTTTTAAGCCAATCTTCAGTATAAATTCCTGAAGCATCAAAATAATAACTTAATAATATTTCCATTTGAAGATAAGCCTTTTGTTGTAGTTTTGTATTAACTGGTTTTAGTTTAAATAGAATTCCATACAAAGGTAAAGAAATATCTTGATAAATATCTGTTCTATCGTTAATAACTTCTAATGGTTCATTTTTAAATGATAGTTTTTTAATATTAGGTTTATCTATTTTTTTATCAAAAACCTTTAGATTATTTAAATATTTTTCAAGTTCATCGACATTTAAATCACCAGCAATAACTAATACTAAATTGCTAGGATCATAATACTTTTTATAACAGGCTTCTAGCATCTTTTTATCGATAGATTCAACACTTTCAATAGTTCCACCAATATCTTGATTGATTAAATGATATTGATAACCATTTTTAAATAAATTATTTAGTAATTTAGTGGCTGGTTCATCTTGATACATTTTTAATTCTTCAATGATAATTTGCTTTTCATTTTCGATTTGCTTACTAGTGCTATCAAATGATGATATCATTTCAAATAGCACATCAAGATTTTCATAGAATCTATCGTTACATTTAAAATAATATGCTGTGGTATTATAAGATGTAAAAGCATTAGAACTAGCACCTAAATTTAAAAACAATTCACTAGCATCTTTATCTTTAATTGAAAACATTCTATGTTCTAAAAAATGAGCCGTTCCAAACGGTATTTTTTTAGATTTTCCATCAATCATAACAGTTTGGTTAGAATGTAAACTTCCAAATCTTGTGGCAATTATAGCAATCTTATTTTGAAAGCCAGTTCTAGGAATATAATAAACCTTTAATTTATTTTCTAAGGTTAATGTATAAACTTCTTCATTTATCTTTGGATATCTTTTATATTTCATGGTCATTTTCCTTTTTTAGTTACCACAACATGGGTTTTATATTGAATCTTTTTTGCAACTTCAATTAAATCATTTTTGGTTATTTTTTGATATAAATTTATGATTTTTTCGACATCATATTCTTGATTATAACAAGCTGCTCTTATTTCTAAGTTCATGTGTTTAAACATGTTATCTTTTACTTGATTTAACGAAGAAATAATATCAATTTTTGCCATTTCAATATCTTTATTTGATATTTTTCCTTCTTTCAAGTCATCTATCAATTGATTGATAGCCGATATTGTTTCTTTTACTTTTTCAATTGGTATGCCAGTATAAACAATAATGGTTCCATAAACACTATCAAAAGTAG
Organism: uncultured Bacilli bacterium; assembly: GCA_947627355.1. GTDB lineage: Bacteria > Bacillota_I > Bacilli_A > RFN20 > CAG-631 > Caccosoma. The sequence goes on along the minus strand of CANQVX010000003.1, from coordinate 61,506 downwards.
AAAAAATTGAATAACACAAGCCTTGTTTTTCTCTTATTTCTTGAAACAATTTTGATTGTTGGTTTTCCCCAAAAAGATTGTTAAGCAATCTCATGGCATAATAATCTTTATCGTTATATAAAACACCTGTAGTATAACAAATAGCAACTTTTGCTTGTAAAACATCACGATAAATTACTTTATTTTTGATATTATTAGGATTTAAAGCCTTTTGAAGTTGATATTTCTTTCTAGTTGTTGTTTGATTGTTAAAATATTTTTTTACAAGTCTTTTAATTTTTTCAAATTGAATGTCACCATAAACATAAATATCAAATGGTAGATTAATTAAATGCAAATAATAATCAACTAAATTAGAGGCATTTAATTCATCTAACACTTTCTTTTCACCAATAGTTGAAGCAGCTATTGCTTGTTTTTTAGTTCCTAGCATTTTTAATAAAGAGATAAAAGCATAAGAATCAGGTTGATCTTTTTGTAATAAAATTGAATTAGCCACTAAATCTTTAGCAATATTAAATAAATCTTTATCAAAAGAATGATTTTCGATGTTTTGATTAAAAATTGTACTACTTAAAAAAGAAAATATTTCTTCTTCATAATTTTTATTGTTAACATATTTAGGATTGATAAAATTACCGATAACTTTAAAAGTTGCTAACTTATACCAATATTTATATGAGGTATTAAGTTCAACATCATATAGTTCTTCCTTTTTTTGATTCATTTCTTTCATCGTTTTATAAACTTTTGATGAATTTAGTAATATTCTTGATAAAACATTATAGGCTGTGATGTTTTTATAATCGAATTTATCATAAAAAACAACTTCAACACCGATATATTTAAATTTTTTATCTTTTTGTAAGATTAAACGACAATTATTTTGAAAACGAATTGTCTTTTTATTGTTCATTATTATTTGACTCCCATTCTTCTAAGGTCATTAAAACTTCTCTACCCTTGCCACCGGCTTTTTGGCCAATGATTCCTTCATCAGTTAATCGGCTAATAAAGTTTGATACTTTTCCATAACCAATTTTGAACTTTCCTTGAATCAATGATGTGACAATGGTTTGTTCTTTTAAGACAAAATAACGAATATCTTTATAAAGAGCTTCATCAGCATCTTCATCATTATTATTGTCATTTTCTTCTAAATTATGTATAGCTTTTTCTTTTTCAGCATTAGTTTGTAAATCTAAAAATCTAGGATCATATTGAGACGGACATTGTTTAGAACAAAAAGCTACAATGTTTTCAATTTCTTCATCAGAAATAAATGAACCTTGAACTCTCTTTAAGTCTGAACTTTCAGGGGTTAATAATAACATATCCCCATTGTTTAATAGTTTTTCAGCACCGCCTGAATCAATAACAGTCTTAGAGTCAACATTTGATGATAATCTAAATGTTAAACGACATGGAATGTTATTTTTAATAGTACCAGTAATAACGTTTACTGATGGTCTTTGAGTACATAAAATTAAGTGAATACCTGATGCTCTACCAAGTTGAACTAGGCTTTGTACTTTTTCTTCAATAATAGCTGATTGTTTACTTAACATTAATTCAGCAAATTCATCAACAACTAGAACAATAAATGGCATGATTTCTTCACCATTTGCTCTTCTCATTTCATTATAAGCAGCAATATTTTTTACTTGGCATTTTGAAAATGTATCAAATCTTTCTTGCATTTCTTCACATAGTTTTACTAAAGCAACAGCCGCATGTTCAGAATCAATAATGATTGGACATAATAAGTGAGGTAAATTCTTATAGAAAAGCATTTCAACACGTTTAGGGTCAATCATTATAAATTTTAATTCATTTGGTTTGTATTGATAAAGCAATGAACAAATAATGGTATTAGCACAAACAGATTTACCGCTATTAGTAGCACCAGAAATTAAACAATGTGGCATTTTAGTAATAGAAGCAATAACTGGATTACCAGAAATATCTTTACCAATTGGCATAATAGTATCCATTTTTTGCATCTTTGGGTCATTTGCTTTCATATAAGTAATATAACTCATGATTTCTTTAAATGTTACCATGCTCTTTTTATCATTAGGAACTTCAATACCGATACTTCCTCTTTTTCCAGGAATAGGGATAACAATACGTAAAGAAGCAACACCTAAAGCAAGTTTAAAGTCTTCCATAGCTCCTTGAATTGATTGAGCTTTACCTTTATTAAGTCTAGTTTCATATTGGGTAACTGATGGACCAATACTATAGCCAACAATTTCAGCATCAATATTTAATTCTTTCATTTTTTGCATTAAAATATCGGCTTTTTCAACAGCAGAAGCAGCATTTTCTTGAAGAATTTCTTGAACATTTGTAGCATCTTTTAATAAAGCTAAAGGTGGTAATTGATAAGTTCTAAAATCATAAACAAAATCATCGTCTTGATTAATTTCAACTTCTACTTCTTCTTCATCTTGCTCAAGTTCTTCTTTAGTATGATTTCCATAGGTAAATGTGGTTTGCATAGGTTTTACATATTGTTCTTCAAATGATACTTGTGATTGAATTGAAAGTTCTTTTTCTTCACTAACTTCTTCATCATTTTTACTTTCATCAACTGGTTGAATAGTTTCGTTAACTTCATTTACATTTTCGTTATTTGTTTGATTTAAAGTTTCATTTTCATAATAAGTTTGATTCAATTGTTCTTGTTTTATTTTTTCATATTCTTGCATTCTTAAGGCTTCTTCACTATTTGGCTTAATTTCTTTTTCTTGAACAAATAGATTTTGATTAGTATTGTCTTCATTTACTTTCACACTTGGTTCAAAAATTGAATTATTTTGAGTAACAGTTTGATTAGAATTATTATTAATTTGATCACGAGAAATAACTCGAGTGGCTTCTAAATCATCGACAACATCATCAAAATCAGCAAGACTACGATATTTAGTACTAGATGATAAAGAAGCATTTACAACTGGCTTTTCAGGTTCTTCAACAACCACTTTAGTTTCAGTTTCTTGTTTATTTATATTTTCATTGAATGGATTTTCATTATCAGAAATGATAACTGCATGACTTGTTTTATTATTGTCGTTATCTAAAGTTTGACCAGTTAAGGTATCTCTTCTATCGACAACACTAGTATTTGCAAGTTCTTTTTCGTTTTGTTTTTGTTCTTTTTTAGCTTTTCTAGCTTTAGCAGCTTTTCTAATCAAAGCATTGATTTTTTTATAGAATAGTAGATAAACTAGGCCTAAAAGTAAAATGATATAAACTATCATTGACCAAGCTTCAGCACCAAGTAAAGTGTTAAAAACGGCAAGTAAGAAAAAGCCAAGCCAACCACCACCAACACGAGCGGAAACTGTCGCAGTGTTTAAACTTTTTGGCATTAATTGTTTATAAATTCCTGTGAAATTTTTAAATACCAAACCTTTATGACCAGTAGATGCTAAGGCAAGGACACATAAAAAAATAAAAAATAACAAAACATATTGCATTTTTTGAAACATTTTAAATGGTTTCTTTTTGAAAATCATATAAAAACCAATGAATAACAAATAAAGTAAAACAAATAAATAGCAAGTGCCAAATAAAAAGACAAAGGCATATTTTAAAGCGTTAGCTATAAATCCTGTGTTTGCTATAATTAAGATAGAAAATACCACTAAAATCAAACCAATTATGGCGATAATGGCTTCTTTATCTTTCATTTCTTTTGTTTTTTCATCTTTTATTTTTTGATGTTTATCTTTTGCCATGAAAACTTCACCTACTCTTTTTTCATTATACCATTTTTTTTATATTTTCATATAAAAAAATGTAGTTTTCACTACATTTTGTATGCTCGTTTGATTTTTTCGTTATATTTATCGTTAGGTTTATCTTTTTTTCTTGATTCAACGTTTCTAATTTGTTCATATAATTGTTTTTCATCACTACTTAATGATGAAGGAACAACAACCTTAATATGTACGATTTCATCGCCAAAAACATCACTTCTAACATCTTTGAAACCTTTGTTTTTAATGCGAATTGTATCACCATTTTGAATACCAGATGGAATATCAATTGTCGTCATTCCATAAATTGTTGGAACTTCACATCTAAGACCTAAAATAGCATCAGTTGAAGTGATTGGAAATTCGATATGAACATTGTTACCATCACGTTTAAAATCATTGCTTTGTTCGACAATTATTTCAATATAAAGATCGCCACATGGTCCACCATTTTTACCAACTTTTCCTTTACCAGCTATTTTTAATTGACGTTGAGAATTAATACCTTGAGGAATCTTTAAATTATATTGTTCTTTAACTTTAATATAACCTTCGCCACGGCATTCATGACAAGGAGTTTTAATTCTTTTTCCAGTTCCGTTACAAGTTGGACATCTTTTTTCACTAATCATAGTGCCAAAAAAGCTTTGAGTTTGGGTCTTTATAGTTCCAGTACCTCGACAAGTAGGACATGTTTCAACATCTTTTGCAGATTCAGCACCTGTGCCATTACAATGAGAACATAATTTGTAATAAGTTAAAGGTACTTTTACTTCAACACCACGGACAGAATCCATAAAAGATATTCTCATGCTGGTAAATTCATCTTCACCACGAATTGGTCCACGGTTTGGATTGCGTTCTGCATTACTACGACGTCCAGCACCAAAAAAGCTTTCAAAAATATCACCAAAACCACCAAAAGCTTCGCCAAAATCGCCAAAATTACCATTAAAACCACCAGCGCCATTAAAGCCACCAGCAGCATTTGGATCGATTCCAGCATAACCATATTGATCATATAGTTGTCTTTTCTTTTCGTCACTTAAAATATCATAAGCATTTTGAACTTCTTTAAACTTTTCTTCAGCTCCTGGTTCTTTATTTAAATCAGGGTGATATTGTTTTACAAGTTTACGATGGGCAGCTTTGATTTCTTCTTGAGTAGCATTTTTACTAATTCCAAGAATTTCATATAAATCTCTTTTTTGATTAGCCATGGACATACCTTCTTTCTAAAATGGGGAGTGCAATTAATTTGCACCCCCAAACATTACAAACTAAGCATTAATTGGTCCATCATCATTTCCACTAGGATTTGATTGAGGATTAGGGTTAGCATTTGCTCCTGCTTGTTGAGCAGCTTGTTCAAATTCAGCAAATGTTCTTTCATATTCAGGAAGTTTATTCTTTAAATCAGCTGGAGCTAATGATTGAATGTCTTTCTTTAAGTTTTCAATAGCTTCTTTAGTTCTATTTAATACTTCTTCGCTAACTAAATTACCATGTTCGTTAACTCTATTTTCCATTTCATTAACATAAGATTCAGCTTTATTTTTAGTTTCAACTTCTTCACGACGTTTTTCATCAGCTTCTTTATTAGCTTCAGCTTCTTTTACCATCTTATCAATTTCAGCTTGGCTTAAACCTGATGAACCACTAATTGTAATTGATTGTTCTTTATTAGTATCTAAATCTTTAGCAGCAACGTTTACAATACCATTAACATCGATATTGAATGTAACTTCAATACGAGGAGTGCCACGACGTGCTGGACGGATACCATCAAGTTTAAATGTTCCTAGTAATTTGTTATCTCTAGCCATTGGTCTTTCACCTTGATAAACTTGAATATCAACAGCAGGTTGATTATCTTCAGCGGTTGAGAATGTTTGAGACTTAGTAGTAGGAATAGTTGTATTTCTAGGAATTAAAACTGTTAAAACACCACCAAGGGTTTCAATACCTAATGATAATGGAGTAACATCAAGTAATAAAACATCTTTAACATCACCACGGATAATACCACCTTGAACAGCAGCACCAATTGCTACAGATTCATCAGGGTTAATTGAACGATTAGGTTCTTTATTTAACATCTTTTTAACAACTTCAACAACTGCTGGCATACGAGTTGAACCACCAACTAATAAGATTTCAGAAATATCATTAGCTGTTAAATTAGCATCATGTAAAGCTTGTTCAACTGGTTTAGTTGTTCTATCTAATAGATGTTTAGTCATATTTTGGAAATTAGCTCTAGTTAATTTTCTTTCAAAGTTAATAGGACCAGTTGCAGTCATTGCAAGGAATGGTAAGTTGATAGTTGTTTCAAACATTGCTGATAATTCAATCTTTGCTTTTTCAGCAGCGTCTTTTAAACGTTGCATAGCCATCTTATCATTTGATAAATCTAGATTAAATTCAGTCTTAATTTCGTTTAAGATCCATTTTTGAACTTCTTCATCCCAGTCATCGCCACCTAAACGATTATCACCAGCGGTTGAAATAACTTCAAATGTACCATCACCAATTTCAAGAATTGATACATCAAAGGTGCCGCCACCTAAGTCAAATACTAAGACTTTTTCATTTCCCTTATTTTCCATACCATAAGCTAAAGCTGCAGCGGTAGGTTCATTAATAATACGTACAACATCAAGACCAGCAATGATACCAGCATCTTTTGTAGCTTGTCTTTGAGCATCGTTAAAGTAAGCTGGAACAGTAATAACTGCTTTTTCAATCTTTTGGCCTAGATTGTCTTCAGCATATTTTTTCATGTATTGCAAGATCTTAGCACTGATTTCTTGAGGTGTTAAATCTTTATTAATACAATTGATGTGAATCTTTTCACTAGTTCCCATTTTTCTTTTAATTGATGCTACTGTATCAACATTTGTAATCATTTGTCTTTTAGCAGCATCACCAACAATTTCTTCACCATTTGCTTTAAAAGCAACTACTGAAGGTGTTGTGTTTTTTCCTTCTGGATTAGGAATTACTTTCCATTTTCCATCGGGTTGCATATAACTAACTACTGAATTTGTGGTACCTAAATCGATACCAATAATAATACTATTTTGTGCCATAAACAATTCCTCCTTTATTAAGCCTCAGGCTCTTTATTTTCTTTTTTTAAAACTCCAACACTAACCGTTACCGCACGAAGTAGACGGTCATGTAATTTATAACCTTTTAAATAAATCTTAACGATTTTATTTTCTTTTTCTTTATCTTCAACTTCGACTGTATCCATAGCATAATGAATATCATGATTGAATTCATCACCTATTTTACATACGATTTCACTAACTCCTTCACTTTCTAAAGCTTGTAGCATTTGACGATAGACAGCATCAAAGCCCATGACATAATTTTTAACTTCAGCTGGTAGATTATCAACACTACCAATTACCATTGAAAAGACATCTAGACTTGGAAGTAACTTTTCAACAATGGCTTGTGATTGATATTTAACAACATTTGCATAATCTTTTTGATATTGTTTTCTAAGATTATCCATATCAGCATATAAACGATAGTATTTATTTTGCCATTCTTTTACTTCTTCTTGTAATTTATTAATGAAATCTTTCTTTTCTTTTTTGGGTTTATTTTTATTAGTATCTTCATTAGCTTCTACTTTTTTTTCTTCCTTTGTTTCATTTTTAGAAGCTTCTTTTTCTACTTCTTCTTTATTTTCTTTTTTATTTTCGTCCATATTATTTCTCCTTCTTTTTAACTAATTCATCAATGGTATCAGATAAATATTCTAAGGCATCAATGACTTGACTATAATCCATTCTAGTTGGGCCAATAATCGCAACGGTACCTGAATTTGATTCTGATAATTTAAGTTTAGTTGAAACAACCGAAATATCTTCAAGGTCAGTTACATTGCTTTCTTTACCAATTGAGACATTAATTCCTTCATATTCATTATCAAAACTTTTCCAAATGTTGTTGTCTTCTAATATTTTTGCTACTTTTTTCATTTTTTGAATATCAGCAAAATCTTTTTGACTTAACAAATTGTTTTTACCATAATAGGAAATTCTTTCGCTAGCAAAATGTAAGAAGGCTTGAGCAAAAGCATTGTAAACCATTTGATAATTTTTAATGTGTTCAGATAAGACTAATTGGACACTTTTTAAAGCAACATCTGATTCATTTAATGAAATACCAGCAATTCTTTTATTAATAATATGAACACAATCTTCTAATTCTTCTATCTTGCTTCCACTTGGAACATTAATAATTTTATGTTCAACATAACCACTATCAGTAATAAAGACAACAATTGCTGTTGATGAATTCAATCTAATAAGTTCAACTTTAGCAATCTTTTCTTTACTTCCATCAGGGCCCATAACAACTGATACAAGATTTGTCATATTAGAAATAATTTGACAACATTCATCAATGATTTGATCGATGTGCATGGTTTGACTATTATCTTCGATGAAATTTTTAATTTTAGATTTGATGTTTTTAGCTCTGTTATCGCTTTTTAAATGTTCAATGTAATAACGATATCCTTTAACACTTGGCACTCTACCAGCACTAGTATGAGGTTTTTCAATATAGCCTTCTTCTTCAAGAGTAAACATTTCATTTCGAATAGTTGCACTTGAGAAATCAAGATTATATTGTTCAAGCAAAGTGTTTGAACCAACAGGATGAGCAGTTTTAATAAATTCTTCAACAATCAGTTTTAAGATTAAAAATTTTCTTGGAAGAGTTTCCATATCATCACCACCATTAGCACTATATGTTTTCAAGTGCTAAGATTATTATACTTATGTACTTTAGCACTGTCAATAGTTTAGTGCTAAATTTTTAAAATAATTCCAAAACGTTTTTTATGAATATAAAAAAGCGAAGCAAACGCTCCGCTAAAATATCAAATTTTATAAAGTTTTATTAAGCTGCTGGAGTTTTAGGTGTTGGAACACCATTGTCATTAAGTTCCCAGGCATCTTTATAATAAATTGTTAAACCATTAGACCATGCTCCAGTTGGCATTGTTTTATCTGCTGTTTGTTCAAAATCAAGATAAATAACTAAATTAGTGCAACCTGCAAACGCATCATCAGCAATAGTTTTAATTGAACTTGGTATAACAAGATAAGTTAATGAACTACAATCTTTAAAGGCATTAGCACTAATGTTTTCAACTCTTGATAAAGTAACTTTATTTAAAGTTGTACAACCACTAAAAGCACCAGCGCCCAATTCTTTAACTCTTGGTAAATTTACTTCACCTAAAGCAAGACAATTAGCAAAGGTATTTTCAGGAATTGTTTCAATTGTTTGGAAATCAACCTTAGTTAATGCACTAGCACCAGTGAAAGTATTTTTTCCTAAAGTCTTTAAGTTTCTAAAAGCAACTTCAGTAACATCATTGTTTTCTTTAAATAATTCATCAGCAATACCATTAATTGTATTGTTTGAAAGTCTTTTGTTAGTTGCTGCTTTATAACCAACAGCCCACTTATCAACGATTAATAAACCACTTGCATGGTCAGTATATAATTTAGTTTGATCAAATGCTTTAGCACCAATTGTTTCAATTGATGAAGGTAATTTAATGCTATTTAATGCACTACAACCATCAAAAGCGCCTGCTTCAATACTTACAAGGCCTTTATCAAATTCAAGTGTTTCAAGATGATTACAACCACCGAAATTAACTTTACGGATAGAAATCATACCATTAGTAAGTTTTTCGTTATTTTCTAGAGTTACAATGGCAGTTGGATGGAAAGTAATTGATTTTAATTTATCACTAATTTCAGCATTGCTAGTTTTATTAAATAAATAAGCAAGTGAATAATCATCATTAATAGTAGAAGATGCTAAAGGTATTGTTGCTTTTCCTACAAATGGTAAAGTTAAACTTTCAAGAGCACTACAATTAGCAAATAAACCTCGAGGAAGTTCTAGAACAATTTTAGGACCTGGAAGTTCAATATTAGTTAAAGTTGAACAATTTTCAAAAGTATTTGAAGCAAATGAAGTTTGTTCACCAATTACAAGTTCAGTTAAAGATGAAGGAATAGTTTCACCAAATAGATAAGATAAAGGTTTATAATCAGTGGCATTAGCACCAATAAAATTAATATCAAGTGATTTTAAGTTAGTACAACCGGTAAATAAATTTGAACCATAAACATTAGCGGTTGATTTAACACTATTTAAAGAAACACAATCTTTAAATACTTCATTTCCTAATTCAATTTTATTAGTGATAAATAAATCACTTACTGCAGTATTAGCATATGCTCTATCACCAACATGAATTAAAACATCGGTTGGATAAACAATATTATTTAATTTAGAACAGCCCATGAAAGCTTCAGCTTCAATTGTTTTAACATTTTTTCCTAAAAATACATTATAAATAACGTTGTTATTTTTAAATGCACCTTCAGCAATAGCTACAACTTTCTTTCCTAAAATGGAATCTGGAATTGTAATATCTAGTTTTTTGTTTTTCTTATTATATTGAATACCGGTGATTTTAAGTCCACCTTCAACATCTTCATAATCGTATTCATAACTATAAGATTTTAAGCCACCAGCTACAGATGAACAGCCAACAGCAGTTGATAAAAATAGTAAGCTTGACAATAAAAATAGTCCTTTACCTTTTTTCATTTTACTACCCCCAAATTTATTCCACACACAATATTTTAACAACTCAAATAAAAATTAGCAATAATAATTATTATAAATAATAAAAAGCATTTGCTATAAAAAAGCAAACACTTAATCTATTTTTTCTTATTTTTACGTTTAAAAATTTTCTTATACCAAGGAAGTTTTTTTTCGGCTTCTTCAGCCTTAATAAGATCGTTTAATTCGACAGTATTGACATAACCGGTAGCATCTAAAACTTCAGTATTTTCGTTAAGTACTACTGCTTGGGTTTCATCACTATAAGTAGGTTTTTTGTTTTCCATTAAGCTCACTCCTTAGCAAAATAAGGATTTCCAATTTGATAACTATCATCTAAAACAAGAATTCCTGTTTTTGGCTTGTAGCCATCTAATTTAAGTTCAAATCCTGAACATATCATACCACAAGATGAAACGTTTCGCAACAAACTTGGTTCAATAAATGTACCATCAAACATCATAGTGCCTACTTTAGCAACTACTACCTTTTGACCGGCTGCAATGTTTTTAGCACCACAAACAATCTGTAAAACTTCATCTTTAACATCTACTGTTGTGATATGTAAATGATCAGAATCAGGATGTTCAACACAAGTTAGGACTTTTCCTACTACTAGACTTTCCATTCCTTGCAGTTTAATTGAAGGAAGTCCTTGTTTATTTAAGATTTCATTTACTTCATTTTCTAATTTAGCACTAGGATAAATGATAAGTCCTGGCTTTAATGAATCATCTTGATAATTTAAGATATTATAACCTATATTTTCGTTATCTTTATTATATAAAGCTACGATTCTATCGGCAAATTGTTTAACATGATCGGTCTTTTGATTTGAACCATGATTGATAAGTAACATATGATTTAAATAAAATACATAACTCATATTAACGACCATCCTTTAATAATTTTTCATAAACACTAGCATTAAATGATTTAAGTAAAACTTTTAAAAATTTCATATTTGCTAGATAATCATCAACATCCATAATTGAAGAATTAGAATGAATATTTCTAGCACAAATACAAGAGGTAAGAGTTAAAATTCCATCATTTGCTTTATGAATTGCTCCAGCATCAGTGCCACCATTAGAAATGAAATATTGATAAGGAATATGATGCTTGATACATAATTTCTTTTGATAATCAATCAATTGAGAAAAAGCAATCATGTTACCATCAACAACTCTAAGTAAAACGCCTTCTCCTAATCTTCCCATTTCAGTATTTGAAGCTAAATCATTAGCAGGTGAACAATCAACAACAATAGCAAAATCAGGTTTAATCATTTGACTAGCGGTAGTTGCTCCTCTAAGTCCTACTTCTTCTTGAACATCAAGACCAACATATAAATCATAAGGAAGTTCTACATTTTTTAAAGCCATTAATATTTCAACTAATAAAGCACAACCAATACGATTATCTAAGGCTTTTGATAAAATGCGTTTATCATTTAAGATTTCAAAGGATCCATCGACAAAAATTGGATCATTAAATCTAACATTATGGTTAATAGCATCTTCTTTATTTAAAAATCCAAAGTCAACAAACATATCTTTTACCTCAACTGGACTATTTTTTTGACTAGCTGATAGTAAATGAATTGGAGTTGCACAAATAGCACCTTTAAACATTTCATTGTTTTGATTGATTAAAGTTACTCTTTGAGCCATTAATATTTGATTCCAAATGCTTGTTTCTCTAACTTTAATAAGACCATTATCACATATTTCATTTACTTTTAAAGCCACTTCATCACTATGAGCAGCGACCATAACCTTTAAAGGATTATTAACTTTAGATTTCTTATAAGCATAGATAGAACCTAAGTTATCATAAATAATGTCATCACAATAAGGTGTTACATATTCTTTAAATAAATGAGTTACATTTTTTTCAAAGCCTGATGCACCATAAGACTCACAAAAATCTTTTAAGATTTTAATTTGTTTTTTAGTTAGATTCATGTTTAACCTCCTTTTCAAATTTAACGATTATTCGATAAATTGGTTGATTTAAACTTCTAAAACGAGTTTCGTATTCACTAACAAAATCGCCTTCAACAGTTTGATAATCATCAAAATAATCAACACATATAAAATTTTCTTCATCAAAACATTCTTTAGCATATTCCATTAAATTTTTATTATCAGTTTTTAATACGATTTGACCGGAAGATTTTAAGATTTGTTTAAATATTTTTAAATATCTTGAACTAACTAATCTTCGTTTTGCATGTCTTTTTTTAGGCCATGGATCACTAAAGTTTAAAAAGATTTTATCGATAGAATTTAATGGAATATAATCTAATATATTAGTGGCATCGATATTAAGCAAAGCAATATTATCTAAATTATCAACTTCTACTATCTTTTTTAAAGCTAAAGCAAATATTGATTTATTTACTTCAATTCCAATATGGAAAACATCTTGATAATACTTGCAGCTTTGAATGATAAAATCACCTTTACCAATACCGATTTCTAAATAAGTAGGTTTATCAAATTTATAATTCTTGTTTTCTAATAAATAATTAGCATGTTCTAAAATAAAGGCATCTGCCCAAGGTTTATTTCTACCACGCATAATTATCTAACCTTGTTTTTAATTTCAAGTTGTAATTTCTTAACAAATTCTTTTAAAGTCATAGAAGTTTGTTCTTGACTTCCATATTTACGAACTTTAATAGTCTTGTTATTAAGTTCTTCATCGCCAACAACTACTTGATAAGTAATCTTTTTAACGTTTGCTTCACGAATCTTATAACCTAGTTTTTCTTCACGAGCATCCATAACTACTCTAATGTTTGCTTTAAGTAATTGTTGTTCAATCTTTTTAGCATATTTTAAATGATATTGATTATTAACAGGTAAAACAACTACTTGTTTAGGAGCTAGCCATAATGGGAAAGCACCACCAAAGTGTTCAATAATGATACCAATAAAACGTTCAATTGAACCAAGTAAGGCACGATGTAGCATGATTGGACGTTTTTTATTACCTTTTTTATCAATGTAGTAAATGTCAAATCTTTCCGGTAGATTCATGTCTAATTGAATAGTACCACATTGCCAAATACGGCCAAGTGAGTCTCTTAATTTGAAATCAAGTTTAGGTCCATAGAAAGCACCATCACCTGGATTGATAATAAATTTTTTACCAGATGCTTCGCATGCTTTTGCTAAAGCTTTTTCAGCTTTGTTCCAAACTGAAATCTTACCAATGTATTTCTTTTCAGGACGAGTTGATAATTCAATATGATAATCTAAGCCAAAGATTGAATAAATGCGGTCATATAATTGAATAAGTTTTTTAACTTCTTTTTGAATCATATCTTCACTCATGAAGATGTGAGCATCATCTTGAGTAAATGTTCTAACTCTAAATAAACCATTTAAAGCACCACTTGCTTCATGACGATGAACTAAGCCAAGTTCACCAAGTTTTAATGGAAAATCTTTATAAGAGTGAATTGAATTTTTATAAACAAGTAAACTTCCAGGACAATTCATAGGTTTAATAGCAAATTCATATTTATCGATTTCAGATGTATACATGTTTTCACGATAGTTTTCCCAGTGTCCAGAAATTTCCCATAGTTTTTTATTTAACATGATTGGAGTTTGAATTAGTTTATATCCTTCTTTTAAATGTTCTTCAATCCAAAAGTTTTCTAATTGTTTTCTTAAAATCATACCATCTGGTAACCAGAAAGGAAAACCAGGTCCATATTCACTTAACATGAATAATTCTAAGTCTTTTCCAAGTTTTCTATGGTCTCTTTTTTTAGCTTCTTCTAAGAAGTTTAAATAATCTGTTAAATCTTGTTCATTTTCAAAGCAAATACCATAAATTCTTTGTAGCATTTTATTATTGCTATCACCTTTATAATAAGCACCACTTACCTTAAGTAATTTAAAGTATTTTATTAGTTTAACTGATTCAACATGAGGGCCACGGCAAAGGTCAACAAAATCACCTTGACGATAAGCACTAATTACTTCATCTTCAGGAAGGTTTTCAATTAAATCAATCTTATAAGGATCATCTTTAAACATTTCAAGTGCTTGTTGTTTAGATAATTCTTCACGAACGATACGTTTTCCATCTTTAGCAATTTTTTTCATTTCTTTTTCAATGGTTGCTAAATCTTCTTCTTTAACAACTGCATCGCCTAAATCCATATCATAATAAAAGCCATCTTCAATAACAGGTCCAACCCAAAACTTAGCATTTGGATACAAATGTTTAACCGCTTGTGCTAGTAAATGGGCACAACTATGGTTTAAAACTGATAATTTTTCATCTTCTTTAATGTTAATCATAATTTTTTTCACTCCTTTAAAATAAAAAAACATCCTCGATTTCAATCTAAGGACGCTTTGATTACGTGGTACCACCTTAGTTCATATTACAAATGTAATATGCACTCTTTATTCTTTAACGCAGAATATACGCTAGTATTAATAGAGCTATGAAGTAGTATTCTATTTCGATTATCGAAAATCTTCCACCAATGATTTTCTCTCTATAGACATCTTTAAATAGACATTGTCTTCAATTGTCGCTACCCATATTATACACTTGTTTTAGTAAATTGCAATCACTCAATTTATCCAAATTGTGGTGTTAATTTGAATGTTTTCATAGAGCCATTTGGCATCTTTATAATACATTCTTACACAGCCATTCGAGACTTTTTTACTCATTGAAGTATTTAATGGCTCTCCTTCTAAACTATAAGGAATTGAATGAAGCAAATATTTATTAGAATATTTAAGCCAATAATAACATTTATAAAACTTCACTTCGTTATAAAAAACAGGACCTTTATCATAAATTTTATATAAACCTCGTTTAGTTGGAGTTGATGTTTTTCCACTAGCACAAGGAAAACTTTTAATTAAAAAGAAATAACCATTTATATTTTTAAAAACATTGACAGTTTGTCTTTTTAAATCAACAAATATTAAATTATCAGTTTCACTTTTGAATTCTAAATAATTGATATAAAGTTCTAAATAATAATTAGGTAGTGGTTCTAAAGGATATTTTTCGTTTATATAGATTATTTCAATTTTATTATTACTTACCCATAAATCAATAAGGTTGTTAGAAACATGATATTGCTTACCATTATTAGTATCTTCAATAATTTCAACTTGCATTTCAATTAAATTATTGTCGATAGAAACGGATAAAATAGCATAAATTATATCAGGTAGTATTTGTTTATCAATATCTTTAAATTGATTAGTTAAATATTCAAATTCGTTAATAAAAACACCAAAATCAGCTATTTCTTGAATGTTTGAACTTACTGATTCACTAGAACTATAAGATGAAACAATATTCTTATTATCATTACAACTTGATAACAAAAAAAGGACTAATACATTAGCCAATATCTTTGGTATTTTCATTAAATCACCAATTATATTTTGTAAGTAAAATAGTCCTTTTATTCAGCAATTTTTATTGTTTATCTTTTTTAATTTCTTCTAATGCAGCACTATCTAAACGTTTAATAAATTCAGTTAGTAATCTTACTGTTGCATCTAAATCATCTTCATGGACAATTGAACTATGAGAATGGAAATAACGACATGGTAATGATAAAGTCATATTTACAACACCATCATAAACCTTATGAAGTTCACCACTATCAGTACCACCGGCAGCAAGTCCATCATAAGTAAATGGAATGTTTTGTTCCTTACAAATGTTTTCCATGAATTTTACAAGACCACTATGAGCAATAACACTATGATCATATAAACTTAAAGCAACACCAGTTCCAAGTTTTGCTTCACCATCTTTAATGGTAGGTAAGTCATAACACATAGTAACATCAATAGCGATTGCAACATCAGGATGAACCATATTAGCAACTGTTTTAGCACCTCTTAAACCAACTTCTTCTTGAACAGTAGCAGCACCATAAACAACATTTGGATGGTTAACACCTTTTAAGTTATTTAAGGTTTCAATAATTGAAGCAACAGCAATTCTATCATCCCAAGCTTTACCATATAAATATTTAGGGTTATTCATTCTTCTAAATTCAGTTAAAGGACAAATAGGATCACCGACTTGAACACCTAATTCTTCAACTTCTTGTTTGTTTTTAACACCTAAATCAATATACAAGTCTTTAGCATCTTTTACTTTGTTTCTAGCTTCTGGTCCCATTCCATGAGGTGGTTCAGCGCCAAATACACCAAATACTTTTTTACCACTACGAGTAGTAATCATAACTTTTTGAGCTAGAATTACATGAGCCCACCAGCCACCTAATGGATGAACACGAATAAAGCCATCATTGTCAATAGATTTTACTAAAAAGCCCACTTCATCAATATGACCCGTTAATAAAATCTTTGGCCCTTTTTCATTTCCAACTTTTTTTCCAACAATTGAACCTAAATTGTCGTATTTAATTTCATCACATGATTCATTAAAATATTTTTTAACAACTCTTGTTGCTTCTTTTTCAAAACCGGAAACACCATTAACTTCACTAATTTCTTTTAATAATACATCACGATTCATAACTATTCTCCCCTTTTTTTTAAAAAAACTGGACATTAGCCCAGTTTTGATGATTAGATGTTATCTCTAATGCCTAATTTTTCAATTAATTTAACGTAACTAGCATAATTAGTTCTCTTTAGATAAACTAATAAGCCACGTCTTTGACCAACTAATTTTAAAAGACCACGTCTAGAATGGTTGTCATTCTTATGAACTTTTAAATGTTCTGTTAAATACTTAATTCTTTCAGTTAGTAAAGCTACTTGAACTTCTGTTGAACCAGTGTTCTTTTCATCTTCACCATATTCTTTAACGATGTTGGCAACTTGTTCTTTTGTTAACATAAGTTTTCCTCCTTTTTTAATTTCTGGCGTAGACTAAGAAAACAATCGGAGTAATTTGTTATCTTGGTGGACGTCTTATATATTATAATATATAAAGTTATAGTTTACAATCAATTTTTAAAATTTATGATTTTATGCCTTTCTATCGACAATTTATCATGTTCAAGTTGATTTTTAAGTAATTCAATTGAAGCAAATTTAACTTCTGTTCTAAGATATTTTAAGAAATAAACTTCTATTTCTTTACCATAGATATCTTGATTAAAATCAAGAATATGAACTTCTAGTTTCTTAATGTTATCTTTATCTGTTGTTGGATTTGTTCCAACATTAATCATAGCTAAATAGAATTTATTTTCATAATAAACCTCGCCATAATAAACTCCATCTTTTAAAACTAGATTATTTATTTCAATATTTGCTGTTGGAAATCCTATGGTATTTCCTAGTTGTTTACCTTTGATAACTTTTCCTTTGATATGATATGGATAAAATAAATATGAGTTAGCTATTTCAACATTATTTGTTTCAAGCATTCTTTTAATATTGCTTGATGATATTTTTCCATTCTTATCTTTTAATGATTCAATAACTTCTATATTATAATATTTATCGAGTAAATCATATTTTTTACCATCACAACCAAAACAAAAATCATCACCACAATAGATACAAGCAATATTAAATTTTGCTAGAAATTGATTTATAAATTCACTTGCTGTTTGCTTTAATATAGGTGAATCATTTTCAATAACTATAACTTCATCAATATGTTTCTTTTCAAAAGCTAGTAGTTTATTTTCTTCTAAACATAAGTTATAAGTGTGTTTTAATTTCATGATGGCTTCATTTGAAAATGTAATAACTAGACTTTTAGCCTTTAATTCTGTAGCTTTTAAACAACATTTTTCTAATAGCTTTTCATGGCCTAAATGAATTCCATCAAAAAAACCAATAGTTACAACAAAACTATCTTTTGTTTTGATCTCTATATCATTGTTATCATAAACTCTAGTTATTTTCATAATAAAAACCTCGTATTGACCGATAAATATTATCTTTTTCTAATTCATATATGGCTATTGCTTTATTATTTTTATCAAGTATTAATAATTGTTTTTCATTACTATTTAGTTTTACTCTTTTTCCATTTTTAATGTCATTTAATTCTTTATCACTTGCGAGATAAAATTTAAATGGCACCATACTAGCAATACTTTGAATATCATTTTCAGTAAGATCTGCTATTTTTTTAGCATTTTCTAAAGAATAATTATCAATGTTTAATCTTGTTAATGATTTTAAATGACCAACAGTGTTTAGTTTTGATGCAATATCTTCTCCAAGTGTTCTAATATAAGTACCTTTCGAACAAGTAACTTTAAAGGTAACTAAAGGATGTTTATATTCAACAAGTTCTAATAAAAATATTTGAATCTCTCGAGCTTTTCTTTCAATATTTTGATTATCTCTAGCGTATTCATATAACTTTTTTCCATTGATTTTAATAGCACTATACATAGGTGGTATTTGTTTTTGTATACCTATTAAAGAATTAAATACATTTATGATTTCTTTTTTATCAAATTTATTAACTTTATCAGTTTCAATTATATTTCCAGTACAATCTCCTGTATCAGTTTTAATACCTAATTCAAGGGTTGCTAAATATGTTTTATTTTGAGTTTCTAAAAAGGATAGTATTTTTGTTCCTTCATTAATTCCAACTATTAATAAACCATTAGCAAAAGGATCTAAAGTACCACAATGACCAACTTTTTTAACATTAAATTTTCTTTTAATGCAGTTACAAACATCTTGACATGTATATCCAACTTCTTTATTAACTAATAGCAAGCCATGCATACTATTCCTTCTTTCCTTAACATTATAAGAAATTTTTGATTTTTTTTAAATATTTTCTTGGGCAATTTAATGATTTTTAGCCTTTTACCTAATTTTATTAGTTAAATACTTCATATGGTTAAGTGTAGTTGTTTTATTGGAAGTAGGTGAATCTATGAACAATGGAAACTTTACAAACAATACTTGTGGAGCAAATTGCCCTAAATTAACATTAACTCTAAATCAAAATGTAAATGCTTTAAAGCCATGTGATATCGTTACTTACACTGCAACTTGTACTAATAATGACCCATTAGTAACAAATGCTTATTTTAAGGATTTACTACCAGCTCCATTAGTATTTATTCCTGGAACACTTTACATCAATGGTATAAACTATCCAACCCTTAATCCTGAAAATGGTTTACCAATCTCTTTTATAGCACTTGGAAACACAATTACAATTACTTATATAGCAAGAGCTTATGGTGATGGTTGTTGTTGTATCAAAACAACAAGTTGTGAATGCTGTAAACAATATAAGAATGTATGTAATAGAGCCCAACTTTGTTTTACTCAATGCTGTTGTAAGAAAACAATCTGTTCAAATGTTTTAGGAATAGAAGTAGAGTACTAAACAGTAAAAATACTACAAAGAATGATGATTTTAAAATTGTCATTCTTTTTTGATTTATTGATTTTTTAAAAATAGAGGACTATAATTTTTTTCAAGGAGGAATAGTATTTTTAAATACTATTAAATGATGAAAATGAAAAAAAGTTTATTATTTGCAAGTTTAATTGCCTTATTTTCTCTTTCGTTAACTTCTTGTAATGATAAAAAAGATAGTAGTTCTAGTAGTTTATCAATTACATCAAGCAATTCAAGTACAGTTGATTCTAGTTCTATTGAAGATTCAACTTCAGTTCATGTTGATTCAACTTCATCAACTAGCAGTGGAACTGTAAATGCAATCACAAGTTGGAAACAAGAAGACATTCAAACAATGCAAACTTTATTAGGTCTAACTATTCCAGTTGCACCTGTAAGCGAAAATTATTTTTTGGACGTTCTAGAAGATGAATATGGTGAATTTATCTTGATTTCTGATGAAACTGTAGGTGACTTAAGTAATCAATATGGAATGGTTTTAGAAAATAATGGCTACCAATTTGATGATAATGTTGAAGCCACCGAATACAAGGATGGATTTTTAAAAGAATATTCAAAAGACATAGATAGTACTTCATTTGTAGTAATTCAAATTGGATATTTTCTAGAAACAACTGAAGATCCAGCTGCATTTGATATTTATGCTTGGGTTGAATTTGATATCGTTGATTATGAAAAAATTACTGATTGGAGAGACGAAGATAAAACTTTAATGGAAGAAATATTAACAGAAGTTATTCCAGTTGCTCCAATAACTAGTGAATATGAAATTTCAGTTGAAACCGATGCTGTCGGTGATTTTATTTATATTACAGATATGTATTCGGGTGATGTTTGTGATGAGTACATCTCAATTATTGAAACATATGGATACGAATTTGTTAATAATGGAATCGAAGATCCAACATGTAGTATAATAGTTGACTATTATAAAAATTTAGATGAAACATCTGATTTATATTTGGAAATTGATTATTTTTTAGGCGATGATGAATTTTATCCGGTATTTGAAATTTGCGCTTGGATTGAACCAGTTGAAGAAACCTTTTCAGAATGGCCTGATGCCAAAATAACTCAAATAATTGAATCATATAGTCTTACATGAAAATAGCTCCTTATGAAGGTGCTAAAAGTTACACTGTACTTGATTATGGTTCTGAAGAAGGCGCTTTTTTTAAAATCTTAGTTTATGGTGTAGATGAAACATCAGTTGAAACTTATAAAGAAATATTAGACAGCACTTTTGTTTGGACAACATATAAAAAAGAAATTCATTCAGTTGGCGATTATAAATATGATGCATACTTTGCTGTAGATGGTGCTTTAACCAATGTTATTGAATATTATTACTATGAAGAAGATTCAGCATTATTTATTGACTATTCATGTTGGGATGTGCCTCCAAAAGATGATTGGCCACTAACAGATATTCAAGAATACACAGATATAGAAATTCCAGGTTTAGCAGGAGAATTTTATGAAGTTTATTACGGAACTATTGCTATCTATAATCCTGAATATAGTGAACAAGACTACGTTAATATTTTAACTGAAGCAAACTGGACAATAGATGACTCAAATTATGATGAAGATGGTTATTATACAGTTGATCCAACAGGCGATTTAGGAATGTACTTCTTTATGTCTGAAGATAATTGTTTCTATATCATATTGGATATTAATAATGAATATTAATTTAGAAAACTGTAGTTATGATTATTTACCAAATAAAGAACACATTCATCTATATCAATACAAAGATATGTTTAGAATGAATACTGATAGTGTTCTACTTGGTAATTTTATCGATTTACCCGATAAAAGTTTAGTTTTAGATATTGGTACAAATAATGGTGTTTTATTATTATATGCCTCATGTTTTAAATATCAAAAATTAGTTGGAATTGATATTCATGATAAAGCAATTGAATTAGCAAAATATAATTTAGAACTAAATCATATTCAAAACTATGAATTATATTGTAAAGACTTATTAGACTTTGAATATGATTCATTATTTGATGTTATAATTTGTAATCCACCATATTTTTCTAATTCAACTAAAAGTGATAACAAATCACTTATGAATGCCAAGCATGATACTAATCTAACATTAGAAAACTTATTTGATAAAGTAAATAAATTATTAAAAAAAGATGGCTCCTTTTATTTAATTCATCGACTTGATAAATTAGATAAAATAAATGCCATCATAAACAACCTAAATATGCGAATCTATCGACAAAATATTGTTAATAGAAAGCAAAATAAAGATGTTGTTTTACTAGAAATCAAATATAAGGAGTAAGCCCTTTTATAGACTTACTCCTTTTTTTGTTATTCTTGTGTTGGTAAATGGTTTACATGTTCACCACAATAATTACAAATAAAGACTGTCTTATTCATTTGCACATAATGATGATCTTCTAGATATTCTTTTCCACAATCCAAACATATAACTTTATGTTGATAAACATCTACTTTTTCATATGTTAGATTGTGTTGATGTGTGATGGTATCACCACAAACACAATATTTATTACATTCTTCTTTTGTGTCCCATATATAACCATAGGCATGTTTATGTGCAGATGTAAAGTTAGCCATATAGAATGATTGAACAACATAACTTCTTGAAATAACATCGGTCAAATCTTCTGACCTATCACCAATATGTAATCTAATACCATTTAAACTATCAACGTAACCATAGCAAATTGCAGCGTGTGAAACATCGGTTGCCGGTGAAATATTTCCATCATATCCAGTTATATGAACGATTGCTGGAACATCTAGTGCTGTCATGTATAAAGCAAAGTAAGTTTTCCAAAAAATATCACTAACACCATCTCGCATTAATGTTTCAACTTTATAATCCTTGTGCTCATTCATATAGGCTTTAAATATTTTGTTTAATTCTGGCATATTTATTCCACCTTGATTAAATCCAAGGCTTTCACCTATTTCTAACAAATGGTAATGAAAATCGAATTTACTACCTGGTGAATCAGTACATTCTTTATAATTATCAGATGTTAGATTCGCTCCATTGAATATATATTCATCTGGAATAATGCCACCTTGACCTTTGATAAAATTAAAATAACCAAGTAGCATTTGTATAGCAATATATCCGCAACTTCCTAAATAATTATCACAATAATTTGTGTGTAGGTTGTGAAAATAATAATCATCAACTAGATTATATTCTTTTGGAAGATCAGAACTACTTGAGTTGATTGCGGCATCAAATTCTTCTTGTGATAATAGTTCTTGTTGCTTTGCATCTTGTAATTTAGTAAAACTCGTTTGCAAATAATTCAATTCAGTATTTGTACTAATCGTATATTCTCTTGAAGTGCTAACAAGAATCCCATCATCAACATAGTAATAATTTCCAACCGATAAATAAACCAACATTTTATCAAGACAATTGCAATATGGACACTTATTTGTTTCAGAAAATTCTTCATAATTTTTCTCTTCAATATTGTAAATTAAGTATCCATTGTCCCTAAATACTATCAAATAATAACTCAAATTGAAGTTTACATCATACAAATCATATACACCATCAATTTCTTTACCTTCTAAAAATTTCAAACGTAAGTTTTCAATTGATTGTGCATGAATAGGCGTTTCAAGTTGTAATTTTTTCAATTGAGTTCTTTCATTGACTTGAACTACATTTTTGCTTACTTTGATATCAGTTTTTTGTACAGAAAACAAAGCAAACGTTGATAATAAAATTAGTTTTAAAAACATTTTACATCCCCTCTTATACTAATTTCTTTACAACAAGTTTTTCTAATGTGTTGTCATATTTTGCTATATAAGTTTCATTTTCATAATTTAATTCATAAACTAAATTATATGTTTTTGTTGCATTATCGTAATTTAAATTAGCAAATATTCCTGTATCTACACCATTTAAAAATTCTTTTGAAAGTACCGAATTTGTTGCAGTTTCAAATGACTCTTTTAACTGGCTTGAAGTATAAGGAAGATTGCTCTTAACACGATAGTGCATAGTTTTTCTATCCTTATAACCTACAAAGTAAAAATAATCTGATCCATCTTTATTACATAAAATAAAATTTGAATATGATAAATCAATTGAGTCACTTTTTTTAATTGTAAATTCTTGATCGCTTTTTGCCAATACAATTTCAATAGTGTTTTTATTTGAGTCATCAATTAATTTTGCGTAAGAATATTGCTTCACTAAGTGAGTTGTCATAAAAGCCGTACATTCATCGAATATATTTCTTTCAAGTTCCGGAAAAATAGTATCTTTTTGATCAAAAATTCTTTCTTCCAAAAATGAAGAATATACTTTTTCATTATCCGTTTCTCTACTTACTGCATAGGTTATACCAGTTCCTACTCCAATACCAACAAGTAATGAAGCGCACATCCAAATAGGAAATAAGACTTTTCTTTTTGGTTTACTTTTAACTGGTTCTTCAATCGGATTTGTATTAAAGGTTAACTTAGATTTAACATCGTCAATATTAATTATTGGCGAATGGTAAGCGTCAATTGTTTTTTCTAAATCAATCTTTAACTTTTCTTTGTAATTCATTTTTCTTTTTCCCTCCTTTAAACTTTTTTGTTAAAATGCTTTTTGTTTTTTTAATTAGTTTTTATCTTTCTTTTCAGCTTCTTCTCGTTCAAGATACATTCTTTTAATTTTATGAAGTATACGATAAAAACGGGAAGCGATTCGATCTATTGTTGATTTGAGCATAGTGGCTATTTCTTTGAAACTAATACCATATACAAGATGATAAATAATAATAAGATTATCTTCTGCTGAAAATAGTATAGGTAAATCAAAATTGTATTTAACAGTATAAGATTCCATTACATACTTTTCTAGATGACATTCTTCTAATGGTACATAACGTGACATTTCTTTAACTGCGTTAAGTGCTGAATTTCTAGCGACTTTAATTACCCATGAATGGAAGTTTTTAGCATATCTTAGATGTGGTGCTTCAATAAATATTTTGATGAACACATCTTGTAAGATATCTTTAGCAACTTCTTCATTTTTAACAATAGTGAAAATCAAAAAATATAAAAATCTTTCGTAAGCTTCATAAACTTGATTGAATGCAGATTCATATCCCTTTTGCAATAATTCAATGGTTTCCACACTTACCTTCATCATCTTTCCCCTCCTTTCAAAAAATTCGCTTACATTAATATAGACAATTTAGTTTGTCGTTTTTTGTCGAATTTTGTAAAAAAATTTTTCAAAGCAATAAAAAAGCACTTTAACTAATACCACTTTAAGCCATAAAGTGATAAAAATTAAAGTGCACTTATGATAAGTGAAATTTACATTTTACTTACTACTTTTAATCATTAATTCACACATTTTGTTGGAAAATTCAACAGGATCTTTGAGTGGAAATCCTTCCATAAGTAATGCTTGTGAATATAAAAGTTTAGCATAATCTTCTAATTCAGCTGGATTAGACGTATATACTTTTTCTAATGTCTTGAATAAATCATGGTTAGGATTTAATTCAAGTACTCGTTGAGCTTTGATATTATTTTGATTTCCATCTGGCATACTAGCAAGAACTTTTTCCATTTCAAATGAAATACCATCAGTACTTACAAGACACACTGGTGAATCAGTAAGTCTTGAGGAAATTACTACATCACTTACATCATCTTTTAAGATATCTTTTAATTTATCAATAAATGATTTTTTAAGATCTTTTAGTTTTTCAACTTCTTCTTTTTGATTATCATCAAGAATATTTAATTCACCTTGATTAATTGATTTAAATGGTTTATCCATGTAGTTTTGTAACATTGTCATAACAAATTCATCAACATTATCAGTTAGAATTAAAACATCATAACCATATTTTTTAACCAAATCCATTTGAGGCATTGCAAGTACTGCATCTTTATCTTTAGCTGAAGCAAAATAAATAGCGTCTTGTTTATCTTTCATCTTTTCAACATAAGTTTTTAAAGAAATAGGTTTTTCTTCGTTAATTGTCTTATAAACTAATAAGTCTTGAACTTTATCTTTATTTTGTCCATAACTTTGATAAATACTGTATTTCAAGTTAATTCCAAAAGTATCAAAGAATTCTAGATATTTATCATATTCATCTTTTTGTAGTCTTGCTAATTCGTTTAAAATTTTCTTTTCAATAGTTGAAGCTATTTTTTGTAGTTGTCTATCTTGTTGTAACATTTCACGACTGATATTTAAAGATAAATCACTAGAATCAACTAAACCTTTAACAAATCGTAAATAATCAGGAATAAGTTCTTTACATTTATCCATGATAAAGACACCTTTAGTATATAATTGTAAACCTCTTTCATAGTTTTCACTATATAAGTCATATGGTGCTTTTTTAGGAATAAATAATAAAGCATTATAAGTTAGTAAGCCTTCAGTGTTAACTGATAAAGAAACTAACGGATCATTATAATCATTGAACTTTTGTTTATAAAAGTTATTTAGTTGTTCTTCTGTTACATCAGCCTTAGCTTTTTTCCAAATTGGTATCATGGAATTAAGTGTTTCTTTTTCATTAATGGTTTCATATTGTCCTTCAATAGGTTTACCATCAGCATCTTTTTTAGTTTCACTACGTTCCATAACCATGGTAATTGGATAGCGAACATAATCACTATATTTTTTAACTAATGAAGAAATATGATATTGTTCTAGATATTTATCATAGTTTTCTTCTTCAGTGTTATCTCTTAGATAAACAATAACTTTGGTACCATTATTTGGTTTATCAATTTCTTCAATTTTATAACTTTCAGAACCAGCAGAACTGAAACGATAAGCAACTTCACTATAAGGTGATTTAGTTTCAACTTCAACCTTGCTACTTACCATGAAAGCCGAATAAAAACCAACACCAAATTGACCAATAATATCAATATCGTTTGCTTTTTCATCCTTAATTTTATCTAAAAATTCTAAAGAACCACTTTTAGCAATAGTTCCTAAATGATTCACTATTTCATCATGAGTCATACCAATTCCATTATCTTCAATGATAAGGGCTCTTTTTTCTTTATCAATAGCTAAATTAATTTCATAATTTTCAAGTACGGGAATATCTTTTTTAGTAAGAGCTAGATAATGATATTTATCAATAGCATCAGAAGCATTAGAAATTAACTCTCTTAAAAAGATTTCCTTATTTGAATAAATAGAATTAATCATTAAATCTAATAAACGTTTAGATTCAGTTTTAAACTTTTTAACTTCTTGCATAATAGCATCTCCTTTTTTCTATATATATTATAATCATCGCTTTTAGCACTGTCAATATATGAGTGCTAAAAATAATCAGTTTATCATCTTTTCTTTTTTATTTATTTTTCTTATAATGTTTTTGGTGATTTTTATGAGCATGGTTAACATCAATAACTTTGA
This sequence comes from uncultured Bacilli bacterium, assembly GCA_947627355.1. Taxonomy (GTDB): domain Bacteria; phylum Bacillota_I; class Bacilli_A; order RFN20; family CAG-631; genus Caccosoma. Next base: position 34,227 of record CANQVX010000003.1, on the reverse strand, counting down.
AATGTATTATAAAAAAGAAGGTTCAGGCAAGGTAATTATCTTGTTACACGGCAATGGTGAAAGTAGTAAAATCTTCGATAAAACCATTAAAAAATTATCAAAATACTATTTAGTTTATGCTCTTGATACTAGATGTCATGGTAAAAGTAGTGGTGATATAAAAGATTTACATTACGATATCTTTGTTGAAGATTTAAAAGCCTTCATGGATAATCGAAACATTAAAAAAGCTTATCTATATGGCTTTAGTGATGGTGGTATCACTGCTTTAAAATTCGCCTTAAAGTATCCAAATTATGTTGAAAAATTATTAATCAGTGGTGTTAATATTTTTAAAAAAGGTTTAAAACTTAAAACTAGAATTGGTATCTTTTTTAAAGCAAAGTTTTCTAGATCTAAAGTTGTTAAAACCTATAATCAACTAATGTTAAATGAACCAAACATGACTTTTGATGAACTAACTAAAATAAAAATGCCTACCTTAATAACTGTAGGTAAGCATGATTGTATAAAATTCAAACATTCCTTAAATATTCATAAAGCCATTAAAAATTCGGAAATGGTATTGGTTGAAAAAGCAAATCATTATAACTATATTTGCAATTCACCAGCTATTGGTAAAATAATCTTTAATTATTTAACTAATCAACCACAATCTTAAAATTCATAAACTAATGTTTCATAAGGTTTAAGTTCAACATTTATATCATTTAAGGTATTACTATAGTTATGTAGTAATACTTTTTTGATACCAAATGGAAGCTTAATTGAATATGTATTTTTAGACATATTAGTTACAACACATAAATGTTTATCATTATTTTCTCTAGTGTAAATAAAGATATCATCATAGTTATCAAGATAAGTGTTAAAATCTCCATAAGTGATTACTTCTTGATATTCTTCACTCTTTCTAAGTTTTAGTAATTGTTTATAATAATTTAAGATTGAATTTTTATCATTTTGTTCGTTTTGAGCGTTAATTTTAACATAATTAGGATTAACTTTCATCCAAGTTTGATGACCTTTATTAAAACCAGCATTAACACTATTATCCCATTGCATAGGAGTACGATTGTTATCTCTAGCTTCTTTATAACAAGCTTTCATAAACTCATCGTGAGACATTACTTTTTGTTCTAAAACATATTCTTTATAATAGTTCAATGTTTCAATATCCTTGTATTCATCGATAGAATTAACTATTAGATTAGTCATTCCAAGTTCTTGTCCTTGATAAATAAATGGACTACCTTTTAATAAGAAATTCATTGTAGCAATTGCTTTTGCTGATTCTAAATAATAGTTTTCTTCATCACCAAATTTATTAATACAACGTCCTAAATCATGGTTTTCAACAACTAAAGCATTCCAAGATAATTCATTTAAACCACGTTGATATTTAGCAAGTGTATCTTTGATAAATTTATTGTTAATAGGTTTAGGACTAAACTTACCATATTTTTTAAAATCACAAGTAGAACTAGTGCATTCAAATTGAAAGACCATATCTAGTTCATGATGGCTAGGATTTGTAAATTCTATAGCAGTATTTAAATCACCCCAAGCTTCGCCAATGGTAACTGAAGGATAATTTCCATATGACCTTAAATTAAGTTCTCTAACTTTTTGATGTAAGGTTGGGCCATAAGCATGAATGTTTTTATCAATTTCTTTACCAATTAAATGAATAACATCAAAACGAATACCACGAATTCCTTTTTCCATCCAGAAGTTAATGATATCAACAAAAGCATCCATAATCTTAGGATTTTCCCAGTTTAAATCAGGTTGGCCAGTGCCAAATTCATGGAAATAATATTGTTTAGTAGTGCTATCATATTCCCAAGCAGAACCACCAAAAGTGGAATGTAAATCAAATAAAGGACTATCACGCCAAATATAATATTCACGATAGAAATTATCTTTAGACTTTTTTGATTCTTTAAACCAAACATGTTCACTAGATGTATGGTTAGCAACAATATCCATCATGATATACATATCTCTTTTTTTAGTTTCTTCTAGTAGTTTATCCATATCTTCCATAGTACCAAACAAAGGATTAATGGCTTTATAATCAGCTACATCATAGCCATTATCTTCCATAGGAGAAGCAAAAAAAGGTGTTAACCATAAAACATCAACACCTAAATCTTTTAAATAATCTAGTTTAGAAATGATACCTTTGATATCTCCATAACCATCATTATTAGCATCAGCAAAACTGATTGGATAAATTTCATAAAATATTTTATTATGCCACCACTTTTTTTCCATAAATTATAGTCCTTTCTTATAATCTTTCAACGTGTTCTTCGATTTCGTCAATTTGATCTAGAAATGCTTTATCATCTAACTTACCATCTTTAACTTTTTCATTAAAGAAACTACCTGTTAGATAATCAGCATTGATATCATACATTTTTTCGTATTGTTGAGGGTTACTAATACCAGCACCAATAACTTTTAAATTGTATTTTTTAGCCGTTTGAATAAAACTATCTAGACCAATTTTATGGCTCGTTAAATTAAAAGATTCTTCAATAACTGCATTTTGAATTAACATGTATTTAAGTTTATTATAAACACTTTCAGCAATTGAAAGTTTTTTATAATTTCTAATTGCAAGGCCACAATGCATATTATGTTTTTCAACGTTATTAATAAGTCTTTCTAAGTTAATCAAATTAGTTTCAGTATTAGAAAAATTATCAAATGAAATGATAAAATTTAACGGTAGATTCTTATATTTTTCTTGAGTAAAACAAATTTCACAAAACTTAGCAACTTGAAGATAAGAGAAATTAATAAAGATTGGTTTATCTAATTGAAGATCAATAATTCGATTTAAAATAGCTTCAACTAATCTTTTTCTTTCACCGATATCTTGAGCAATATAGAAAATACTTTCAGAATTTAAATCATCAACTTTACTTGCTCTTAAAAATGTTTGGTTAAATAAAATATTAATAGCATAGCCATAGACAAGTCGTGATTTTATATCAATAATTGGAGTTTTAATTAATTGGAAATCTTCGTTATCAACTAATTGTTTAACAACTGATTTTTTGATTTCTAAAACTGATTCCATTTCAGCAAGTTCACTAGTATCAAAATAAACGATTTTATCGTCAGCTTTTCTAAATGAACGAATCAATGCTTTCTTTGCCATTTCCATACAAACTTGCAAATCATCAAATTTTCTAACTTCTTTGATACCAGTAGCAAATGATAAATTAAACTTAGCTTTATTTACTTCAATAGTACCTGAGCAAGTTTGTAAAATCTTTTTAATCTTTTGTTTAGTAGTCTTTGCTAAAGGACCTACTAAAACTTTACTAATAAAAATATAAAAGATGGAGTCAGTTCCTTGACAAATAGCCATATCATTTTCACAAATGGCTTCTAATCTATTTAATATTTCATAATCGATTAGTTTTATATAATCAAGTTCATAGTTTTTAGTAATTGAATAATAACCTTTATAACGAATGGAAATTAATAAACCCATTTCGTTATCAAGATTATCTTCCATTAAAAAGTTAATTTTTTCATAAAATTTTTCACTGCTATATTGACTTAATTTGTTTTCATATTCTTTGATTGTTGGATTATTATCGGTAATATCTTGAGCATTTAAGAAATACTTTTTACGGTCTTTTATGAAGTTTTGTAAGGTACAACGATATAATCTTTTTTTACCATTAAAATCATACATAGCAACTTCAAGTTGTTCGGAGTTTAAAAAAGCAACATCATCATTTTTATCGATTCTATCGAGCCAATCTTTAAGTTTATTTAAGTTTTCGTTATCAAAAGAATAAGTAAATTCTTCATAAGACATTGTTTTGGTTTTATTATTTGTTTCATAAACAGAATAGATTTCAACAAAATCTTGTTTAATATCAATCATAATTGAAAAACGAATATTTTTCTTAGCATTCATAGTTTCAGTAAATGATGGATTTTGTTTTTTAAAAATCGTGACACATAAAAGAATGATAGCAAATATAGTTATTAACGAGACTGCAATAATCAAAATCGCAGATGGTGATAATTTCATATAAGTCCACTCCTTTAAAATGTTATTTTCAATTCAATTATATCACTAGAAGCTAAAAAACGAAACTTAAACATATTACAGCCAACTCCCTTAGATACAATCAAAGCTTTGTTATCTTTTATAAATAAACCTCGGTTATATTTCTTTCCATGTTTTGGTGAATAGATTGGTGGTAAAAATGGAATTCTAATTTGTCCTCCATGAGTATGTCCAGATAATACAATATCAACATCATTAAATGTATCAAAATAGTCTCCTTGATGTATCATAACAATTTTTAAATCAACATCTTCATCTATTTTAGGCATTTCAGGTTTATGATATTGACCTTCTTGTAAACCAATAATCGCTATTTTTTTATCTTTATATTCAATTATTTCTTTTTCATTAACTAACGGTTTAAAGGGCATAGCAGCAAAATAAAGATCTTTAGTTTCTTGAGATGTATGTTCTTCTTTTTTATATTCATGATTTCCTTTTATTTTATAACACGGAACCGTTAGAAAATCATTGAATCTATCGATAATTTCAGTACTTTTAACATAATCAGTTAGACGATAACCGATTAAATCGCCACCAAACAAATAAATATCAGCATTTTGTTTTAAAATGAAAGCTAGTTTCTTTTTTAGTTGTTTTCCATGTAAATTCTTACCTAGATGCAAGTCACTAAAAAAGATTATCTTTAAGCCTTCTTTTAAGCTAGTTTCTTTTACCTTTTTAATAGTTTTATCATGGTATTCATATTTGATTAAACGAGTCATTCTAACTTCAAATATATAACCATATAAATAAACTAAAATACCGATAAAAACGATAATTCCTAGACACAACCAAAATATTTCTATGCCTCGCATCGTTTTTCCTCTAAGATTTGTTTTAACTCTTCTTCTGTGAAGTGATATTTACGATTGCAGAAGTTACAAGTTACTTCAGCTTTATGATCTTCATTAATAATTGTTTCTAAATCAGAATATTCAAGTCTTTTTAAAATATTAATGGCCACTCTTCTAGAACATGAACATTGAAATCTAACTGGATATGATTCAACTAAAGTAGCATCATTAAATAATTCATGAACTAATTGTTCAGGACCAAATTTATTTAATAATTCACTAACTGAAGTTACTTTTTTAAGCAACTCTTCTACATATTGATATGCTTCTTCACTAGCATTAGGAAGCATTTGAATAATAAAGCCACCTGAATTATCAATTGTTCCTTCTTTACTAATATTAACTCCTAATGCAACAACGGTTGGAGTTTGTTCACTGATACCAAAATAATAACTAATATCTTCAGCTATTTCACCACTAACAAGTTCACAACTACCAGTGAAAGGTTCTTTTAAATTTAATTGCTTTTTAACTGTTAAAATACCATGTCCGACAGCTTTTGCTACATCTAAACGGCCAAATTCATTGTATGAAACGTCCAAAAGAGGATTCTTTACAAATCCTCTTACGGTTCCATATGCATCAGCTTCAGCCTTAAGTGATTGAATTGGACCATCACTATCAATTGATAATAATAGTTTTTCATCATCTTTTAGCATACCAGCCATCATTAAAGCAGCGCTCATTAGTCTACCAATCGCAACACTAGCAATTGGTGAACATTCCACATGCTTTAAATATTTAAGTAAAACTTCTTTACTTTCAACACTATAAACTCGTATTTCATTATTAAAAGCTAAAAATTTATAGAGTTTATCTTGGTTCATTTGGCTTATCTTCTTTCGTTGGTTCATTTGCTGAATCAACAGGTTTTATAGTTGTATTAGTTTCTTGATTTTTTAAAGTTGCATTTTTTTCTTGTTCAGCTTTATATTCATCAAGTGAACCATGTTCAATTAGATAATTGATTTCTTCAGCTGTGATTGTTTCATATTTAAGTAGATTTTCAGCAATTAGAATTAAGATATCTTTGTTTTCTAAGATACATTTTCTTGCTGTTTCTAAACAACTTTCAATGATTTCACGAACAGCTTTATCGATTTCATTAGCAACTTCACTTGAAATTCTTGTACTTCCATAATCTCTACCCAAGAACACTTGTTGAGCACCATTTTCATATTGAACAGGTCCTAAAGATGACATACCAAGTTCAGTAACCATAGTTCTTGCAATTTGAGTTGCTCTTTCAATATCACTATGAGCACCAGTTGTTACATCATCAAAGAAGATTTCTTCAGAAGCACGACCTGCTAAATAAGAAGTAATCTTAGCAAGTAATTCGCCTTTGGTTTGTAACATACTTTCATCTTTTGGTGTCATTAAGACATAACCACCAGCATCGCCACGTGGAATAATAGTAATCTTTTGAACTGTTTCACTTAAAGCGACCTTTAAGCCAATAACAGCATGTCCTGCTTCATGATAAGCAACCATTTTCTTTGCTCTTTCTGAAATAACTTTAGTTTTCTTTGCAGGACCTGCCATAACTCTATCAACAGCTTCATCAATATCAGAAGTACTAATTCTTTCATGACGATTACGAACTGATAGAATAGCAGCTTCGTTTAAAACGTTTTCAAGTTCAGCACCACTAAAGCCAGGAGTTCTTTTAGCAACTGATTCTAAAGATACATCACTAGCAAGTTTTTTATTACGAGCATGAACTTTTAAGATTTCAACACGGCCTTTCAAGTCAGGTAAGTTAACATCAATTTGTCTATCAAAACGACCTGGCCTTAATAAAGCAGGATCGAGAATATCAATTCTATTTGTAGCAGCTAAAACGATAACACCAGTATTACCTTCAAAACCATCCATTTCAACTAATAATTGGTTTAAAGTTTGTTCACGTTCATCATGTCCACCACCAAGTCCACTACCTCTTTGTCTTGCAACAGCATCGATTTCATCGATAAAAATAATACATGGAGCAGTTGATCTAGCTCGTTTAAACATATCACGAACACGACTAGCACCGACACCGACAAACATTTCAAGGAAGTCAGAACCTGAAATGTAATAGAATGGTACATTAGCTTCACCAGCAACAGCTTTAGCAAGTAAAGTTTTACCAGTTCCAGGAGGTCCTTTTAAGATAATACCTTTAGGTATACGAGCTCCTGAATCACGATATTTTGTTGGATTCTTTAAGTAATCAACTAATTCTTTCATTTCTTCTTTTTCATCATCACAACCAGCAACATCTCTAAAACGAACTGGTGAATTATCTTCACGACGAGCTTTAGAGTTACCAAATTCCATAGTGGATTTGTTTCCACCACTTGCTTTTGAGATGATAATAAAGATTAAAACACCACAAATAATAATTGGTAATAAACTGATTAATAAGTCAAGCCAGAAGCTTCTTTCAGTAGTATCCTTAACACCGATGTATAATGTAACATCAATTCTAGGATTATAATCATTTTTATAAGCAATTAAGAAGGCATTAGCATTGTCAATTAATTGATTAATATAGTTAACTGTTAAACCACCATCATTAGCTACAAATGTATAACTAGCACGATAATAAGTAGGTCTAGCATTAGCACCAGCTCTATAATAATCAACAACTAAAGTTGATTTATAAGGTCCCGCATCAACTCTAATGCTTTCAACATATGATAGTTTATTATAATAATCTTCTTTTTGACCTTCAGTCATTTGAGAATAGAAACTATTTATATCAAATAAATTAACAATATTATATTCAAGTCCTGTTGTAATATTTGTACTTTCTTCAGGATGTTTAGCTAAATAATTTGTTATATAATTTCGAGCATTTATGATATAAGTAGCAATTTCAGTTCTTTCAGTTTCATCAGTAAAATTATAACTAGCTTGATAATTTTTAGTGATTGTAACTTGTTCATCTAGGTCATTAGTTTCTGTAGTAGTTAAACTATAGTTAATGACAAAAGTTGATGATTCACCGCCAACATAAAAAGTCATCTTAGTAACTTTATTTAGTTTCTTTACATATTCTGAATCATCATCATTACTAGATGTAAAGAATGTAGCGATATCACTTTTTTGCCATTCTTGTTTAATGACATTATCATCTTTATTTAGTGATTCATATGGTGAAAAATAATTTTCAACATCGTTTCTTGTCCAGTCAATTTCACTACGACGAACACCAGTCATAGTAAAGACTAAGGCAATAATAATAGCAATTAAAGCGCCCCAGAATAACAAGTATTTCCAAAGCGATGATTTTCTTCTACTTCCATTTGTATAATTTTGACTTTGCACAGACTTTCATCTCCCTTATTAATCAAAGATGTAAATGAATATAAATATTCATTTCTTATATTCTAACACAAAAAAATTATTTTGCATCGTTTTTCTTTCAAAATATCTATAAATGCCACTGACAAATATAATTTTACCCTTAGCATTTTCAATAACTGGCATTGTTTTTCTTCTAGCTAAAGGTATTTTTTTGTCGATCAAAAGGCGATTTATTTTTTTATGGCCATCTTTTATATCGATTTTATCACCATTTTTTATATTACGTATTTTTATTGGAAAATCACTTTCAAACAAACAAATTCCTTGCATTTTTAAACCAGCATTTGCAATTTTAAAATAAGGAGTGTCTAATTCTTTAATTTCAGATAGTTCATAACAATATTCAACATCATTAAAACAAAATTCAAATGTTAAATTAGAATATGATCTAACCATATAATAATTCTCTTCTATATTATGCATAACATTAGGCTTATCAAAACGTAAAAGAGAAAGTAAATTAAACAAAGAATGATTGTTTATTGCTTGTTTATATTTTTTATCAACAGCAAAATATAAAAAATATCTCAAAAACAAATTATCTTTGTCTTTTAAATCATTAATATTATATGGTTGATTATGAGTATTTAAAAACTCTAACACTTCATTTTGTTTATCTTTTAAGACTTTATCTTTTTTTAAAGCTTCTTTATAGATTTTTTCTTTATCTTTGTTTTTAAGTTCAATACGAATTGAATTTCTAGGATAAACTGGTAGTAAATTACTGCTATCAATTCCATAATCTACATTATTTTCTTTACAATATTTAACTAATTCATCTTTATATACATGAAGTAAAGGACGATATACTATCATATCTTTGATAATTGTTTTTTCTTCAATTAAATAAGATAAATTGGTTACATGTCTTCTAAGTTTAAGTAAATATGTTTCAATTAAGTCATCTTTTTGATGACCCACAAATAAACCAGAACAATTAAACTTAAAATATAGTTCTTTAAAAAACGAATAGCGAAAATCACGAGCTACTGCTTGAAATGATTTTTTACTATAATCAACATTAAAATCTGTCGAGTAAAACGAAATATTTCTTTGATTACAGTAATTATTTACCATTTCTTTTTCTTCATCACTTTCAGCTCTTTTTTTATAGTTTACTAAGGCAACAATTAAATGGTAATTTTGTTTATAAAGCATATCAAGTAATGCCATAGAATCTGGGCCGCCAGAACAAGCTACTAAATAAAGGCCATTTTTATCATAATTAAATTCTACATTCATAATTATTTACTCCATTTATTAAATAATTGTTCAATATATTCTTTACTAAAACCATATGTTTGATTATAAGAATCTAAAAAATTGTCGATAGAATCGTCATATTCTTCATTACATTCTAAGATTATTGCTTCAATAACAGATGGTTCATAATAAATAGAATCATATAAAGAAATGCATTGCTTAAAATTAGGTATCACGATTTTTAAATCAGATGAAAATATTTCATTATCTCTTTTACCTTTAAAGTATTCTAAAACTTTTTTACATTCTTTATATAACGAATTGTATAGTTTTTTCTTAATAATAACTTTATAAGTTTGGTTATTATAGTAATTGATAACTAAATCATTTTCATAACCATTTTGATGCAAATAGTTAACAATAACGATTAAATTAACAAACGAAACTAATGTGGTATCAAGATATAAATTAATCGAATCAGTGTATTTTAAATATTCAACAATCTTTTTCAATGATTCAGGATAGACTAAATCATTATCTAATTGATAATAAAAATCAGTGTCGACAAAAATATCTTGTTTATCAAGAAAATCTTTTTTATTTTGATTAAAGAATTCACGATTGGTAAATATTTCTAATTCCATAATTATTTATTCCCCCAGATATTTTTTTCTAATTTTTAATAAACCTTTAGCAAATTCAGTTACATAATTTGCCCAATTAGGATCATCTTTTTTAAAAAACACTACAATGTTTTTATTTGGTACATAATGAAGAGTAATGGTATTTGAAATGCTATAAGCTAGATTGTATAAGTCGACACCACAACCATCCATCTTATATTCAAAATCTCTACTTAAATAAAGTTTAAACATCTTACTATTTTCATCAGTTGTTTCAATTAAACCATCGTCTTCGATAATATCTATTAATTTTTCATCAAACAATAATCTGATTGAATCTGGTAGTTTACCAGTCTTATCAATAATTTCATCTCGTAAATCTTTTAAATCTTTGACTTTATCAACTTTATTTAACTTACGATACAATTCAATGATTTCATATTCATTGTTGAAAAATTCAGGTGGAACATAAGCATCAACACCAACCATTGATTTTTTCTGCTTAGTTTCTTTTTTATCTTTAGGACCATTTAATTCTTCATCAATTGCTTCTTGAAGTAATTCAATATACATATCCATACCAATACTTACAATAAATCCTGATTGCTCTTCACCTAGTAAATCACCAGCACCTCTAGCTAATAAATCACGCATAGCAATCTTATAACCACTACCAAGCGATGTAAATTCTTTAATGGCATCTAATCTTTTTCTAGCTTTTTCACTTAGTTTTATTTCTTTGTTATAAAAGAAATATGCATAAGCTAATCTATCACTTCTACCAACTCGACCTCTAAGTTGATAAAGTTGAGCAAGACCAAAACAATTAGCATTTTCAACAATTAAAGTGTTAACATTAGGAATATCAATACCATTTTCAATAACAGTGGTACATAATAAAATGTCGATTTCACCATTAATAAAGGCTAGCATTGTTTGTTCATTTAATTCAGAATCAGTTTGATTATTAATTCTTCCATGAATTATTGCAACTCTTGCTTTAGGAACTAGAGCGTTTATTTTTCTTAACACTGCTGGTAATTGATCAATTCGATTATGTAAATAAAAGACTTGCCCGTTACGAGCTAATTCACGTTCAATAATTTCTTTAATAACAATATCGTTTTGTTCTAACACATAGGTTTGAACTGGTAATCTATTAGCAATTGGAGTGTTAATAATTGAGATTTTTTTAACACTGGTAAGACCCATTTGTAAAGTTCTAGGAATAGGAGTAGCTGAAAGTGTTAAAACATCAACCACATATTTTAACGATGTTATCTTTTCTTTATGAGTTACACCAAACTTATGTTCTTCATCAACAATTAATAAACCTAAATCAGCAAACTTAACATCATCAGATAATAATCTATGTGTTCCAATGATTAAATCAATTTTATTATCTTTTAAGTCATCCAATATTTCTTTTTGTTTTTTAGTACTAACGATTCTACTTAAAAGAGCAATTCTAATTCCTTGCTTTTTAAAACGATCAATGGCTGTTAAATAATGTTGTCTAGCAAGTAAAGTGGTAGGGCATAGTAAAGCCACTTGTTTTCCTGATAAAATCATTTTATAAGCCGCACGAAAAGCAACTTCAGTCTTACCAAAGCCAACATCACCACATAGAAGTCTATCCATAATAATTGGTGTTTCTAAATCTTTTTTAATATCATCTACTGCTTTTTGTTGATCAACAGTAAGTTCATAGCCAAAATCTTTTTCAAATTCTTCGATAAGTTCGTTATCTTTGATACAAGCAAAGCCTGGTTTTTGACTTCTTAGGGCATACAATTTAACGAGTTCTTTTGCCTTAGCACGAGCATTATCAGTTGCTTTAGACATTTTTTTCGTCCATGTGTGTTTTCTAATGCTATCAAGGTTTGGTTCATGGCCTTCAGGACCAACATATTTTCTAATACGACTAAAATATTCAAGACGGATTTCTAAGGTTTCATTATTTTGATATTCAATTACTAACCAGTTAGTATGAGTACCGTTAGTTTCTCTTGTTTCAATTCCTTGATAAATCCCAATTCCATATCGTTCATCAACAACATAATCACCAGGTTTTAAATCACTAACATCATCAACTGTAACCGAATCTTTAAAATTAGAAAATTGACTATTGATTTGATAATGTTTCTTATAAATTTCATTTTCACCTAAAATAACAAAGTTATAATTTTTTACTTCAATTCCATTATGAAGATCGAAATGACTAAGATAAATCTTACCAGGTTTAAATTTACTATCATCGTTATATAAAATAACATCATAAGATTTTTCTTTTAAAAGATTATAAATAGCATCATATTGAACCTCTTTTTCAAGACCAATATAAACTATATAATTTCTATTAAGCCAATCATTTAAAATTTCACATAAAAGGACGTAATTACCGCCAAAATTATCAATAGGAGTAGCATCTAATTCATCATTAATTGAACCATTTGAATTAATGGTTACTTCTATTTCGTTTTTAACATTTACTAAGACTTCTTCAATTGAAAATAATAAAATGCTATCACTTAATGTTTTACCACTGTTAAACATTTCTAAAACATTTTCAGTAGTTTCATTTAAAGTAAATTCAGCATTATTTAAAATAGCTTCACGATTACAGATAAAAAATGTAGCATCTTTAAAATAATCAACTAAGGAACCATAACAATTAAAATAAGAATAATAACGATATAAAGATTCTTCAAATTGATAATTAAGTATCTTATTTATATCGTCATTAATGTTTTCTTCTAGTTCCAAATTTGATTCATTATATTTAAGTTGTCTATTTAAACTTGATTGAATATTACTGATACCCTTGTTTAAATCATCAATTAAAAATTCACTAGCAGGCATGATTAAACATTCATCAATAACTTTTACAGTTCTTTGAGTTGTTACATCAAATAGTCTAATTGACTCGATTTTATCGTCAAAAAATTCAATTCGAAGTGGTTTATCATATTGAATAGTATAAACATCAACGACCCCCCCACGACTTGACATTTCAAAAGGTTGAACAACTTGTAAAACATTTTTATAGCCCATGGTTATCAAAGATTTAATAAACTCACCTCTTGAAATATCAGCATCAGTTTTAAGGTTAATAATTTTCTTTAAAAACAATGATTTAGCTGGAAGTAAACGTTGTAAAGCCATGGTATGAGTAATAATAACCATAGGTTCATTTATAATACTTTTAGCAAGTACATATAATCTTGAAGCTTCAAGTTCAGGACTAGTTGCAATGCTTGTAAACTTAGTTATTTCATCAACACAAAATAAATTACATTTGTCTTTTAAAGAAAACGATAACAAATTATATAATTCTTGAGCTTCATAGAGATTTTCTTTAACTACAACCATAGTCCTAGGTGAATTTAAAAAATCATTTGAAAGCAAAAAAGCTAAGGATTCATTATTAGATACCTCTATATCCTTAGTGATTTTTTTATTATCTTTAAAAAAAGGTACTTTGCTTAAAAATGTTTCTAGATCATTCATTTGTCCTCTCCACTTTTGTGTTATACAAATTCATAGCTTTAGTAAAATCATTTTTAATAAAATCGTTGATAGAATCGTTAACTTTCTTAAATGTTTCAGTTAATGTTTCTAGTTCTTGTTTTGAAAAAGTTGATAAAACATAATCGATGTTATTATCATCTTTTGGCCTATCAATTCCAATTCGAATTCTTGAAAACTCATTAGAATGAAGATGTAATAAAATGTTTTTCATTCCATTATGACCACCAGCATTACCTTTAAGACGTAATCTTAAACTAGCAAAAGGAAGGTCCATATCATCATAAATCACGAGTAAATCATTAAGTTTGATATCAAAATAGTTCATGATTTCAAGGATTGCTTCACCCGACAGATTCATAAATAATCCAGGTTTAAAAAGAATAACTTTTTCGTTTTCAATAACGCTAGTTGCATATAAACCATTAAATTTTTCTTTAAAGTCAGTGATCCCATTTTCTTTAGCATAAAAATCAATGGCCATAAAACCAATATTATGTCGAGTGTTTTGATATTTTTTAGTAGGATTTCCTAAGCCAACGATTAATTTCATGATTTCACCTTTTTCTTTCACATAGATTTTAAAATAAAATCTATAAAAAGTCCATAGAAATAATAATAGAAGGTCGCTAAATCTAGAATTTTTTGATTTTTAACGTTTCTAGCGACTAAAATGGCAATCCAAAGTTTAAAATACATGATTTTATCGAACATTTTTGAATCAACGAAAAATTTTCGAAAATTTTATTTTTGTTTCAAAATCAAATCATTTTTTTATTAAAAAATGTGTTGAATTGTTCACTAAAAACGTGTATAATTTGTTCATGAGGTGATTAAATATGAAAAAACGCTTGATTCCGTTTACAATTTTATCAGTCGTTTTTGCTATTCTCGGTTTGTTTCTAGCATTTTTGTTTACCGCAGAAAATTATTCCCTCAAATTATTAGGTGGAACTTTCTTAGAACCACTTCATAAATGGGTATATTCTGCAAGCGTTCAAAATTTCTTAGCAAAAGGGGATTTAGGTCCTGTATTCTACATTGCTTTATTAGCAGTAGTAATCATCGTTGTATTGAAGTTAGTCTTCTTAAGAGTTGCTCCAGTTAATGATGTTACAGTTCCTGCAATCGAAGTTAAACAAACTACTTATGCAGTTGATTATTCTAAAGAATCTTCAATTCCTGATATGGTAGTAGTTGATGAAAAAAAGGTCGGTGAAACCTATGGAAAATAAAAGAAGTAAAGCTGGATTAATTTTAGAAATCCTATTCTGGATTGATGCAATTGCTATCATCGCATTTGCTGTAACTTTCCCAATTGATGGTTTCATGAAAGTTATTTGGAAAGTTGCTGTTCTAGCTGCATTAATCGTTTTATTATTTTTATTTGCTGTTATTGGTTTTGAAGCTAGAAGAAAATTCAGAAATAAACTATTATTAGAATACGTTCCACTAAGAAATATCCAAATCGAAAAAGGCAAAGAATACGTTTTATTACAAGATGGTGTTCGTCTAGATAAAGAAAAAGCAAACACAGAAGTCAATGGTACTACTAAAGTTGCTTTAATTCATATCGATGAAGTTGAAAACACTAAGACTACTATTCGTTTATTCAAAGATAAAGTTGCTATAATCGACGTAGCTCATTACGTTAATAAGAATTAAGTATAATTGTTAAAAAAGGTGAATTACCTGCTCAGTAATTCACCTTTTTTTGTGCCTTCTATTTATTTAACTTTTTCTAGAATTAATTCTTTATTTTTTCTACTTTCAGCTAGATATGTATTGGCTTCTTCTAATAGTTCATTCTTATTTTTTTCATCTTTTAAGGACTTAAGATTAGCAACAACATTTAAATAACTAATTTCGACACAAGCCTGAAGCAAAATTGTTCCAGCAATTAAATCACTGAGGACATTTTTATTTGCTAGTTCTAATAAATTGCTAACAGCAATTAAAGCAAGATTAGCGTTTCTTACGATATCTAAAGCAATAAAAGCTGAAGTATGTAAAGCTCTTTGAATTTCATCTTCATCTTTAATTTTATAAGCACTAACAACACATTCATAAGACAAAGCATCGCCATCAATTCCATCCATCAAAGCGTCTTCATATTGTTTTAAATCATGAAAGGCTGTCGCAAATAATTCTTGTTTAGCATGGCTTGCTTCTTTAAATTTAGTCTTTTCGACCGATAGATTTGCAAGCATTCGATTTAAAGCTGCACCTAAGGCACCAACTAAAGCTGCCACACTTCCTCCTCCAGGAGTTGGACTAATACTATCAACTTTAGTTACATATTCTTCTAATGATAAATCTTTTAACATTTCTATTCCTCCTATTTGTTATCAAAATATTCATTACCACTTACTACTTTTTCAGCAATATTTGTACAATGGTCACCAATTCTTTCAAGATTAGTTAAGATATCTGAAAAGTTATTTGCCATGGTTGCTTTACAAACACCATTATACATTCTAAGTAAGTGATTCTTTCGATAGTTTTCTTCGGCATCATCGACAGTTTGTTCAATTTCTAAGACTTTCTTTGCTTGTTCTTGATTATCACTGTTAAAGGCTTCAATACAATTAAATAACATTTCTTGAACCTTATTAAACAAATCAATTAGTTCTAATTTACCTTCACTAGAATATTTTTCATCATTATCATAACGTTGTAAGAAATATTCAAGTAAATTAACACAATGATCACTTATCCGTTCTAAATCACGAATAGTATCAAGATATTTAGCTAAATCACAAGATTGAGTTTTATTTAAATTAAGTTGAGCAACTTTAATTAAATAATCATGAATCTTAGCATCCACTTCATCAATATTGTCTTCTATTTTCATAGAATTATCATATAGTTTCATGTCTTTTTTGTCTCTAAATGAAACCGTATTTGTAAAGATTTCTATTACTTGATTTGACATGTATTCTATTGCTTTTTCACCAAGTTCTAGAGCAAAGGCTGGTTCATGAATTGTTGATTGTTGTAAGCTTTTTAAGATATCGCTTTGTTTATCTTTTTTAATAAACAAACCAGCAAATTTAATGATGTATTTACTAAACCAAGCAATAATTAGAGCGGCTAAGACTTTATAAATAATATTTGCTATAGCTATGCTCATCATTAGATTAGCATGCATTTTAACTAAGATATGAGTTTCAATTAATTGAATTAGTGAAGTATATGGAACTATCAAGATCATAAAGATAATAGCACTTAATAAGTTATAGAATAAGTGAAATAAGGCCGCTTGTTTGGCTGCTTTATTAGCTGAAATTGATGCAAGTAAAGCAGTAATAGTTGTTCCAACACACGCCCCTATCATAATTGGCATAGCAGCTGCTAAACTAATTCCATTAGTCGCATATAAAACTTGTAAAATACCAATAGTTGCACCAGATGATTGAACTAGTAAAGTAACAAAGATACCAACAAAGAAACCTAAAATTTGATATTTTGATAAGGTTGTAAATAAATCAATAACAAACTTAGTTTCAGTTATTGGTTGCATGCCTTGAGCCATCAATTCAAGACCAAAGAATAACATACCAAAACCGCATAAAGTTTCACCAACAAGTTTAACTCTTCGTTTAGGAATAACAAAGGCCATAATAGCGCCTACCCCTAGTATTGGTAAAGCAAATTGAGTAATGTTAAAACCAATTAAAATTGAAGTAACAGCCGCCCCAATATTAGAGCCAACAATTACATACGTGGCTTGTGGTAAAGTCATCAAACTAGCAGCAACTAAGGCTACAACTAGTGAAGTAGTACCAGATGAGGATTGAATAATTGCTGTAACTAAAAAGCCAACACCAATTCCTTTTAAAGGAGTATTAGTTGATTTTTCGATAATTTTACGTAAACGATTGCCGGCTAAGTCTTTCAAGGATTTTCCTACTAGATTCATCCCAAATAAAAAGATTCCTAGTCCACCAATCAAACAAAAAATCATTTGTTTTATATCCATTTAATGTATCCTTCCAAAAAAATAATCGATAAGAAATTCTTATCGATTAATATCATAGCACATTTTTAGTCGTTCTTGTAGTTAAAATACGTAAAGAATTCAAAATGGCAAGTAGACAAACACCAACATCTGATAAAATTGCTATCCACATTGGAGCATAACCAAATGCCCCTAAGATTAAGACAAGCAATTTAATAGTCAAAGCAAAGATTATGTTTTCTTTTGCTATAGTTAAGGTCTTTTTAGCTATTTTATGGCCTTTTACTAATTTAGTTAAGGAATCATCCATGATAACTAAATCAGCACTTTCAATAGCTAAATCAGCACCAAGTCCACCCATAGCAATTCCGACATCACTTTCAATTAAACAAGCAGCATCATTAATTCCATCACCGACATAAGCAACTAAACCATTATTTTCATTTTTTATAGTTTTAATAGCGTTTACTTTATCTTCTGGAAGCATTTGATAATAAGTGTTTGTTATGTTTACTTTACTTGCAATATCTTCAACAACTTCTTTTTTATCACCACTTATCAAATAAGTCTTAAGTTTTTCTTGTTCCATTAATAAATTAATGGCTTGTTTGCTATCATCTTTTAAGGTATCAGCAAGACATACATAACCTAAATAAGCATTATCATAAGCAAGATAAATCATTGTTCCAACCTTATTAATAGTAGGTAAATCTATCTTATTTTCTTTAAATAAATTTTCATTACCGATTAATATTTTTTTATTTAAATAACTAGCGGTTATTCCATAACCTGGAATATCTAAAACATCACTTATTTCAAGTTTATTAGTAACTCTATTTTTATAAAAATCTACGATAGAAAGGGCAATTGGATGATCAAATTTCGTTTCTACTTGATATAGTAAATTGATAAATAATTCTTGATTAATACTGCTTTCATCAACAACTACAAAGTTACCTTTTGTAATAGTTCCTGTTTTATCAAAAGCAATGGCTTTAACATTAGCAAAATTTTCGATAGCTTCGCTAGATTTAGATAGAATTCCTACTCTTGCACTCTTTCCAATACCAGCAAAGAATGAAAGTGGAATTGAAATAACTAAAGCACAAGGACAAGAGATAATCATAAATGTTAAAGCACGATGTAAATATGTTTTAAAGTAAGCATCAAAGCCTAAAATTAAAGGAATCACAAATGCTACAATTAAGGCAAGTAAAATAACAATTGGTGTATATATTTTTGAAAATTTTGTGATAAATTTTTCACTTTTTGCTTTCTTTTTACTAGCATTTTTTATCATTTCTTGCATCTTATAAGTTGTTGATTCATTATATTTTTTAGTGGCTTTTATATATAAAGCACTATTAATGTTTAAACTACCACTTAAAACTTCATTTCCTTCAACTACTTCATAAGGAATGCTTTCACCAGTTAGTTGAGCCATATTTAAACGACTCTTACCTTGAATAATAATTCCATCAACAGGAATTTTATTTCCAGGTTTAACAAGAATTACATCATTAACATTTATATCATCTAAGTCTACTATTTCTTCTTGATTATTATTGATTCTAACGGCAGTTTCATCATTTATTTCAAATAATTCCATGATGGAATCTTTTGATTTATCAACAGCCATATCTTGAAAGAATTCACCGATTTGATATAAAAGCATAACAGCTACAGCTTCTGGAAATTCTTTGATAACTAAAGCTAGTATTGTAGCAAGTGACATTAAAAAGTTTTCATCAAATAGTTCACCTTTAAAGATATTTTTAATAGCCCTATATAAAACATCATAACCAACAATTAAATAAGCAATGATATTTAAGACATATTGCCAGATTAATTTGTTAAAGACATTTAAAAAACTAAGACCACAAAATAAAATAGCAAGTAATACTCTAATAAATAAAATAATTACTTCTAGTTTTTTATTTTCTTTCTTTTCATGTTTACAACTATCATTACAACAACAAGCCATAATCTCACCACCTATTCATTTATATGTTCATAAGCGGTAGCAATTAGAATTGAAACATGATAATCAGCAAGACTATAAATTACATTTTTCCCAATCTTACGGTATTTTACTAATTGTAGTTTCTTTAACACTGATAGTTGATGAGAAATAGCAGAATGAGTCATTTCAAGACATAAAGCAATATCACAAACATTCATTTCTTTATTTAGTAATAAATACATGATTCTAAGTCTTGTAGGATCACCAAATGTTTTATATAACTCAGCCATTTCATTAAATGTATCAATGCTTGGTAATTCATTAGCTACACTTGAATTTAAAATATCATCTTTACTTGTACATACATGTTTTTTCATTAAAATCGCCCCTTTATTGTAAACATATGAACAATTGTTCACATATAGTATATGTTAATATTGCTTCCCTGTCAACAAAAAATTTATTTGCTATATTTTGATTTCTAGCATATATTAAATATATACGAACTAAAAAAGGAGCATATTATGAAAAAAGGTAAAGTTATTGGATTTAGTATTTTTCTTGCTATTTGTAGCTTATTAATGATATTTACAATATACGCTTTTGTCGACACAATTAAATTAATGCAATCAAAAGAAGGAACGAGTGCACTTGGTTTATTTTTCATTGTTCCAGGCTATTTAATTTTAGCAGCTGTGACATTATTATTTACAGTCATTGATTTAATTTGTATCATTGTCCAATATAAAAAAGATAAGATTAATAAAACATTTTTCTTAATTAACCTTATCTTATTAAGTTTATATATTGTCTTAGATATAGGACCAGTGATTTATTTAATCGCTAGATAAGAAAACCGATTGGTTTTCTTTTTTTATCTACCAAACATAACTTTTTCGCTTTTAAACATAATAGTTACAAGATAAATTATAAGTGAAGCATAGACTAAGTTACTAAAGATTGTGATAAGCATAGGACCTAATGCTATGTTAAACGCAAAGATATCACCCATTGCAAGCAAACTATTAAAGATTGGAATGAAATATAAACCAACATTTTTAGATCCTGAATTGGTATTAAACATTGAAAGAATGCCAATAACCATCGTTAGAATCATTAAAGGTGCAATTAATGTTGTTGCTTCTTTTACAGATTTAGCATAAGAGGATATAACACTAATTAAACCAATTAACACTAGCAAAGTTGACACAATAATCAATAGTAATAATAAATAATCAGTTAGTTGATAAGAAAACTCAAATTTCATTGAACTATCAACAATTTCTTGATTTATAAGCCTTGGTAAAGATAAAACTGTGCCTATAAAACTGCTTAAAGCACAAAGCATGGCAAGAACACTAAGACTTAAAACTTTACCAATTGCTAGCTCACTACGTTTAATAGGTGTTACTAATAAGGTAGCAATTGTTCCTCTATCTTTTTCACCAGCTATTGATTCTGGGGCAATAGACATACAACTACTAAACATCAAAGTGATAATTAAAAATGGTAAAAACATACCAAAGATAGAACCAAATGCTTCTTTTTGATCAACCACATCATAAATAGTATTGCTATTGGCATTAACATGGAATAATTCGACATGTTGCATAGCTTCAAGCATAGCATTAATAGTGGTATAAGCATTCATTGAAGTTGTATTACTTGAATTATAATAGATTGATATATCAGGTTTATTATCACTTGCAGTAGTAAATTGCATAACTATATCAATCTTTTTATTCTTAATTTTATCGAGTAAATCGTCGATTTTATCATTTTCAGAAGCCTTTTTTATTTCCATATTAGGAAGATTATTTAAACCATCTTCTATTCCAACAGGCACTGGTTCAACAAGATAAACGGTGGCCGTTTTAGTTGTATCTTCTCCTAATTGTTTAGTGATATTAGTACCTAAAAAAGAATATACAAGAAAAATAAGTAAACCCGGAAGAATCAAAACTGCAAAAACCATGCGTTTATCTTTAAAGAATCTAGCAAATTCTTTTTTCATAATGGTGAGAATGTTTTTCATAAATCTTTTCCCTCCATTTCGTTTTTATAGATATCAAAGAAGACATCTTCAAGTGATTTATCTGCAATTAATTCTTCTAATTTATCACTACATACCATCTTGCCATTGATAATTATACCAACACGATCACAAATTCTTTCAACCAAACTAAAGATATGAGTTGATAGTAAGATAGTCTTTCCTTCATTTTTTAATTCAAGCAAGAAATCCATAACTAGTCTTGCTGTTAAAACATCTAGACCATTGGTTGGTTCATCAAAGATAATTATTTCCGGATCATGAACAATTGATATCACTAATGATACTTTTTGTTTCATACCAGATGATAGATTTTCAACTTTTACTTCAGCAAATTTATCAATACCGAATTTTTTAAATAATCTTTCTTTTCTAGTTCTAGCTATATCTTTATCTACATTATGTAAATCAGAAAAGAAATCATATAAATAATTAGGTGTAAAGAAGCCTTCTAATTTTAAATCACTAGTTAGAAAACCAATGCATTTTCTTATCTTGTCAGCTTCTTTTTTTATATCATAGCCATTAACAAAAACGTCGCCAGAATCGGCTTTTATTAAGGTTGCTATGATTCTTAAAGTTGTTGTTTTACCAGCACCATTAGGGCCTAGTAAGCCATAGATTTCACCTTTATAAAGATTGAAAGATAAGTCATTAACAGCCACTTTATAAGTCTCATTACTACCTTGTAATTTTTGTTGTTTTTTAGATAACTTAAAGGTCTTTTTAATGTTTTTTACTACTAATACTTCTTCCATTTATCCACGCCCCTTTTATAATTATACCCCCCCCCGACAAAGTCAAGGATTAGATATAATACGCGATTTAAAAGTGCAAAATTAATTGCACTTTAGATTTATTTATTTTTTAATGCTTTGGCTTGTTGTAAGCCTTGTTTCATAGCTTCAAGTGTTGAAGTTAAACTTTCATCAAGTTTTAACATGTTATAGGAATATGTTTTTTGAGTTCCTGGATTTTCATCATCTTCTAAGGTTACAACATCGTTACAACTAAACCAAACAGCAGCTTTGATGTTTTTAACACAAGGCACATCATCTTTATTTTCTTTGTTAAAGAAACTAAACATTTCATTTACCCATTCTGTTTGTTTATCTTGATTTCTTCCAGGCTCAGTTTTTTCATATTTATCTAAGTCATAGTTCATTTGTCTTTCGCCACCAGCACCAGCGGCAAATTCAGAAATGATAGCTGGGAAGTTATCAAAATAAGGAGTGTTTTTACCATATAAAGTCTTGTAATGGTCTTCAAATGAACGATAGTTTTTAGCATCATTTCCCATTTCATAACTAGTAAGTCCTAATAGTTGAACATAATCACTACCAGGCATGTAGTTTAGATAATCGCCCCAGTTACTATATGGACAAGATGTAGCAATTGGATTGAAAATCCAAATAGCATTGTCGACTCCTTCTTCTCTGAAAATGTTATATAAACGAACCCAAGTTTGAATAAAGAAATCAGGATCTAATAATGTAATCATGCCACAATAACTAGTCCAGTCAGTATTCATTTCGTTATTTAATCTAAATAAGACTGGTTTTGCATATTCTTTAATATTTCTAGCAAGCATTCTAAAGTGGTTATCAAATACGCCTCTCATGATATCAAACATTGGAGTATAACCTTCTAAATCTTCGTTATTATGAAGAGTGAATTGATAAGTAAATTGTAGAACTGCTTTATCATCAAAACCATTTCCATAAGCCATGGCTTTAGCCATTCTTTTTGGAAAATAATGTAAAGGCATCTTTGAAAAATCAGTATTATCGTTATCATATTGCCAACCAATATGCATATAGGTTGGTAAGATATCATATTTATAATCAAATGTTTCTTCTAAACGTTTTCTTTCAGCTATTATTCTTTGACCTTCACTTTCATATTGACCTGAACTTACAGTATCACTAGGCATACTATAAGAAAAGAAACCCCAGTCAACATAGTTTTGATTTTGAAGTTTATTATAATAAGCCTTAGTTTCATCATTCCAATAATCAGGAATCTTTAATTCATAAGCTTGTTGAATATTTTTAAGAACACCAAAACGAACATTAACTTTAAATGAATCAATAACCATATCAATTTGACTTGTATCTCTAGTCTTAGATTTCAAGACAAATAAATAGAAACGAATATAGTCATCTTTAGGTCTTAAAACTCTAATGTGATAATAAGGATATTCAATTTCATTATAATCACATATTTCAATATCCCAACCATACATATCATATAAGCCTTTATAATTAGCATCATGAGTTGGAACTTGAATATAAGCTAGATTGTTATCTAAGATAAATCTAGGTGAATCGATAAAACGTTTCAACCATTCATTTAAATATGTATTCCAACCATTTAAAGTTCCATTTGGTGTTTCTTTAGTATTTCCATATGGGTTTTGATCTTCAAAGGTAACCGTTAAAACACCATCACTTGTTAAATATTTAGTTCTTAGTTTAGATAAACTTGCATCAACATTGATGGTTTTATTACTAGGAAATGTAAAAGCATAACCATCAGCCATGCTAACAATTCTAGCGTTCTTAGAACCATAAAAGACATGCTTAACATCTTTATTAGTAAGTAATTCTGGTTCAGTTATCAATTTATTATCAACATAAGTATCAACTTTTTTTACATTATCTTTGCTAGCAAAACCATTTTTACTATCTTCATAGCTATCAAGCCAAGCAGCATCGATTAAATCTTTAGCATGTGGGTTATCATTCTTGCTTTCTTTTTTAGAATCACAACCAAATAAACAACCACTAACAGACATCAATAAAACAGCAACGCCTAAAATTTTTTTATTCATTTTTTTCATTCCTTTTTGTTCGTGTTTATTAGTATTTTAACATAATAATTTTATTAAATAAATGCTTATAATATTTTTTTTATTCCTATATAATTAAAAAGGAAATTTTGTTAAACAAAACAAACTTTTTTTATTGTATTTTAAGGTGGTGTGTATTATGAATGAAATTGCTTTTGATAACGATAAATATATTGAAATTCAAGCAAAAGAAATCCAAAAAAGAATTAGTCAGTTTGATAATAAACTATATCTAGAAGTTGGTGGCAAATTATTTGATGATTATCATGCTTCAAGAATACTTCCTGGCTTTAAAGCAAATGCAAAGATAACTATGCTTCAACAATTAAAAGAACAAACTGAATTTATAATAGTTGCTAATGCTAATGATATTCAATCAAATAAGATTCGTAATGATACATCAATAACTTATGAAAATGAAGTGTTACGTTTAATTGATGCTTTTAATGCTATCGGTCTTAGTAAGGGTAGTATTTTAATCACTCAATATGATAATCAATCAAATGCTAAAAGTTTCATGATTAAACTTAAAAACATGGGCCATAAGGTTTATAAGGCTTATTATATTGAAGGTTATCCACTTCACACTGATTTTGTTTTAAGTGATGAAGGTTTTGGTAAAAATGATTATATTAAAACTTCAAAACCATTAGTAATTGTAACTGCTCCAGGTCCTGGAAGTGGTAAGATGGCTGCTTGTTTATCACAACTATATCATGAATATAAAAGAGGTATCAAAGCCGGTTATGCTAAATATGAAACATTTCCAATCTGGAACATTCCTTTACAACATCCAGTAAATCTAGCCTATGAAGCAGCAACTGCTGATTTAAATGATATCAATATGTTAGATCCTTACCATTTAAATGCATATAACAAAGTAGCAGTTAACTATAATCGTGATATCGAAGTCTTTCCAGTCTTAAAAGTTATGTTTGAAAGAATATATGGCACTAGTCCATATCAATCACCTACTGATATGGGTGTTAATATGGCTGGCTTTTGTATCATTAATGAAGAAGTTGCTGCTAATGCTTGTAAACAAGAAATCATACGTAGATATCTAGATAGCATTGTTAAAAATAAATTAGGTAAATTCCCTGATAGTGCTGTTGATAAAACATATGCTATCATGAATCAAATTCATGCTTCTTTAGATGATAGACCTTGTGTTAAAGCTTGCCTTGAAAAACATGAAAAAGAAAACGTTACAACAATGGCTATTCAATTACATGATGGAACTATTATCACCGGTAAAAGTTCAAAACTATTAAGAGCACCAGCCGCTGCTTTAATCAATGCTTTAAAATATCTTGCAGGTATTTCCGATGATTTATTAATTCTATCTCCTACCGTACTTGATCCTATTATCAATTTAAAACTTGATAGATTAGGTCATCATAATCCTAGATTACACGCTAATGAAGTGTTATTAATTCTTGCAGTATCTGCTACAACCAATCCAATTGCTGAATTAGTTTTAAGACAACTTGATAAACTTGCTAATACTCAAGCTCATTCATCAGCAATATTATCTTATGCTGATCAAAATATTTATAATAGATTAAAGATTCAATTAACAACTGAACCTGGACTTGCTAAAAACTAACGGTTCTATCGATAAATTTTAAAATAAACATGAAATAAAAAAACAATCCCCGATAAAAAGGATTGTTTTTTATTATATAAATGATAAAAATATATCAATTGACCGATAATTCTTGAGGTTTACTAATTTTTCTCATATATAAGAAATAACATAATAAGGAAGCTGTCATTGAAATAACCCAACCTATTTCAAAACCAACACCAATTGAATCATAACCAATAGCCTTAGCTAGAGCATATGATATAGCAACTCTGATAACTAAATCAAGTAAGGTACAAAACATAAAGGCTTTCATTTGTTTAGCCCCTCTTAAGACACCATCACTAATAATCTTAATGGTAACAAAGAAATAAAATGGCACAACTAGTATAAGAAATCTTTGACCAGCTTTAATAACGGCATTGATATCTTCTCCCTCACTTGCTTGAATAAACAAAGATATTATTTGTTTTGAAAAGACAAAGACAATTAAAACAATTAACGATATTAAGCCAAGACTTAATAATAACATGACATGATAACCTTTTTTAACTCTACCAACATCATTGTTTCCTAGATTTTGAGCAGTATAACTAGACATTGAATTAGCTAATGTAAAGATTGACATAATAGCTAAAGAATTTATTTTTAAAGCTGTCGCATAACCATCTAAAACTTCAGTACCATAGCCATTTACTAATGATTGAACCATTAATTGACCAATTGATACAAATGATTGTTGTAAAACACTAGGAATTGCTATTTTCATCATGGCTTTTAATTGTTTTACATCAAACTTAGCATATTTTTCTTCAACTTTTATGCTTTTAAGTCGATGCATTAATAATAGGATTGCTATGATTGATGCAATGCTTTGAGCAATAAAGGTTGCCCAAGCAACACCTAACACAACATTTTTAAAGACATAAGCAAAAGCTATATCTAGTCCAATATTAGATAATGATGAACCGATTAGTAAATATAATGTGGTCTTAGAATCACCAAGTCCTGTAAAGATTGAATTAGCAATATTATAGATAAATAAAAAGAAGAAACCAAAGATATATATTTGTAAATAACTTTTAGCATCATTTATAACATTATCAGGAGTATTTAAGATATGTAAAATTGGTTTAACAATAAAAATACCAATCAAAGTACAAACAAAAGCAATACAGATAAGTGAAATAATTGCCGTTGAAATCGTGGTTTTTAGTTTTTTATAGTCTTTAGCACCAAACAAATTTGAAATAACTACTGAACTACCTAAAGTACCACCAACCGCAATGGCTACAAACAAATTAGTAACAGGCGTTGATGCTGATAAAGCACCTAGTGCTTTAACACCACCAAAATTACCAGCAACAATAGAATCAGCTAAATTATACATTTGTTGGAAAACCATTGATAGTAACATAGGTAAAGCAAAAACAATTAAAACTTTTACTGGATTACCTTTAGTTAAATCTTTAAGCATTGCTTCACCTTCGTTCAAACATGCACCATTATATCATAAAAATATGTTGGCGACTAAAAAAAGATGAATTTTTTCATCTTTCTTAGTTAATATTTATTATTTCTAGATTTCTTTAATCGGTGTTCAAAAACAATTCCTGTAATAATTAGTGAAGCCGGTACAATTAATAAGAATAAATAGAATGGACTAAATGTCTTATCATCAACTCTTTCATATGATAAATATAAATCAAAATCTTTAGTTACATTAGTATAGTTAATAGCATCTTCATTACTATAATAACATGTAACTTTCATTAGACCATTTTTAAGTTCCGTACCACCATCAACCCAAGTCCAACCATCAGGTAAAGGAATATCATTTAGATATTTAGTATCTTCATCAATAACAATATTTTCATTAAAGATTTCCATAAAACTAGGATCAAAATAAGGAGCATCAGCTTTATTAATGGTAAAATATTTACTAATAGTTCCATTAAATCTATTAATACCTGTAATGTTAACTTTTGCTAGACTTGAAGCATCAACATTGTTTTCATATTCAATGGTATAATCTTCATTTAATTTCAGTTCATAATTACCACTGGTAACAATAACAACTGGTAGTTTTTCATTTCCATCATAAACTAATTCAGTGTTATCTAATTCAATTGTCGCATTTGAAACATCTTTACTAACATCATTAGTATAGGCTCTAACATGAAGGGCTCCAATGTTATCAAATTCTGAATGTTTTTTACAATTTTCCCATTGATTAGTATTTTTATTAAATAGGAATGTCATATCATTATTAGAATCATTATCATAAGCATAATACATTAAAGCATCATGAGTAGGATTATCAATATCAACAACAATTGAAAAGTTTTCATTAGGTTCTAAAAAGAATGGGTTGTTTAATTTAATTGTATAATAACCACTAGTAGCAACATTAGTATTAATAGTATCTCTTAAAACTCCACCTTTAGTAGGATCTTGAGGAGTCATTGGATTATCATAATCAGGATTAAGACCAGTATATATTTCAATTTTGATATCAACATCATTACCAAAGATACCAAGATTAACAGCACTAAACATTTCATTGTTTTCATCACTACTTGCCTTTGCTTGATAAACAGCAGCAGCTTTAATAGGAAGATGATCAGATTCAGGTCTAATGTTATGGATATCTCTACTAGGTGTAATTGTACCATCATAATAATATAAATGATTGTAATCACTAGCATGAGTCATATCAAAAACATATAAGTCATCAAGTAGTTTTTTATCGGTCGAATCATAAGAAATATAAAAATAACCATCTATTCCTTCATCATTATACCAGGAATCTCCCCAACTATTTTTTACAATCCAAGCACCATTAATGCTTGCTGCTTCTGGTTTAAATAAACTAGCATCAACATTATCATCCCAACCAACAATTACACAAGTATGAGTATAATTAGTAGAATATGTATTAGCCTTAATATTATAGTAAGTAGGTAAATAATAAGCTTGACCTTCATAATTAGTTAAAGCATCAAAAGTAACGGTTACTGCACCATACTTAGCAATTGCTTTTTTAATATCTTCAACAGTAGCATTAACTTCTATAAAGTTGTCTAATAAATATTTGGTATCATAATATGATTCGATTTCACTTCTTCTATCATCACTTTGATTATTAGGATCATCGCTTAATTGGTCAACAGGTGCAGCCCATTGAAGCATGGCATCAGCAGCAACAAAGGTATAAGCTTCAACATTCCAAGTTGTTCGATGGTCATAATAATCAGCAGCAGTATTATTGAATTCATCGACTTTATGATAGAAACTAGTATAAGCTAGATTTCTTTCATCAAAATCTAATTCATCTTTAGTTATATCCTCTAATTGTTTATAAAGTATTGATGTTTCTGCTGCACTGACAGCTGAAAAAGCCCAACAAAGATTATAATTTAATTGATTTTTTACTGGTGTTACAATACCATAATCATTACCATTAAAATAAGAAAAACCAGCGATTTCATCGATAGATTTTTGTTTTAGTTCAGCAAGTGTTAAATCATCATTATCGGCTGCATGTAAAACATTTGTCTTGTTTAATGGTGTGATTAGTATAAGTAAATAAGACAACAGCAAATTATATTTTTTCATTTTAAAAATATACTCCTTTTGTTTGTCAATATTGAATATTATCTAGATACCAAATAATTGTTGCAATCATTCTAGCATAAAATGGTAAAGTTAATAAGAAAATAATTTCTTTAGTTAAGTAGAATGAATAATCATGACTTGTTTTATTATCATCATCTGTACTAGGATTATCATCAATATCTGGACTAGGATTTTCTTGTTCTAGTTTAGTTACATTTAACTGAATAGTTTTAGTTATGTTTTCATAATTATTAGCGTCTTTACCGACATATTTACAGGTCACATTATTAATACCACTAGTAAGTAACTGCATGCCATCTAACCATATCCAATCACTAGGAAGAGTAATATCTTTAAGATACATGTTATCATCTGATATAGTTATATCTTTTTCAATCAGTGATTCATCTAAATAAGGACTGTTAGCTTTTAAAATTGTAAAGTCAATAGTTTTACTACCTTCATATTGATTTAAGCCTGTTACTATAATTGAAGCTTTGCCAGCATCAATATTATTTTGATATTCAACTTTATAGTCTTTATCTAAAGTTAGAGTATAATCAACATATTTAACTATAATGTTTGGTTTTATTTCTTTTGAAGTATAGACAAACTGAGTGATATTATCTTCAAATGAGATGTTAAAGTTTTCAGCCTGTAGTTTATTAACATAATAATTATGTCTTAGTACTTTTAAACCAAATTCATAATGTTCATAATTGTTATTATGAAGGCTATAAATTATCATCCATTCATAAGCATATTCAAAATCTAAATAAGAAACATCAAGAGCAAAGTTTGGATTTTGCCAACTCCAACCATAAGGTAGAGAAATTTCTCCAAGGCGTGTGACTTCTAGACCAACTTCAATCGTTCCAGTTGGTCTATTTGGTGGCTCACTAGCCTTATTTATTCGAAAGGCAACGGCTTTAGTTCCATGGAATTCATTGATGCCTTCAATAACAACCTTACTATTATCTAAAGCATTTATGTTATTTTGATAATATAGTTTATAATCAACATCTTCAATTAAGGTCATACCATTGTATTTAACATCTACTGCTGGCCTTTTTTCATTTCCATCATAAGTAAATTCATAATCTTCAAGATTAACACTTGCAAATGAAATATCATTTAAGACTTTTTCATCTCGTTTATAATCTTTAGTATAGGCTCTAATATAAGCTGTTCCTATTCTATTAAGTGCTCTTTGTCTAGCATTTTCCCAGATATTAGCTTCATAATCATACATGAAAGTCATATCATTTTTAGATGATTCAAAACTATAGTTAATTGAAGCATTTTTACTTGGATTATCTACTTCTATAACAATTGAAAAACTTTCACCATTTGTAAGTGGAATTGGCGTTTCAAGTGGTATTGAATAAACTCCAGGAGTTTCAAACTTTTTATTTATTTGTTCATGTAAGACTTCACCGATTGGATTAGTTATTTCGTTGGAATTACTATAATTAGGATTTAAACCTGTATAGATTTCTACATGACAATCAACATCATTACCAGCTAGACTTACATTAACTTCAGTTAAATATTCTTGATATTCTTCACTTGAACCTTTGGCTTCATAAATAGCTGCAAACTTTTTAGGAAGTCCATCACTAGTTGTAAATGAATAAGCATTATCACGATCAATCATTTCACCATTATAGAAATATAAATGATCATAAGAATCCATATCAGTCATATCAAAAGCAACAACACTTGAAATGTCTTTAGCTGTATTATCATATGATAGATAGAAATAACCTTTATTATGATACATTGTTCCCCAACTGTTTTTAACAATCCAAGCCCCATCTTGACTAGGAATAGATGGTACAAACTTAGATTTAGAAATGGTATCATCCCAACCAACAATAATACATGCATGACTTGATGATGTCATATCTTTAGTAATGTTATAGTAAGTAGGTATTTCATAACTATTACTTCCAACTTTTTTAGTTGGAAATGTAACAGTTACTGCTCCATATTTAGCAATAGCTTCTTTAATTGAAGCAATATCACGATTAATGGTTATATAATTCTTTAACCTGTAAACAGGTTCATAATAATTTTCAAAGATAGATAAATCACCTTTAGCAGTGTTACTGTTATCATAATTGATATGATTTACTGGTGCCATTTCTTGAAACATTGCTTCAGCTGCATGTCTTGTAAAGGCACCTTTATTCCAATTAACAATGCCATTGGTTAAATAATTTCCATCACCATAAGTGTTATTAAATTTATCTGGTTTACGATTATAAGTAACATATGCTAGGTTTCTTTCATCTAGATTTAAAGTCGAAACACTAGCATCATCTATTTGATTTTTCAATACATTTGTTTCAACAGCAGCTATAGCTGAAAAAGACCAACATAAAGGATAAGCATTTTGATTTTTAACAGGTGTAACGATACCATAATCAGCACTGTTAAACTTTTCAAGAGCTGCTACTTCTTTTGGATTAGCATTATTTAACTCTTCAAGAGTTGTAGGTTTTGTAATGCTATCATTTGCAAGTACAACAAAACTAGTCCATTGACGATTGTCAAAAGACGTTAAGAATAATAACATGCTTATTAGCAACAATAATGGTTTATATACTTTTTTATTCATAAAAAAAGTATATGTCTTTTTTTAAATTGTGTCAAATGGTGCAATTTACCAAAACATAAATTTTTACCGATAGAATCATATATTTATAAAAACGATTTAAACATTATTTTCACTTAAATTTACCGATAGAAACGATAAAAAAAGACTGATAACACTATAAATGTATCAATCTTTAGAAATTAGAACCAAATTATATCTTTTCCTGTTACAACTATTTCGTGACTTAATAGAAGATCTTTAAACTTTTTCCCTTCTATTTCGCAGTTTTCTACCAAGTCATAAATATCAGTGTACCATCCAATATAATGAACATTATCGAAAGATAGTTCGTCTTGTGGCAAATTTCGATCAATTAGCGCTACTTCGTATTCACATTTAGATAAATCTTTGCCCGTCACCTTTGAAAACTTTTCTTTTAGTTCTTCATCTTCCATAGGATACCTACATAGATGATATTCTTTTCCATTGTATTCAAAATCCATACCTTGATTTGTTTCATATTCATCATTAGGATAACTTGAATATTCTCTAATAAAATCATTTATGTCATCATAAACAATTGGAGCTTCCCATTCGCCATTTTTTATAGACATAATATCTAACCTCGCTTTTTTATAACTTACCAAACAAACATTTGTCTTTTCCTGTAACAATAATTTCGTGGCTCAACAATAAATCTTTAAACTTTTTTCCTTCTATTTCACAGTTTTCAAGTAAATCATAAATATCAGTGTACCATCCTATATAATGAACGTTGGAAAAAGATAGTTCATCTTCTGGTAAATCAGAGTCAATTAATGCCACTTCATATTCACATTTAGATAAATCTTTACCTACAATTTTTGAGAAAACTTTTTTTCTTTTTTCACTTTCCATCGGATACCAGCATAAATGATATTCATTTCCGTTATATTCAAAATCCATGCCTTGATTGGTTTCATATTCATCGTTTGGGTATCCAGAATATTCTCTTATAAAATCATTGATATTATCATAAACATCAGCCGCGCCATACAAGCCGTCTTTTATCGCCATTTTCATCACCAATCTATACTATACCACTTTTTTATTTTATTAATAATTTCATTATCTTTTTCGGTTGGTGGTCCATATTCACCTTTATGCGTATAATCATAATGAACATGTGGATTTAATTTTCCGTGTTCATGACCAAAGTCAATTGCTTTGACAAACATATGATTTTCATAAAATACTAGATATTTTAATTTCCCTTTTTGTATAACGGCATATATTCTATTTGCAGTATGAGAAAATCTTGGAGGACCTACAGAAAAACCTTTATCTTGTACAATAACTTGTATGCCATCAATTTCACCAATAGTTTTAAAAGTTTGTTGTTTTACGCCAGAACCATTATTAAATCTAAAATCCTTTAGATCAACATTTACAAATGCTCCTCTACCGCCCATATTTTATTAGCCTTTCAAAAGTTTTTTAAATATATTTACAAAAAGGTTGGTAAAATTTATTGATGATATCTGTCTTTAATGCAATAAACGGATTTAAATTGGAAGCAAAGGTCTACTAATTGCTTAACTTTTTTGTCTATATTTTCCTTTGTTAATGTAGATTTAAATATTATCCAGTTGATATAATCTTGTAAATTTTCTGTCCTTATTCCTAGATGTACTACTAAAGCTCTTTTTATTTCTGAACACAAGGAATTAACAGGTTGCATATGATATTTCGAACTTTTTGCGGTTGATTTCCAAACCTCATCATCTGCATTTAAATGCTTTATCAATTTGTCGTGCGAAAAAATCCCATCATGAATGATGTGGGATCCAGGTTTTATATGTTGGCCATAACTTTTTATACATTGATTGGATGTAATATGCCCTCTTCCAACCACTTCTGCATATTTATTTCCATGTTCATC
>CANQVX010000002.1 GCA_947627355.1 uncultured Bacilli bacterium | reverse complement strand
AAAACATCTGGCCATATTTCGTATATGCTTTTACCTTCAATTCTAAAATCATTTAATAGTTCAATAATAGAATTAAATTTTTCATTTCTTTCTAGAATCTTTTTACCATCTTCATATCTAGTAACACACATATATACAGTGCCATCACCCCAATGTTCAACTTGATATTCTTTTTCACCATCTTTTTCAATATAATAAAAATATAGTTCATCATTTGTTGAAAGCATAATTACAAATTCCTCATAGGACATATGTTCTCCTTTAAAAAATTTTTCATAAGCTTCATTTAGTATGTCACTACCATAATTATGTTTAAATTTACGTTTAAATTTCATTTACATTCCTCCTAACATCCACAAAATTAGTCTTAAGTAACTCCAATGGCCTCTTGTTCTATTAGTTAATCCAGGCCCATCCCATCCATGCCAATGATTATAAGGTATATTGTTATGTGGATAATCAAAATCAAAGAATGGATTACCTTTTCTATCAAAATATCTATAACCGTTAACTTCAGTGCCACTATGATTAAGTCTTATTTCTCTTGTAGCATGTAAACGATACACATTACCTGCTGCTTGACCGATGCTTGATGCAAAGTTTAATCCCAAATATGACCAAACATATGCTGAATCATTCATACCAGTCCACTTTTGAATGTAATTTGTACCAGTCATAGCATCTACAACCTCGTTTGCTCCAAAAGCCATTGTTCCAAAACCAATTGCTGTTAAGCACAAACCAGCAACTGCTGCCCATCCACCTAAGCTCATCAAACTAATACCTGTAGAAATGGCGCCATAACCATTTGCCATAGATCCTACTCCTCCAATTGCTTGAGCTAATTGTGGCTCTAACACATTCATAATTAATCCAGTTGCACCGCCAATTGCTAATGAAACACCTAATCCTTGCATGCCTGGAACAAAGCATAATGCAACTCCTGCTACTAATTGTAATCCTGATAATGCCCAACTCCACCAAGGAGCATGTCCACTAGGATCTACATACATTACTGGATTATTACCACAATAACAATATAGATTTAAGCCATTAATACTTTCTGGGTCTAAATATTCAATTGAATCTGGTGTTAACCATCTACATAGTTCTGGTGAATAATACCTAGAGTTGCAATAGAAGAGTCCTGTTTCAACATCGTAGAAATAATTTTTATAAATAAATGGATTGTATTTCCCGATAGTTGTTGTTTGTGAATGATATGAGTCAGGTTTTAGTTTACCAAATGCATCATATTCATACAGTGCAACTATACTAAAATCTTCATCTACTATTTTGGTAATGTTTCCTGTTATATCATGAATATAGAAATATTCTTTGCCATCACAACTTGCACCAAAAAGTTTTCCTGTTTCATCATAGTTGAAATAGATTGTATAATCGATTCCATTTGCTGCTGAATGATGCAATCCAACGATTTTACTTCCTTCTAATATATATTCTTCATAATAATCATCGGATCCTTTTCCTATTCTTATTCCTTCATCGTTATAAAAGAAATTAATATTTCCATATTTCTTTAATCTTTTTCCTTCCCATACTAGATCAATTTTAGTTCCATTTTTGGTTATACTTACTGGATAACCACCATGAGCACTATCGTAAGTGAATTCTCTAATATTAGTATTGTTGGTTAAATCTTTAATTGATAACAATCTATCTTTCATTGTTGATGAATAAACATATTGTTTATTTTCTAATGTTTGATTGTTACTATCAACAACTTTATAAGTTAAAACATTACCATTTGTATCATAACTATATGTTGCAACACTATTATCAGTTCTAGTTTCTTTTACTAATCGTTGTAGTTTATCATATTCATATTTTTCTAATTTTTGATAAAAATCTTGTTGATATATGTCTTTAACAATAATGTTTCCCATACTATCATATTGATATTTAACATTATATGCACTTCTATCGGCTTCCCAATATACTCTTGACTTATCATAATTATAAGAGATTGCCCAACCTTCAAACTTATTTGTTTTTAAATTTATTCCTGTTAACCTTCCTAAACTATCCAATGCTTTTCTAACAAGAATGGTATTTCCATTTTCATAAATATCCTTAGCTAATGAATCCATTGAACTACCACTTACAATTTTATTGCTATAAGCAAACATTTCAATGTATCCATTTAATGGCATATCTCCATAATTATTTGAACCTAGATATGTAATTCCGTCGGTCAAATCAATTGTTTTGGTTGATGTGCCATCATAAATTCGTTCACCATTTATATAAAATGTATATGACGAACTAGAATATACAAACGTTAATGTATACCACTTTTTATATGTAACAACATATTTATTTGTATATGTACTTCCATTAATGACAAAACATAAACTTTCACTATTGCTATCAATATACATTTCAATATTACATGAACTGTTATTATAATTTGTTAAAAGATATTTCTTAGAACTACTACTTTTAGATTCCAACATAAATTTGAAACTTATAATTCCTTTTGTTCCAAGATTTAAATTATAGGCTAGCTTAGTTTTATAATTTGACATTAAAGTATTTGCATTTTCAAATGTTGCAAATAAATGTCTTTGTGATACTGGTTCATATTTAAATATCATCGCTTTATCGGATTTAAATGAACTATCTGTTTTCATTAATGATACTGGTTTATTCCCTTTTGAGGATTCTAATGAACCATTTAAAGAAATAACATCAAAATCAACAGAATAACTTTGATATACTGCTGAATTATAATAGGCAACACCTTGTTTTTTCTTTATATCATTATAAATTAAATATTTAAGCCCTTCATTATAAATTGCATTGAAATCAGAAACAGTATAATCATAAGCACCAAAGGACATCAAACAAATATTCAAACCTAACATAAATGTTGATGGCGTTGGAGGAATAATCATACCATTTTGAGCAAATACTGCAACTGCCATGATTGTTTCAATAGATTCTGAAATAGAAAATTCGACTGAAGCTATACCATTTACAAACAGCATTGCTTTAGGTTTATTATAAGTATCTTTAAATAATTTAATGGCAATTAAGTTCCAAACATTGAATTTTATTGAATTAGTTGTTGTTTGAACTGCTTTTTTATCAGTGTTTGAATAGTATTGTACTTTTCCAGTTGATAAAATTTTAACATTACTACATTCACTTAAACTATTCTTATAATCAACAAAGAAACTAAATAAAACTTCATTAGTAAATGTTCCTGTTGGTTTTACCCAAACATAAGCGGTTTTATTAAATGTCAATTTCTTTTGCCATTTATCTAAATCAAATGGTTGACCATTGGAATAAACACCACTTTTATTAACATTCATTTTTGAAAATTCATAACATACAAATTGACTTGAACTATTGAATTTCATTACATTCATTTGCAAATCATCATCAAAAACTTCCGATAGATACGATACTTTTGGTCTTGCTCCATAATCTCCTAAACCATTTGATCCACCTTTAATTATTTCATCACCAAAGGCTTTTCCTAATCTATTAATATAACCTTCTTTGGTATATTCGTTTTGTTCATATGAATATTCATAATCAAAACTCTTTTCAGTATCATATATTTTATAATTTGCTTTTTGAATGTTATTTAAATTGTCATAGATGTATGAAAACATATTACTGTTTTTATCGACAATTTTTACGATATTTCCTTTTAAATCATATGAATAATATAATGATTTTTGATTTGCCTTATCATCTACTTGACACATTTGTCCTTCTTCATTATAAAGGTATTTTATTATTTGATTTTTATTTAATGATATGGTTTCTACTTGATTATCTTTGTTATAACTGAATTCAAAATAATCACCTGTTGTACCATATTGTTTATAGGTAATTAAATCTTCATAAACATTATTTGTTACTTTATCATATTTGAATTGATTTATAACTTCTCCATTACATTCAATCTTAGTTATTCTTTGGAATTCGTCATATGTTAAATCATATTTCGTTCCATTTGAACCATTAATTGTTTTAATGTTTTTCTTTTCATCATACAAATAATTATTTTTAATTGTTGTTCCATTTACAATGGCACTAACACTATTTAATGTTAAATCTTTATTATAATCATAGTTTAGTGTTAATGCGTTTGGTTGTAACAAACTCTTTACTTGATTTAAGGAATCTAATGTATATGTTGTTTTATTGTTAAATTCGTCTGTTAATGATGTACATACACCATAGGTATTGTTTGTTTTTGATATGGTTATTACATCATCTGATGTTCCTCCTGCTGGAGTTAATACAATCTTATTTACATAATATTTTGAATCATATGATAAATCTATTTTATTACCCTCTAAATCAGTAACACTTTCTAGTCTTCCATTGGTATTATAGTTGTATTTTATACAACTTCCATTTGCTGATAATATCTCTCTAACATTATTATCTTCATCATATGTTATTCTTGTACTATTACCTGTATCGTCGATAACTTCAGTAATATTTCCGACTAAATCGTAATTATAATACTTTCCATAGGAATCTTTATATAATTGAAATGCATCAAAATATGCATCACTTCCACCATCATATTCAACAACTATAATTACTTTTTGATAATCTTTTTTGGTTGTTATTGATCTGGTTAGCATTTGCCAATTCTTGAAGTTTTTATCAAAATCAAAATAATATGTATCTGCTTTATTATTTGTATCATAAATGGTAAATGTAGCTCTAAAAATGCTATTTCCACCAACATCTGCTTTTGCAAAAACACTAAAGATTAATTGTTCTCCTGCCAGTCCTTTGCATGGCACTTCTTTTTTCATTTTCTTTAGAACATATTTTTCTTTGATTCCTTCAAATTTCATGGCTTTATTGCCTAATATTTTATAGTGTTCATCATAATCTAATATTGTTGTTAATATATCGTTTGTTGTTCTTCCTTCAAACGTAAATCCTTTTGGTAAATTGTTTTCATAAAATTCTAGATAACCATTTTCTATTAGATTATATCTTACTTTTTGTTTTCCACAGTATAATTGTAAATCATCAATTCCAACTTCAAAAGAATTTGATCCAGATATGATAAACTCAACTTTAAATGTAATATTCATTGCATTACTTGGAAAATCAATTTTCATTTCAAATGGTGTCCAATCACTGTTACCTGAAAACTTTCGATATTCAGTTAAATATGTCTTTGGACCAAATTCATCTATTTCAAATGTGCCACTTACTCTAATTATTATATTTCCTTCACTTAATTGACTTGTTGCTGATTTATATTTTATAAAGCCTTTTAAGATTGTGTTTTCAACTCTATATGCTTCGCCTTCTTGATAAATTATTACTTCATCATATTCTTTTTTATTGATGTATAAATATTTATTACCATATACTCCTCCTGGCATTGTCTTGACTACAGAACTAAGATCGCCATCTCTTTTCCAGCCAAAAGGACTATTAGTAAATAATTCTTCTTCATTTTCAAAACTATGGTTCTCTAATAGATTCCTAGAGTTTGTTTGAATGTTAGAAACACTATTTAATAATACTGGTATATCATCTGATACCTCTTGATAATTATAGGTGATAGTTCGATAATTACTATCCATTTCTAATTTGCATCTGCCAAATTCATCAAAATAATAGTAATAGATTTTTTTACTATCATATGGTGTTACTTTCATGCAATAATCACTATATGAATAGGTGCTACTATATGTTTTATTGCCTGCACTATTGGTTAGTGTCATGCCACTAATTATGGCATAATAATTTTGAGCAAAAGTTACCTTTTCACCGGTAATTTTATCTTCTACATTGTTTAATAATTTTATAGCAATTGTGCCTGAATAATATTCATTATAGTTTAATTGTGCTTCTGTTAATAATGTCTTAGTTGTGTCTTCTGGTTTTCCATTATAAATCGCAATATTGATTCGCCATTGACTTAAAACATAACTGTATTCTATATATTGATTTAATGATTCAAAATATACTTTTGAAATTCGATTGCTACTATCATAGGTAAAACTAACTTTTTCATTATCACAGTTTGTTATTGTATTTAAGTTTTTGTCATTCCAATTATACGTGATTTTATCGCCAAATTTATTGGATTGAGTCATTAATTTTGTAAATCTTATGCCTGATGTTATGGTTACTTCAAAATATAAATTATTTTGTGCTTGGTCATAATAATTTATTTTTTCTAAGTTTTCAGTTGAATTATTTAAATATAGATAAGAATTATCAATATTACAAAAATATAGAGTACCTAAGTTTTTATCACTATTTTTGATGTTATATGTCTTTATGAATTCTTTTCCTTCATCGGTTGTTGTATCTATCTTTTTATAATAATTTCTATTCCCTGATGCATCTTCAATTAAATAATCATCACCAACTAATTTAATTGAATATTGAAATGATGGCGTTAATTGTTGGGCTAAAAATGATTTTTCATTTGATTTAGCATTATTATATATTGTTGAATATGA
Organism: uncultured Bacilli bacterium; assembly: GCA_947627355.1. Classification (GTDB taxonomy): domain Bacteria; phylum Bacillota_I; class Bacilli_A; order RFN20; family CAG-631; genus Caccosoma. The sequence continues at coordinate 169,365 of CANQVX010000002.1, read as the reverse complement.
AATTGGTGCTCTACTACTTAACGATGTTAAACCATTAACTACAAATATTAAATTTTGATTAAACATATTTATATAGGCTGTACCTACATTTTCTAATGTTGCACTTTCATATTTGTAAAATCTATTTAAACCACCAAAATTAGAAGTGGAGGCACTACAACATTCATTTTCTGTGGCTACAAATGCTGGATCATAAATGTTTAAATCACTGCCTGTATAATTTGTTTTTATAACAAACATGATTTGTGGATTATTTCCTAGTTTTTGTCTTGCTATTTTTGTTACATCAAATGTTACTATTTTGATGTTCTTTTCACTTGAACTTGAATTTATACTATATTCATCTGCTGATATAGTTGCTCTATCTTCTATTACTTCATTTCCTGTTAAACTATTTGCAACTTCTTTCATGTAACTATCGGTAAATGTCGCATTCTTACAACTTATAACTTGCAATTCACATTTACTTGCTGGTTCTTCATATGCTATAGCTAACGATATTCTATTATATATTTCTCCGGTTTGTAATCCTGATATTCTTAAATAAACAAATAATAAAGTGTTTTGTTTTACTTGCTTTACTAAACCATCGTTTGGTGTTATAAAAGTTGTTTTGTCTTTTAAAAATTTTGATTGAATATCAATCTTTGCTGGTGATGTTTTGTTACTTATTATTTTTATCATTTGTATCCCCTCATCTTTTTAGATTATTGAAAGAATATTTTCCATTTCTGATAAATCAAGTGAACTTAAAGCATGTTTAAATGTTAATATGTCTACTCGAACTTTAAACTTTCCATCTAGATATTCTTTTAGTTTCTTGGTCATCATTGCCATTTCTAACGGAATTAAACTATCATCAAATATGACTAATATATCAATATCACTTTACATGATTATTCTTTCTTTTGCATATGAACCATACAAATATAACTTATCTATACGATATTCTTGAGTTATCTTTGTTTTATTTCTTCTTATTGTTTTTATTATTGTGTATCTATCTGTTCCTTCACTTTTTGGATATTGGTTCATATTTATTTCAGATGACATAAATATTAACATTAATTCTTGTTGATTTTTATTTTTTATTATTGCTTTATATCTCTTAAATGCGTTTTCATAAAGAATTATTGGATTTCTTTTATTTTTTAACATAATCCAATTGGTTATTATGAATGCTAATTCTGTTTTCCTTTTCTTTACTTTTTCTATTATTTTTAAATGAATCATGCTTGCTAAATAAATTACATCTTCATTTAAATTCACATAATATGTTTCTAATATCTCGTTTATTATGTTTTCTTTTAATTGCTTATGCGTTAACAAATAATATATATCTTGAATCATTTCTTTACTACAACTTTGATTTATATTATTCAATGCATATAAATAAGCATTGGCTGTTTGTTTAACTTCCTTTTCTACGTTACTTTCTGCTTTATAATTATCTAATATAATGTTTTTAAATCTTTCGTGAGGCAAATCATATTTAACTAATTTTAACAAAAATTCTACAAATCGATAGTATGCTTTTAAATCTATATCATTTTCAATTAGCATTATATATCTCCCCCTAATTTCATTATACCTCGCTTTAAAATAAAGTTATAGTAAAAATAAAGCCCAGTGCTTTATAAATTCACCGGGCATATGATTACATATCAAAGTTTGTAACAATAGTTCTATTTTCTTTTAAAGACTTTTTAGGATCAATTACCCTTTGATTTCTACTTCCCATGAAGTCTAAATCAAGGTCTCTTAATTCTAAAATAAATGGACCATCGATTAAATAATCAATTTGGTTTAATAAATCAATTATTTGAGGCTTAGTTTTAGCCTTGTCTAATAATTGTTCATAGGTATAACCAGTATAACAAATAACATCAAAATCAGGATGTTTTTGTTTGGTAAGTATTACTATATTTAAACAAGCATCAACTTGTTCAAATGGTTCACCACCTGATAAAGTTATTCCATCAAGCAAAGGATTATTAGCCATTTTATCAACTAAATATTCGATGTCAACATCCTTACCACCATTAAAATCATGAGTTTGAGGATTATGACAACCTTTACAATGATGGTTACATCCTTGACAAAAGATGGTAAATCTTATGCCTGGTCCATCGACATAAGATTCACTAATAAAATCACTTATTCTAATCAACATTTTCAAGACCAGAATGTTTTACACGATATTCAACTTCTTGACGTTTAGCGTTATTGAAACGATCAAGAGTACCTACTAGATAACCAGTGATTCTACGAATTCTTTCAAACTTAATGTCGCCTTCTTCACGATGACATTTAGGACATTCGTTATTGATAATACCATTGAAACCGCAAACTGGATCTCTATCTACTGGGTGGTTAACACTACCATAACCAATTCCTTGTTCTTTCATGTGACGAATGATTTTTTCAAAAGCTTTTGGATTTTTGGCGATATCACCATCAACTTCAACATAAGAAATATGACCAGCATTAGTTAAAGCATGATATGGAGCTTCACGATTGATTTTTTCAAAAGCCGAGATGTTGTAATATACAGGTACATGGAATGAATTAGTATAGAAATCTTTATCAGTAACACCTTCAATGATACCAAATTTTTCTTTATCAATTTTAACAAAACGACCAGATAATCCTTCAGCAGGAGTTGCAAGTAATGAGAAGTTAAGACCATATTTTTGAGCTGCTTGGTCGCATCTTTCTCTCATGTGAGAAATAATCTTAAGGCCCATTTCTTGAGCTTCATCACTTTCACCATGATGGTGACCTGTTAAAACTTTTAAGGCTTCAGCAAGACCGATAAAACCAATTGATAAAGTACCATGTTTAATAACTTCTGATACTTCATCATCAAATTTTAATTTTTCACTATCAATCCAAACACCTTGACCCATTAAAAATGGGAAGTTATAAACTCTTTTCTTAGATTGAATATAGAATCTTTCGAGTAATTGATCGATAACTAAATCCATTAAACGATCAATTTCTTTAATGAAAGCATTGTATTTTCTAGTTTTTAATGCTGCACGTGGAAGGTTAATTGAAGTAAAACTTAAATTACCTCTACCTGTTACAATTTCTTTGCTAGGATCATAAACATTACCAATTACTCTAGTACGGCAACCCATATAAGCAATTTCAGTATTGTAATCTCCTGGTTTATAGTATTGTAGATTAAATGGAGCATCGATAAATGAATAGTTAGGGAATAATCTCTTTCCAGATACAACTAATGATTTCTTAAATAAGTCATAGTTTTTATCACCAGGATTATAGTTGATGCCTTCTTTAATCTTAAAGATTTGAATTGGGAAGATTGGAGTTTCGCCACCACCTAAACCATCAGAGGTAGCATCTAGTAAACAATCCATTGCCATTCTTCCTTCTTCACTAGTATCAGTACCATAATTTAATGAAGAAAATGGAACTTGAGCACCAGCTCTAGAATGCATTGTATTTAAGTTACATAATAATGCTTCCATTGCTTGATAAGTTGCTTTTCTTGTTTCATCATAACTACTCTTAGTTGTTTCTTTCATGATTTTTTCAAGATTAGCATCATCAATGTTATATTTAACTTTAACAGCTTCTTTTACTAAATCATCAACGGTTGGATTTAGCATAGAAACTTTAACATTATTTTTTTCTTCAACTTCGTTTACTAATTCTTTTACTTCATCTAGACATTCATTACCTGTAACAAATTCAATTAATTTAGCTAGATTAGCAATGAATAATTTATGATAAGTTTTACGAACACCTAAAGCCATGGCATAATCAAAGTTTGGTACACTTTGACCACCATGTTGGTCATTTTGGTTAGCTTGAATAGCAATACATGCTAAAGCACTATAACTACGAATATCATTAGGTTCACGAAGATAACCATTACCAGTAGAAAAACCACCCTTGAATAATTTAATTAAATCAATTTGACAACAAGTCATTGTAAGTGAATAGAAATCCAAATCATGAATATGAATTTCGCCTTCTTGATGAGCTTTTGAAAAACGTGGTTCAATTAAATAATTTAAATAAAAACTTTTAGCTGATTCACTACCATATTTTAACATGGTACCCATAGCGGTATCGCCATTGATATTAGCGTTTTCTCTTTTAGAATCATTATCTTTTGATGATTTAAAAGTGATTTCTTTTAATGTTTGCATTAAACGGCTATTGGTTTCTCTAATTCTAGTTCTTTCAGCACGATATAAGATATATGATTTAGCTATTTCACTACAGCCTTGACGAATCAAAGTTTTTTCAACAATATCTTGAATTTCTTCTACTGTAGGAACAGTCTTTTTAAATGTTTTATTGATTTCTTTTATAACAGCATCGGTTGCTTTTTGAACTAATTCTGAATCATGAACATCGCTAGCTTCAGCGGCTTTAAAGATAGCAACGTAAATTTTTTCTGGATTAAACATGACCTTGCGGCCATCTCTTTTTCTTATCTTTTGTACCATTAAATTTTCCCCCTTAATTATCAAATTAATGTATACGAAAACTAACTTTTCTTAAAAAAACAAAAAATTGTTTAAAGCTATTTTTTTCGTTTCGGTGGTTTAATTATAGGAAAGCATTTTTTTATTTTCAATACTTGTTTTTTTGCTTTTTTTATGCTTCAAAAATTTTATTGTTTTTTGTAATATTCTTTTTTCTTTAAAAGGTTTCAAAAATAGGGCTTTTTAATTTTTTTTGGCATTTTTTAATAGATACCATATTTGTGATTTTTTTCACGAATATTTTTTTGCCCATTAATTTTAACTTTTTTTGAATACGATAATGATGAGGAAGTGAAACAATGAATAACAAAAATTTTGTTGTCAATTCTTCAAATAAGGAAATGTTTTATGATGCTAATGAAGCCCTAATCAAAGGAAATATTCAAAAAGATATCTACGATAACTATAAAAACTATGTACCAGTTGAACCGATTGTAAGAAATGAAAAAGAAGCACTACTTCTTTTCATTCAAAAAAGTGGTTTTGCTAGACATGATTTAGACTTATATCTTGATACACATCCGGATTGTAAACACGCTTTAGAGTTGAGAAACTTCTATCTAAAGCAATATAACGATGCTATCTTACGTTATCAAGAAAAATATGGCCCTTTATGCCTTGAAAAAGAAAGCCTTAAATCTTTTTGTTGGGTTAAATCACCATGGCCTTGGGAGGAAAAATAAACATGTGGAAATATAACAAATATTTACAATATCCAATTCATATCAAAAATAAAGATTTAGTAATGGCTAAATATTTACTAACTCAATATGGTGGCCCTTATGGTGAACTTGGTGCTGCTTTACGTTATCTAAATCAACGTTATACCATGCCAGATGATTTAGGAAAAGCTACTTTAACTGATATTGCTAGTGAAGAATTTGGTCACGTTGAAATGATATGTACTATGATTTATCAACTAATGCAAGGAGCAACAGTTGAAGAATTAGAAAAAGCAGGTCTTGGTAAAAACTTTGCTCAACATGGAGTATCTTTATTTCCAAGTGATGTCTTTGGAGTTCCTTTTAATGTAGCTAATGTTGGTGCAACTAGTGATCCATTAGCTGATATCGCTGAAGACTTAGCAGCTGAACAAAAAGCTAGAGCAACATATGAACACCTTATCGAATTGACATCAGATCCTGATGTTATACAACCTTTGTTATTTTTAAGACAACGTGAAGTTGTTCACTATCAAAGATTTAAAGAGTTGTATGAACGTTATGCTAAGATGTTAAACAAAAAAATCTAACTGTTTTTTGAGATGCCATAGCATCTCTTTTTTATGCTCAACAAACATAGCTTGTTTAAAAACCTAAAAACCCTTCAACTTTTGACAGGTTAAACTTTAAATCATTGGTGCTTAAACCCCATTAGATTTTAAAGCTTTTAAACATATAAAAACCTCCTTATAATTTGAATTGTAACAAAAACTATAAAGAGGTTTTTATTATTTATCTGATTCTTTATTATTTTCTTCAGAAGTGTTTGTTTCTTCTGGTTTTTTAGTTTCTTCTTCTGGTGGAGTTTCTTCTACAGGTTTAGATTCCACTTCGGTTTCTTTTACTTCTGTAACATTATTTGGAGTATTAGTTTCAAGAACTAGTTCTCCATTTTCAGGAACTGGTATTGAATCATCAGCATTGATTTCGTTACTTTTCTTAAATGATAGTTTAACTAAAACTGGACCAATCAATTCAAAGATAAAGATACCAGCTAGAACAACAGTTTGAATAAAGACACCTTCTTTAGAACCAAAGGCACTAACACAAGATAGAACCATACCAATTGCCACCCCACCTTGAGGAAGTAAGGCAAGCCCTAAATATCTTTGAACATTTTTACTAGCCTTAGCTATCTTTGCACCTAAAAAAGCGCCTAAGAATTTACCCAAAGCCCTACCAAGAACATAAATAACACCAACTAAACCAGCTGAAATCAAAACTTTTAAGTCTAGTTCAGCACCAGCAAGTGTAAAGAAAACAATCATTAATGGTGGAACAAATTTATCAACAGTCTTTTGTTGAACTTTAAAGGTATCTTTGTTTACAAAGTTAGTAAAACATGCTCCGGCTACCATAGGTGTTAAGATTGGTGATAATCCTAAGAATCTAGAACCAGCAACACTTAAAAAGACAACACAGATAGCAACTGATAAATAAGCATCATTTCTTTCATGTTTTCCATATTTTCTAAAGACAAACTTATTAGCTACAACAATGATTAAACCTAAGGCCATACCAAATAAGATAGATAATCCTATTTCTTTTAATGGATCAAGAATGGCTGTAGCAAAATTAACATGGCCATTGTTATTTAATATAGCAGCAGATACTGACAAACAAATACCAAAGATAATAATTCCGACTCCATCATCTAGTCCTGTTACAGGAACTAAGGTATCAGCAACTTCACCTTTAACACGATAACGTTTGATAATCATCATAATAGGCGCCGGTGCTGTAGCACAAGCAATAGCTCCAAGTGTTAAAGCCATCCATAATGGACGTTTAAAGACAAGTAATAATAAGCAGACAATTAAAAATGTAAAGACTGCTTGAAAAATAGTAATAATCAGAATTCTTTTCCCTGATTTTTTATATTTTGGTAACCATAATTCAATACCAATTTGATAGGCAATAAAACCAATCGAAATATCCGATAAAATATTCAATCCTTGAATAGTTGTATCATTAACTAAGTGAAATACTGGGCCAGCAAGAATACCAGCTAAAATATATCCTGTTACCGCAGGAATGCCTATCTTTTCTGCAAGTTTTCCTAAAATCATTCCAGCGATTAATAAAACGGCTAAGAAGGTAATTGCATAATATATATCAAAGGTTTCGGTTGTTGTTGAAAATAATTTAGTAAGAGACAACAACATTTTAAAAAAGCCCCCTTTTTTAAACCTTATCTATTATAGCACCATCTTTTAAAAATGGTTAAAATTTTTAAAAAAATTATTTTAGGTTCTATTGTTATACCGATTCTATCGACAATTTTAATGTTTTGTAATGATTTTATCGATAAATTTTAATTATCACCTTTTTATCGATAATTTTTATTATTTCATGTTTTCTTTAAATATTCTTAAAACATTTTTATAGCATATCTTTTCGATATCTTCATTTGAAAAACCTTTACTAATTAATTTATTTATTATTTTATTAACATCTTCTGGATGTTGTAGTTCTTTATTTGCATCCATTCCATCAAAATCAGAACCAAAGCCAACACAATCAATGCCGCCAATTGAAACAATATGCAATATATGTTCAACAATTTTATCTATGTAATTATCTTTGTCTTTCGTTACAAAGTTTTGATAAAAATTTATACCTATTACACATTTTCTTTTTGCTAATTTTTTAATTAACTTATCACTTAAATTTCTAGGATGATTACATATTGTTCTTGCATTTGAATGGCTTGCCACAAATGGTTTAGAACTATATTTTAAGACATCTTCAACGCCTTTATCAGATAAATGTGATACATCAATGATTATTCCAAGTCTATTCATTTCTTGAATCATCTTTATGCCAAACTTAGTTAATCCTTTTTCTTGATTGATAATACTAGGACAACCAATATTATTTTTATAATTCCAGGTTAAAGTAATCATTCTAACACCCAAATCATATAGATATTGTAATCTTGATAAATCATTTTCGATTACATTTCCTTCTTCAATCGTTAATATGGCCACTATTTTACTCTTTTTATTTATTTCAAGGATGTCTTGATAATTAAATGCTTGTTCTATTAGGTTACTATTCTTATTTATTTCTTTTTTAAAAGTATTTATCATATCAAGACAAGTGTTATATAAATTATTCAAATTAAAAGGAACAAAGATGGCAAAACATTGTCCTATCACTTGTCCCTTTATTAGTTTATTTAAATCTATTGCTAAATCATTTTGATATAATTGTGAACTAGTATGATATATCTTTTCAATTGTGTCACAATGCATATCAAATATTTTCATAGTATCTACCTCATCTTAAATACTTGATTGAAACATACTGGTATTTTAGCTTTAAAAGAATATATCTTATGATTAAATGGATGTTCAAATTCTAAAATATAAGCATGTAAACCAAGTCTATTTAATGGATCTAAAGCTGGTCCATATTTATTATCCCCTACTATTGTATGACCGGATTCTTTTAAATGAACACGAATTTGATTTTTTCTTCCAGTATCGATATCTACTTCTAACATACTAAATCTACCATTGTCTTTGATAACTTTATAATTGGTGATTGATTTTTGTCCTTGTTTTGATTTACTAGAATACATTAAATTGGTTTCAGATTTCTTTAACCATGTAACAATTTTACCGGTAGATTCAGGCATTTTACCTTCAACTATAGCTATATATTTTCTAGTTTTAACATAATCATTCCAATGAAGCTGTAAAGCATTTCTTAACTTTTCGTTTTTTATAAATACTAGAACTCCTGATGTTTCTTTATCAATTCTATGAACAACATAGATTCTATTTTTAGGATTTTTTAAACATACATAATCTTGCATGATTCTAAATGCTGTTTTACTTATTTCTTTTTCATTTGATATTGATAAAAGACCAGATGGTTTATTAATAACAACCATTTCATCATCTTCATAAATGATTTCTGGTAAATCTGATTTCTTTTCTTTAACTGTTTTATGCACTGGTTGTTTTGATATTTGAACAATATCACCCTTAGCTAACATGAAATCGAATTGAGAAACAGGCGAACCATCTAACAAGACTTGCTTATTTGATAATAAATGTTTGATATTATTTCTTGAAAGTGAAGTCATCCTAGATTGCAAAAAAACAAATAAAGTACAAGCTTGCTTTACTACAAATTGATTAGTAATTTGAATATTGTTGCTTCTTTTTTCTTTGTTATTCATTTACTACCATTCCTTTACTTATTTATCTTTAGTTTTTTAAACAAATGTTTGATAACTCCATCTTCATTGTTAGTATATTCTGTTACTTCATCTGCCATATCTCTAATATAAGCTGCTGCATTTAACATAGCAACACCAGTATTAGCATATTGAATGATTTCAACATCATTTTGACTATCACCAAAGAAAATCAAATCATCTTTAGTAGTGTGATAATATTCTAATACTTTATCAATACCATTTATTTTAGAAACTTCCTTATGATAAACTTCACCATCACGATAACCCCAGTAACGATAAGCAAATTTATCAGTTTTTGCCATGAAAGCCTTCATCTTTTCTTGGTTTTCTGGTTTATTAACAGCCACAATTAAACTAGTAGGTGTAAATGATAAGTTTTCTTCAAATTCTTTTACTTCTTTAATAGTTATATTAGAAAGATTAGAAAGTGTTGCTGACTTATCTATATATTCAACTCTAATAAAATCTAACATGCTTCTAAACTCTTCGTTTTCTAACATTTCAAATAAAGATTCTTTTTCAATTCTAACATCATTTAGAATTTTATTTTCGCTAGGAATATAGACAAAAGCACCACTATAACAAACAACTGGTGTATTTAATTTACTAGCATTATAAGGATCTCTAGTTCCTAACCAGGTTCTACCAGTTGTGATGATAACCTTATAATCTTTTAATTTAGATATTTCTTGAATTCCTCGAATTGTATATTCAGATAAACAAGCATTGTTTAAGGTAAGAGTTCCATCTAAATCAACAGCTATTATTTTTTCTTTCATAACTAAACACTTTCCTTTCATATGTTTAACTAGGTGAATTAATATGATTTATCGTTTTTTACTTTTTATCTTTGGTCTTGTTATTTCTACCATTGGTGTCTTATTTACCATGATTAATGTTTCATATCTACAAGTAGATTATGCATTTAGTGAATATTTAATGTTAATTTTGAAACGTTTTGAATCATGGTTAATTCCAGTAGGTTTATTATTTATGTTAATTGCTTGCTTTGCTAAATTTAAGATATTTAACAAAACAATTATCTAAGACCAATTTTACTATAAACTTCTCGCAATGTGTCTTTGGCAATTTTTGATGCTTTGATAGCACCTTCAGCTAATATTTTGTCGATAAGATCGCTATTTTTTATTTCATTAACCTTGTTTTGTAACTTTTCAAGTTCATTACATACAACATCAGCGACAGCCTTTTTAAAATTACCGTATCCACCTGTTGCATATTCTTTTTCTAAGTCTTCAATGCTTCTATTAGTTAATTCGGACATGATAACTAATAAGTTAGAAATACCTGGTTTATTTATAACATCATAACGAACTTCGTTATCACTATCAGTTACCGCACTCATTATTTTCTTACGAGTTATTTTCAAGTCTTCTAGCAAATAAATAGTGCCTTTTTCTGATTCTGACTTAGACATCTTCTTAGTAGGATTTAATAATGAATATATCTTAGCCCCTTGTTTAGATAAAACGGGCTCTGGTAAAACAAAGGTATCACCATAACGATGATTAAAACGAATAACTAAATCTCTTGCTAATTCTACATGTTGTTTTTGATCAATTCCAACTGGCACATAATTAGCTTGATATAAAATGATATCAGCAGCCATTAAAGTAGGATAGATAAAGATACCTGTAGGAATATTATCACTTTTAATGTTTTGAACTTTATCTTTATATTGTGTCATTCGTTGTAATTCACCCATATAAGAATTACAACACATGACATAACCAAGTTCAGCATGTTCAGGAACATCACTTTGTCTAAAAATAACAACCTTTTCAGGATTAAGTCCACAAGCTAAATAGATAGCAAGTAGATTTCTAGCGTTTTCTTTTAGTTCATTTGCATCAATTGGCAAAGTTAAAGCATGCAAATCAGCTAAAAAGATAAACATTTCGTATTCATCTTGATAACGAATAAATTGTTTTAATGCTCCAATATAGTTTCCTAATGTAACACTGCCTGTTGGTTTAATTCCACTAATCATTCTCTTATTCATATGAATTCCTCCTAAAAATTAAAAAACGCCTATCCTAAATAAAAAGGACAAGCGTAATAACCTGTGGTGCCACCTTTATTGTTATATTTTATAATATAACCACTCTTTTCTCGATAACGGGAGATACCGGCTAATGCCCTCGAAGGTTCCATTTATCTAGATTTGTTTATTAGTTTGCACCATCCACTAACTCTCTTGAAAACTTTTCTAGTTTTACTTCCTTGTCATCGGTTTTCTTTATTATAAAGTCTTTTCCTTTCTTTTTCAATAGATACACTTGAATTTTTGCGTTTCTTTCGACAAATATCATAGATAACATAACTAGCAAGAATTGCAAATGAAACACAACTTACAATAATTCCCAGAACTAAATATGGGGTGTCATAGACAATTTTAATATTGTGATTCCCTTTAGTTATATCAAGTGCCATGAAACCGATATTAGCCACATATAGATTTTTTTTCTTTCCATCAACATAAGCTTTAAAACCTTTACTATAAGGTATAGAAAAGAATATTGCTCCATCAGATAAAGCATTGATATTTCCTATGATTTCTTTATCATTATATCTTTCTAGGACTAGATTATTTTTATTTAGTTTATCATAACTTTTTTTAAAACTATTCATATCATAACTAGCAAAACTAAAACCGAAAGCTTTATTAATTTTGTTTGAAAAACTGATAGTTAATTCAACAGTTTCAACACTATCATAATAACCAAGCAACAACGAATAATCTTTAATATCGTTATACATTTGTTCACCTTTTTTAACAACTTGAAAATCATAACAAACATTGTTGGTTTTAACGTTAATATATACGTTTTCATCGACAATTATATCAGATAGATTGATATATAATTCATGATTAGAAACACTAGTAACATTGATTTTTAAAACTGTGTTATCTTTAAGTACTTTTATTTTATTGTTTTCTATTTTAACATTTGGATTATCAACTATTTCATAGTTAATATCATTGTTAATGGCGTTATTAATTTGATAATTAGATGATACTTTATCATCATTAACAATTAATGAATTCATTAAAGCGTGTTGTCTTTCTAAATAAGAAAGCTTGTAATAATCTTTTTCTTGCATTTTATTTTCATATAAGATTCCAAGAGGTAAATAATAATTATTTTCATAGATCTTTTGATTATTTGTTTTTATAAATTCATAAGGAATATTAGTGTTGTTATCTTGAAGATAATATTTAACTGACAACAATGATTCTAAAACTATTCTTTGATTAAGACCACTTATTCCAAGAGTTTGAGCGGCATTATAAATACCTAAACTTTTTAAAAATTCATAGGTGTATTTATTAGACATACTATTATATGAATATGTACCATTGTATTTATTATTAATTGGAGTATTAACATAATTCATTCGATAAACATCATCTTGTTCTTTATCTGTACGATAAAAGATATTGTCATCTTTGTTTCTTATAATGTTTTCGTTATTTGTTGTTAGATTTGCAAATTGAACACCATTATAATTAAATTCTTTTGAATAAAATGAATTGTAAACAACTAGATAGGCAATAGTAAAGAAAAACAATGTTGAGACAAAATATTTCTTATTAACAAATGCTACTATCTTTTGTTGCACAGGCTTTTTAAATTCATTTACATCATATTTTTCATTTAAAGATATAGCTAGTAATGATAAACTAACAAAATCAAGCAGAAATATCCATCTATTATTAACATAATTAAATAGATTCATAACATAACCAAACAAAGGTATAAATAAACCAATAACAAAAATGATAAACAATGTTTTATATGTAAAATTCTTTTTCTTAATAAAGAAACAAGGAATAATAGCAAGAATAACAAATATGTTAATCTTAAATGGAGTATAATTAGCCAAATTAATAGGAGCAAATAAACCACCAATTAAAGATAAATAATAAGTAAAGTTAAACATTTTTATTCCTTTTGATGAACCTCTAGCAATATGTAAATAAGAATAAACTAAAGGAAATAACATAAATGAAGCAAGCATAATAGCTAGCAAATACCATAAAGCAACTATGATGTTTACTTTAAAGAAATGCTTAACACTTCTTTCTTCTTTCTTATATTTTTCAAAATAATAAAGAATTGAATATAAAACAACAAAGACACTAACCATATAGAAAATATAGAAACAAGTAATCAAACATAAAAATGAGCTGATTATAAATAAATATGGTCTTCTATTATCATAAACCAGTTCTAATCCATAAATAATTAATGGTAAATAAATAACAGCCGATGCTAAATCAATATGTCTTGGTAATGTAAAGATTAAAAAGCCACTTAACATATAAATAACACTAACAATAATTGCGATTTTGTCGGAAATTTTTCGATGTTTTAAGTAGATAAACATAAATATTCCAGCAGTTATAAATTTAACAAACACTAATATACTAAAAGATAATAAAAATGATTTAAATGGTAAAAGAAATAACAACACATTAAATGGATCTAGAAAAGCATAATAAATAAAACTTGTAAAATGATCAGCACCAAGCCCTATTTGAAAATTAAATGTACCAATTTTATTTAAATAATAACCTTGTTTGTAATATTCTAAGAAAGTAGCATGTTGAGTGATGCCATCTCTATCTTGAAGATTCCAAGTAAGATAATTGTGTCTAAAAAAATAAGGTAATAAAACTACCAATAAAGATATCATTAAAGTTGCTAATAAAATTAATATTGTTTTATACCTTTTATTTGTCATAGTTTTACCTTTTCCTTTACCTAGTCTAACTATAGCCCCCCCCGACAAAAAGTCAATGGCCTATCTATGACGTTTACCAATATGTTCGTTTTTCTCGATAAATTTGCACAAAAAAGGCGCTTATGAACAAACTTAATTTGCTCTAATAAACGCCTTTTTATGTATCCAAATTAACTAATCTTTATTTTTCGTTTTCTGGCAACGATTTCTTCTTTATCACGATTAGATAAACAAGTTGGAAAACTGTAAATGCAATTAATATTATGTTTATTATAATATTAGCATATCAATATGGTTGAATATTTTTTGATAAGAACTCGTTATCAGCAGAATCTTTTGAAATGAGTATCCAAAAAACAAAAATAGCACATTATAAACAACATAAATTATTTGAAATATCATATATGTTTTAACTGATAATTTAGATTTTTTTACAAATCAATATGACTTGTCTAATCGTATAGAATATACTAAATAATAAGCCAGCGAGCAAGATTGAAAGAATAAACATTACAGCTTCATAAAGGTGTCTAAAAGCATTAAATTCAAATAGGAAAAAGAATTGTCCAAAAAATGCAGGAGTACCATTATGATCCGCATTAAACGTTGGTAAAAGTAAAGTTATAATGATTAATAAAAACGATACGATACTGAAAAAAATAATCTTTTTAAACTTTGGATTGCTGTTAATTATGTCTTTCATCTTTTCTTACCTCTCTTGTTATAGAATTATAAACAAAGATGAAACAACTATTAAAATTGTCTTTTCCAATTTCATGATACCACTTTTATTTATAAATAAATAACTACTTATTAATTTCATCCTTTATTCTTTTTCTCGAACGAATAACATAACAGATAACAATGATTAAAATAATTATTGATGCTGTGGTGGTAAATATCCATAACATAAGTTCGGTATCTTCAAAAAATGTCGGTTGATACGTTATTTTATAGACTTCAGATACTTTTCCAGAAGCATCTACTATTTTTATTTTGTTAACACCCTTTTTAAGTTTTATTTGAAACGAATTTGTTTCAACATTTAATGATGTAATATAATCATCATCATTTAAAAAATAGCCTATGATAACTTCGTTGGTTTGAATTGTTATGTTTTTCTTCTTAGTTGTAAACTTATTATCTTGTATAAGTTTATTATTAATGTTAACAATATAAGGATTAATGGTATCAATTCTAAATGTAAATACTTGTGATTCATTATTAGCTATATCTATTGCTTTTACTTCATAAGTTCCATCTTCGTTAAAAAGGTGTTCTTTACTATCTAATTTTATGAAATCATTTTTGTAATCAAGACGATAGGAAATAACCACATCTTCATTGTTATCTGATGCTTTTACATATACAGATTTGTCGACAATTTCATTGTTTTTTATTGTTTTTTGATCAATTGTATTTACTTGAATTGTTGGATTTATGCTATCTAAATAAAAAGCATTAGAAACCTTATAGAATTCATTATCACGATGGTTTATTACTTTTATCCAAAGATAATATGTTCCATCACCATCACTTAAAATAATTGTTTCGTTGCTTTGATATTCATTCCATGTATCATTTGGCACTTCTTTGTTTGAATGCGACCAAGCATAACTTAAAGTATCTATGCTTGTACTGTTGATATAATAAGCTTGAACTCCTATAACATAGGCTTTTTTATAAGTGTTACTTCCTTCAATACTTAGTTTAATAATGGGTGGAAAGTTTTTAGTTATATCGTTAGGTGTTAAGACTGATGAAATATTATAATCTTCACCTAGTTGACCTGAACCATTATCACCCCAAGAATATATTTCACCTCTATTAGATACTAGTAAACTATGTTTTTCGCCTAAGGCCATTACTTGAATTGCATCATCACTTGAAAAACTTATATTTTGATTCATTTTTTGTGGTGTTGAAGTGCTGATATTATTTTTAATACCTAGTTGACCACTACTATTTTGGCCAAAAGCATAGATATTATTGTTTGATGTCACAGCCATTCCATAGAAAAAGCCACTATAAATATCAACAATCTTTTCACCAACTTCAAGATTGAAGTTCTTTGACATTTCATATGGTGTTGTCTTTTCATTTCCGGTATGTAAGGTAACTGATCTATCAGCCATTTGGCCATAACCATTGTAACCAAAACCATATAAGAAATCTAAATTAGTTAGAACATAACTATGAAAACTACCACAAGCAATTTTTACTATCTTTTCACTTGCAAAATCAAGTTTTGTGGGTTTATTTAATTGACTTTCTTTTAGGTTATCACCTAATTGACCAAAGTTGTTGTTACCCCAAACATAAAGATAGCCTTGTAAAGTTCTAGCCATAGCGTGTGATGAACCAGCAGCAACTTCAACTATCTTATCATCACTTGCTAATTCAAATCTATCAGTTATATCAATTGGTGATGTTTGATATAAAGTATCATCATCTATTCCTAATTGACCATATTTATTTTCACCAAAAGTATAGACATGACCATTATAAGATAAAGCAATACTAAAATCCGAACCACCTTCAATTTGAATGATTCTATCGGCAGTTTCTAAATTAAAGTTGCTAGTAATATTAATTGGTGTTTCTTTTAATTGTAGTGGATAATTCAAATCACCAACTAGATATATTTCACCACCATCACCAAGTTGACCTTGACCATCAAAGCCAAAACTAAATACTTCACCATATTTAGTTAAGATAAAACTATGTTGATCACCGCTGCTAACATTAGTAACATAATCATTTTCTTTTAAAGTTATTAGATTTGTTATCTCAGATGGATATATTTTTGAAAATGTTTCGATATTACTATCTAAACTTATATCACCCCAAGTGCCCCAGGCATATATTTCTCCCCCATCAGTTTTTAACAAGCTATGATTTTTACCGCTAGAAACGGCAAAATTAGACACTTCTCGAGTTACAACTTGAGCTTTTACCTCTTTGTTAACATTTACATTAAACATGTTAATAAACAATCCTACAAATAATAAAAAAAACGTTTTTTTCATGGATATCACCTCTTAGCACTAAAAGTATACCCACTTCAAAAAACGAATTTTGTCAAATAAATAGAATTTTTTATCTTTTTTAAAATTTTTCGATAGAATACGTAGCTAAAGCACTACAATCAAGACTTCCAAACTCATTGTTATTTAAAATACGATAATAAGCACACATACCAATCATAGCAGCATTATCACCACATAAACTTAATCTAGGAAGGCTTAATTCAACATTTTTGAATTCTTTATTAATTAATTCTTGCATTCTAGTTCTTAATTCTTGATTAGCTGCTACTCCACCGGCAATAGCAATCATCTTAACAGGCATTTGATTTAAAACATGTCTAGTCTTTTTAATCAATATTTCAACAGCAACTTTTTGAAATGATGAAGCAATATCTTCTTTTAAATATGATTCATTTCTTTTTTCTAATTTATGAATCAAATTGATAACAGCTGATTTTAAACCACTATAAGAAAAATCAAAACTTTGATCGTTTTTAGGTAGTGGTAATGGATAGATTGCTTTTCCTTCATGAGCTAGTTTATCAATGATTGGTCCTCCAGGATAACCAAGACCTAACACTCTAGCAACCTTATCGTAAGCTTCACCTATTGCATCATCTAAAGTTGAACCAATAATCTTGAATTTAAGTTCATCTTCCATATAAACAAATTCAGTATGTCCTCCAGATACCACTAAAGCTAGCATTGGAAACTGAAATTCTTTTTCAAACCGATTAGCATAAATATGACCAGCCAAATGGTGAACTGGAACTAAAGGCAAATTATAAAGCAAAGCAAGCGTTTTAGCTGCTTGCATACCAACATGTAATGAACCAATTAACCCTGGTCCTTGGGTAAAAGCAATATAATTAACGTCTTCTAATTTAACATTTGCTATTTCTAAAGCTTCTTTTATAACATATGTTATCTTTTCAACATGAAGTCTACTAGCAAGTTCAGGCATAACTCCGCCATATTTATTATGAAAAGCTATTTGTGATGAAACAACATTAGATAATAGTTCTTTATCTTTTAAAATAGCAACACTAGTATCATCACAACTGCTTTCAATTGCTAAAATTATCATGCTATGACCTCCTTTACCATTAAATATGCATCTTCGTGATCACTATAATAATCTTTTCTAACAGTAGCAATTTCAAAACCAAACTTTTCATAGATATGAATTGCTACTTCATTACTAACCCTTACTTCTAAGGTTATTTGATTACAATCAGTGGCTTGTTTGATTCTTTCTTCCATATCTTTTAATAAAATGTAAGATAGTTTTTTACCTCGAAATTCTTTAACTATAGTTACTTTGGTAACTTGAGCTATTTCAAAGGTAATCCAAAAGCCAATATAACCAATTATCTTATCGTCATGAACTAATTTAAAATAATAAGCAAAGGGATTTTCTTTCAGTTCATATAGATAATCTTTTTCTTCCCAAGGATTTTTATATGATTCTTTTTCAATTTCTAGAATTGTAGGTAAATCATCTACCTTCATTGGCTCTATTTTCATATAATGGCATCCTTTAAATATAATGGGATTAGTTTTTCAACATCTTCTACTGGTTTAGTAATCTTTTCAATTTTCATCATGTTTTCTATGATATTAGTAGGATAATCATCATCTAACCCAAGTAGATGACCATCCAAAACTATCGAGTAATTCGGATATTTTTTAACTAATTCAGTTATACTATTTAAATCTAAAACACAATCATTTAAAACACATTTATGATTATCATAAATACCAATATAAGCTCGATTTGCTTTAGCATCTAGAATAACTATTGATTTTTCTTTATAAGCATAAGCATTTAAACTTGAAATGGCCTTTAATGGAATGTGATGAAAAGTTGCTAAAACTTTAGCAATACACATACCAATTCTAATACCGGTAAATGAACCAGGACCAATGGTTACAATTACTTCACCAATATCTTTTAATTCAATTTTTGCTTCATTTAGGGCTTTTTCAATATAAGGAATAGCCATTTCAGATTGCTTTTTTTCAGCTATTGTTTGGTATTGATATAGAATCTTATCATTTGATGTTATACCAATACATAGAAACTTAGTTGTGGTATCTAAATATAGTTTATACATTTTCTTTCACCCGATTTATGATTTCTTGATATTTGTTTCCCTTACAAATTAAGGTTATCTTTCTTTGGTTTTTACTAACATAGGTTAAGTTAATGGCAAGATAATTATCAAAAATGTCTTGATTAGCTAGGTTATTACTCCATTCAATTAAAACAATGTTATCATCACTAACATAGTCTTCTAATTCTTCAAAAACTGTGTTTTCAAGACGATAAGCATCAACGTGAATTAGGCTGTTTCTGTCGGTAATTTCATACTTTTTTAGAATAGTAAAAGTAGGGCTTGTTACTTTTTCAGTTATGTTTAAAGCTTTAGCAAAGCCTTTTACAAAAGTTGTCTTACCAGCCCCTAAATCACCATTTAATAAAATAATGCTACCATAAGGAGTATATTTTGCTACTATGCTTGCAAAATATAAAGTATCATCAACATTTTTACTCTTATATTCCATACTTTTTCACCCGTCAATTATCATATCACAAAATGATTAAAATTTGGCAACGATTTGACAAGATTTTGAAACTTGTTATAATAGTAATCGGTGATAATTAAAGTTTACTTTAATTATCAAGTTTCGCTTTAAGGGGATTTTTTATGGAAAATAGCAGTAATACTAAGCCAAAAATATTATTGACTTATATTGAATCTGGCATGGGACATATTATGTCTATGAAATCAATTGAAGATGGATTGAAGCCTTATGCCGATAAAATTGAAATCATTCCTTCATACATTATGCAAGAAGACAACGACGAAGCTTGTATTCGTTTTGAAAAATTTCTTATCAATTGTACTAAGGGAACAAATAAATCTAAAATATTCAGTCACACTGTCTTTTTTCTCATGACTGTTTTGGGTAGAGTTCATTTGATGCGTGTTTTACACCACTCACTATTTAAAAAAGCAAGCGATGCTACTATTAAAGCAATGCTTAAATATAAACCAGATGCAATTATAAGCACCCACTATTTCATTACTTTCTGTGCTATTGAACTAAAGAAAAAATATTTACCAAACCTAAGAGTTATCACTTATAACCCCGATAACAATGTTCATGTTTGGTGGGATAATAGATCAGATATTTTTATTAACAATAATCCTAAGGCTTGTAATGAAGCCATTAAGAAAAGAAAATTTGACTATGATAAAGTACGTCAAGTATTCTTTTCAGCTAGACAAGAAATCATTGATGCTAATGATAGCAAAGAACAATATCGTAAAAAATATAATATAGACGATAAGTTTACAGTTATCATTGCTGATGGTGCTTATGCTAGTGGAAAAGCCAAAAAAGCTTGTAATGCTATTTTAAAAACTAAAAAAGACATTAACATTTTATTTGTCGCAGGTAAAAACGAAAAAATGTTCAAATATTTTTCTAACAAAGTAAATAAACTTAAAAAGAAAAAGCCAAACATTAATCTAGTTGTTTTACCATTCCAACCACAAATCTATGAATTATATAAAGCTAGTGATTTATTTATAACTAAGGCTGGCCCTAATGCTATCCTTGATTGTGTTTTCATGGGAACTCCAATTCTAGTTGATTACTATGCTCATCCAATTGAAAAACAAACAGCTAAATTGTTTGTTGATAACTATAAATGTGGTGTAAGTGTTTATAAAACAAGAAAGATACTAAAAACAGTTGAAAGACTAATGGATAATCCTAAAGAATTAGAAATCTATAAAAACAATACAAAACAAATTGATAAACATCAAAATGGTAGTGCTCAAATAGCCGAAATTATCATTGAAGAATTATCAAAAGTAGGTAAGCAAGATGAAAACTAAGTATATAAAAATTGCTGAAGAACTTGAAAAAAATGGTGAATTCACCGAAAGTTTTACTAAGCCTAATCCCAAAAAATATAGAATCCCTGATAAAAATTATGTCTATTTACCTAGAAATCCTATATTCTTTTTAACATCAAAATTTTTTAGGTTTATCTTATTTGTTTTTGGTCCTTTTTTAAGTTTCTTTGCTAATCATTTAAAAATCAAGAAATCTAAAAAAGTTAAAAAAGTTAAAACCGGTGCTATTTGTATTTGTAACCACGTTTCTTATTTTGATGGCGCTTTATTTATGAGACAAGCCCATCCATTTAAAAGATACTATTGTACAGTAGCCCCTACCAATAACAAAAAAGGATTCCCTGGTTATATTTTAAAATCAGGTGGTGCTATTCCTTTTGGAACTCAACTATCAGTTCAAAGAAACTTCAATAAAGCTTTAAAAAAGTTGCTTGAAGATAAAAAGAGTTTTGTAGGCTTTTTACCAGAACAAGGATTATGGTTAGGCTATGAAAAACCACGTCCAATGCTAAGAGGTAGTTTCCATTATGCTTGTATCCATAATGTTCCAATTATTCCTCATTTTCTTTTCTTTAGAAAACCAAATAAATTTGAAAGACTATTCCATCGTAAAGTCTTGATAACTTTATATATCGGCGATCCTATCTATCCTGATACAACTCTTCCAATCAATCAAAGAGAACAAGAATTAGCAAAACTTGCTAAACATTGGTATGCCGATATTTATATGAAGCTTTATAAAACTGATAACATTAATTATTTAAATGGTAAGTCTTATCTAGATTATTAAAGTTAATATGCCTATAACTACATATTAACTTTTTTATTATTTTTTGTTAAAATAATAAAAGATTTGAGGTGTTTTTATGATTGATAATAAGCCAAAATATACACCAATGATGATGCAATATTTGCAAATTAAACAAGACTATCCTGATACTTTAATCTTGTTTCGTCTTGGTGACTTCTATGAATTATTTTTTGAAGATGCTAAGATTGCATCTAAAGTTTTAGAATTAATTTTAACCGGTAAAAATGCTGGTGCTGATGAAAAAGTTCCAATGTGTGGTGTTCCATATCATGCTATAACATCCTATATTGAAACCTTGATTCGTAATGGATATAAAGTAGGAATCGTTGAACAATTAGAAGATCCAGCCTTGGTAAGTAAAGGCATTGTTAAACGTGATGTTGTTCAAATTATTACTCCAGGAACCTTAATTAATCTAGGACTAGATGAAAAGAAAAATAATTTTATAGCTTATGTCGATGATTTTACATCATTTTTTAGTTTGGCTTATTGTGATTTATCAACCGGTGAACTTGCTATCACTAATGTTGAACATGACGTTCAATTATTAACTAATGAACTTCTATCATTAGATTGTAAAGAAATCGTTACAACTGCTAAATTCAAAGACTTATATGCTAAAGAAATAAATAAAAAAGCTAACTTTTTCTTTACCGTATCTGAAGAACAAGCAATGCCTATTGAAATCTTTGAACTAACAGCCTCAATAAATGATGCTAGACAAAATATAACAATTTCAAAACTAGTTTATTATCTAACAAACACTCAAAAAAGACCTATTGAATATTTAAGAATAGCTAAGGTTGTAAAAGCTAGTCAATATTTAAAAATAGATAACAACTCAGCCATTAATCTTGAACTAATTAGAACTGTTAGAAGCGATGATCGTTATGGTAGTTTATGTTGGTTGCTTGATAAAACTAAAACTGCTATGGGTTCAAGATTACTAAAGAAATTCATTATCAAACCATTAATTAACAAAGATGAAATCAATGAACGTTTAGACTTGGTTGAAACATTTTCAAAAGACTATATTAAAAGACAAGAACTGGCAACATATCTAAATGAAGTTTATGATTTAGAAAGATTAATAGCCAAAATTAGTTATGGAAATGCTAATGCTAGAGACTTATTACAATTACTTAAATCATTCAAAGTTATGCCTCAAATAAAACAATTGTTATGTGATTTAGGTTTAAATGATTTCAGTAATCGTATTGTTGAATTAACACCAATGGTTGAAAAACTAGACAAAGCCTTAGAAGAAAATCCACCTATCAGTCTAAAAGAAGGTGGCATGATTAAAAAAGGCTATGACACTATGCTTGATGATTTAAAAATGGCTAGTAAAGATGGTAAAAACTATCTAGCTGGTCTTGAAAACAAAGAAAGAGAAAGAACAGGTATCAAAACCTTAAAAATTGGTTTTAACAAAGTGTTTGGTTATTATATCGAAGTAACCAATTCATATTTGAGTCAAATCAAGGACGAATATGGTTATATAAGAAAACAAACAACAACCAATTCTGAAAGATTTATCACTGAAGAATTAAAAGAAAAAGAAAAATTTATTCTAAGTGCTGATGATAAAATCATCAATCTAGAATATGAAATCTTTAACGATTTAAGAAACTATGTTAAGACTTTAACTAAAGATATCCAATCAGTAGCTGATATCATTTCGTATCTAGATGTCATTCGTTCATTTGCTGAAGTATCAGTCGCTAACCAATATGTTAGACCTCAATTCAATGATTCTAAAAAGATTTACATTAAAAATGGTAGACATCCTGTAATGGAAGCAATCAACCGTAGAACATCTTATGTTCCTAACAATGTAAACATTGATGAAGATAAATATGTAACAATCATCAGCGGGCCTAATATGGGTGGTAAATCAACCTATATGAGACAAGTGGCTGTTGCTATCATCATGGCTCAAATGGGTTGTTTTGTAGCGGCTGATGAAGCAATTTTACCAATCTTTGATGGAATCTATACAAGAATTGGTGCTAGTGATGATATGATATCAGGCCAATCAACATTCATGTTAGAAATGAATGAAGTTAATTATGCTTTACAACACGCCACTGAACATTCCTTAATCATCTTTGATGAAGTAGGAAGAGGTACAGCCACCTTTGATGGCATGGCTCTAGCCCAAGCCATCATTGAACATATCTGTTTATATGTTAAGGCTATCACTTTATTTTCAACCCATTATCATGAACTTACAAACCTAGCTTTATCATTTAGAGAAATTAGAAACCTTCATGCTGCAGTTATTGAAGAAAACGATAAAGTTACTTTCTTATATAAAATGCAAGAAGGAGCAACTAATAAATCATATGGGGTTAATGTTGCTCGTTTAGCCCATTTACCCGACACTTTGCTTGAAAGAGCAAAAGGAATTCTAAAAGAAAAAGAAGATAATATTCAAACAACTATACCAACAATTGTAAGAGAAACCATAAAAGAAAATAAAAAGGATCCTGAATGGTTAGATGATATTAAAAACATCAATCCACTTGAAACAACTCCTCTTGAAGCCTTAAACTTCTTATTTGCTTTAAAGCAAAAGATGAAAGAAGGTAAGTAAAATGAATAAAATTTCTATCTTATCTCCTTCCCTTGCTGATAAAATTGCCGCTGGTGAAGTTGTTGAACGTCCTTTAAATGTTGTAAAAGAATTAGTTGAAAATAGTATTGATGCTAAAGCTTCAAAAATAGAAGTAATCATAAAAGATGCTGGTAGAACTCTAATTGAAATTAGAGATAATGGTTGTGGTATGTCTAAAGAAGATGCGATTCTATCGATAAAAAGACACGCTACAAGCAAAATAAAAACTGATTATGATTTGTTTTCTATTCAAACTATGGGTTTTAGAGGTGAAGCTTTAAGTGCTATCAGTGCCGTATCAAAATTCACCCTAATGACTTGTGAACAAGGTAACGTTGGAACCAAATTAGTTTGTATCAACAGTGAAGTTGAATCAATTGAACCTTGTGCTATGCCTCAAGGCACAATTATCAAGGTTGAAGAGTTATTCTATAACACTCCAGCTAGACTTAAATACCTTAAAAATGATTTTAGTGAATTTGCTGCTATTACTGATATCGTTAATAAATTAGCCTTAGCTAATCCATCAGTTTGGATTAGACTAACCCATAACGATAAAGTTATTTTTCAAAGCAATGGAACTAATAACATTTTAGATATCATTGCTTCAATTTATAGCGTTTCTATCGCTAAAAGTATGATTTATTTTGAAAACAAAACCAATGATTTTGTTATCAAAGGTTATACTAGCGATATCAACATTAGCAAGGCTAATAGATATAGCATCTTTTGTTTTGTTAACAATCGTTTTGTTAGAAACAAATCTTTAAGTGATGCTATTATCAAAGCTTATCATGAATTATTGTTTGAAAACAGATACCCTTATACAGTTTTATATATCGAAACTGATCCAACTATTCTAGATGTTAATATCCATCCTACCAAGCAAGATATAAGAATAGCAAAAGAACAAGAATTAACATCTATGATTGAAACAACTATTCACGAATCAATAACTAAAAACAAACCAGTAAATGATATCAAAATAAAACAAAAAGATATCAATAGCCAAGGTTTTATGAACTTTGACATCAAAGAAGATGAAACTAATTATCAAGTAAGCAATGATGATTCGTTAATTCTATTTGATAAAAAAGAATATCAAAAAACAACCTCAGAATATTATCCAATTGGTCAAATACATGGCACATATATCATAGCCCAATGTGAAGATGGCTTTATTTTAATTGATCAACACGCAGCAGCTGAAAGAATACGTTATGAAAGATATCAAAAACTATTCTTAGAAACCCATCATTCCATTGACTTATTAGTTCCTTTAATTGTTGATTTATCAATCAAAGATTATCAAGAAGTAATAAGTCATCTAGACTTATTAAAAGAAGTTAAAATTGAAGCCGAACCATTTGGTGACCATTCAATTAAAATCACTCATATTCCTTATTATTTAGATAAGATTGATTTAAATCTCTATGTTGACTTAGTCTTACAACAAATAATAAATAATAAGAAAATTGATTTACATGAATTAAAGGACTATGCCATTGCAACGCTTGCTTGCAAAGCATCCTTAAAAGCTAATTCATATCTAACAACTTCCGATATGGAAAAAATTATTCACGACTTATTTTTATGTAATAATCCTTATACTTGCCCTCATGGAAGACCAACTTTACTTAAATATAGCCTGTCTGAATTACAAAAGGCATTTAAAAGAATCTAATGAATAAGATTTTAGTTATCGTTGGGCCAACCGCCGTAGGAAAAACAAGATATTCCATTGAACTAGCCAAATTATTAGATGGCGAAATTATCAATGGAGATGCTTTACAAGTATATCAAGGATTAGACATAATTACCGATAAAATCAGTGATTCTAGCATGGATAACATCCCTCATCACTTATTTTCTTTCTTACCAATTGATAAGAATTATAGTGTTGCTGATTATCAAAAAAACATTCGTTTAAAAATAAAAGAAGTACAATCTAGAAATAAAACTCCAATCATTGTAGGAGGCACTGGGCTTTATATCAAAGCCGCTTTATATGATTACAATTTTGACGAACAAAACGATGATTTTCACGAAAAGTTTGCTTTAAAATATCAAGACATAGATAACCAAACTTTATATGAGCATTTAGTTAAAATTGATCCTGAAAGTGCAAAGATTCTACACCCTAACAATAGACGTAGAGTCTTAAGAGCCATTGAAATATATGAAACAAGTGGTTCAACTAAAAGCAAACAAATAAGTAATCAAAAACATGAATTATTATATGATTGTGTTTTTGTTGGTTTAACCTTAGATAAAGAAAAACTAAATGAAAATATTAATCTAAGAGTTGAACAAATGTTTGAAAATGGTGTTGTTGATGAAGTAAAAAACAACAAAACCACTTCAACAGCTTCTAATGCTATTGGTTATCATAGCATTGAAAATTATTTAAATGGTTTGATTTCATTAGAACAATGTAAAGAAGAAATAAAAACCAAAACAAGACAATATAGAAAAAGACAAATGACCTGGTTAAAACATCAATTTGATGTTAAATGGTTTGATGTAAGTATTAATTCACCTCTTGAAATATATAATTATTTTAAGAGGGATAATACATGCAAAGACTAATCAATATCTTAAAATTTATAATCTTAGGAATTATACAAGGTTGCAGTGAAATATTACCAATTTCAAGTAGTGGACATTTATTACTATTACAAAGTTTCATGCACATTAATCAAAATCAAATAGCTATTGTAACAATCTTACTTCACTTTAGTTCGTTACTAGCACTGGTTATCTATTTTCGTAAACTAATTATAAAAATATTTGTTGGTAGTTTTAGATATATATTTTTAAAAGATAAGACACGAAAAGAAGATTTTGATTATCTTATCTTTCTAATTATTGCTAGTATTCCAATTGGAATAGTAGGTATCTTTTTAGAAGATAAAATTGATTCTTTGTTTTCTAATCTATTATTTGTTGGTATTGGTTTTATCTTTACTGCTTTTATTTTGCTTTTATATAGAAAACTTGAAAACAAAAACAATGAATCTTTATCAATAAAACAAGCCCTTATGGCTGGTTTATTTCAACTAATTGGAATCTTTCCTGGCATTTCTAGAAGTGGTATGACCTTAACTGGAAATAAATTAGCAGGGCTTGAAAATAAAAAAGCAAAGGAATTTACATTTTTATTGTTTATTCCTGTTGCTTTTGGAAGTTTTATATTTTCTTTAGATGATGCTTGTTTATTATTTAAAGCTAGCATTGATTTATTAATATGTTCTATTATATCAATGGTTGTTACATTTATATTTACTTATCTAGCCATTCATTTATTTTTAAATAAATTAAACAATAAACACTTCAAATATTTTTCTATTTATCTCGTTTCTATCGGTATTTTTACTATTTTATATGCTATTTTATAACATTCTTGAATAGACTTGTTTGCCTAATTCTATTTCCATGGCTTTACAAGTCTTTTTATAAAATGGAACTAGTTTATCAGCAACTCCACCAATAATAGCATAAGCATAACCATCTTGTTTCATAGCAAGCATAGTATGTAAGATTAATTTACTAGCGATTCCTTGTTTACGATAGTTAGGATGTACTCCTAGTGGACCAAAGAAACCTTTAGTAGTTGCATCATAACAAGCAAAACCAACAATTTGGTTATCTTTAATAGCTATAAAGCAAGTTGGATTTGATTTATAACAAGCTGCTTTTGCTTCACTAGCCC
Source organism: uncultured Bacilli bacterium (assembly GCA_947627355.1). Lineage (GTDB taxonomy): Bacteria > Bacillota_I > Bacilli_A > RFN20 > CAG-631 > Caccosoma. The sequence continues at coordinate 141,030 of CANQVX010000002.1, read as the reverse complement.
AACCCATTGAAAAGTTATCAACAATAAACTTTTCAAGCAAATGAATGTTAGGTGATAAGATTCTTCTTATTTCAAAATCAACGTTTTTATCGACAGATTCATCTAATTCATAGAGATTTACTAACATATCCATAATGTCTTACCTCATTAAATTTCACTATAGTAAGTATAATACAATTTAGCAATGTGAATTGTATAATTAATTGATTCTCTGATTCTTGTAACAGCATATGATGAAGCATAACTTTCAGCATTGTTAAACATAACTGTTAATTCAGCAATCAACTTATCAATAGTTGCAGTGTTTTCTTTTCCATTAGCTATTGATTTAATCTTTTTTGCTTCTTCTACTAAAGCATTGTATTGTTCAGTAGTTTGTTGATTGTTATCTTGATAGATAAATAAACTACGTCTTAAAATAGCATTCATCATAGTTTGCATAGTTTTTGAAATCTTATCATATGTTGTTACACATTCATTATCAAATGCTCCACCATAACGGCCATTTAAATAATATTCAACATCTGTTCTGCCACCATAACTATGGTTAGCAAAGATTGTTCCACCTACAGCACCATAATCATCAACATCTTTTAATTCTAATGATAATTCCATGTTAGGAATAGCAAGGAATACTGGAGCAATTCCAGCAGCTACGAAAGTTTGAGAACCACAAGCTTCATAAGCTTCTTTGGTTGTCTTTTCAACATAAACTTTATCTAGATAATAAGCCATTAAATAGATACCATCAATGATACCTGTTTGTGCCCATTCATCCCAAGCTTGAAGCTTTGCTCTTCTAGCATATTCAAGACCGGCTACAACAGCAGCAGTTAAGATAACATTATAACGGTGGGTTAATTCATGACATCTAGCAACAAATTTAGTTACTACTTGACGACGATATTCATTAAATAAGGTAAATTGACCGCTTAAACCACTGATAAATGATTTCATATCATTGTATTGGATTTTATATCCCTTACTTAATAAGAATTCATTAAAGCCAACTCTAGCCGCTTCTGTTATACCTTGAGAGGTAGCTAAAGCATCACTAGAAGCACCATAACGAATACCATCAAGTTGTAAAGCATCGATATCATAATTCTTAAGTAGTTCTTCATAAACTTTTAAATAAAATTCTTGAACAACAGCATTAGCAGGATCTAAATATTGAGAAGGTCCATCTAAAGTATCTTGAATTAATTCGCCTCTAGTATTTAAAGCAAAATAGTCGTTAAATTCAGGATATTTTTCAACTACGCCTTTCCAATGACTCCAGTTATTAACAACAACTTGAACCTTCATACCTCTTTTATGAGCTTCGCCAATAACGGCTTTTAGATAATCTTTTCCATATTTACCATAGTCTCTTGAATTAGCATCATAATTAGCAACCTTAGGTAAAATCTTAGAATCATATGTAGCATAACCATCTTCAATTGGTCCTACAATAATTTCATTCATGTTACTTGCTTTGTACCAATCTAGTTTCATTTGTAGTTGTTCTAATGTGCTTTCATAAGGATAAGCCCATAAGCCTTGGTTATAAACAGGTTCATGACTACCTGAGACATTTAACATAGCATGATTTAATTGAGCTAATATAGCATTTAACATGTTTACATAATAATATTGTAAAGTTGGATTAGTTAATTTGCTTTCATCATATTTTTGCATCTTAGTATAGATTTCAACCATCTTTGCTTGGATTTTGGTTAACGATTTAGCATCATAATCATAACTTTCATTATTTCTTAAATCGATATATTTTTGAGTTTGGTTAATAGCATCTTGAACAGCCGATGGAGCTAAATCTAAAGCATCACAATGAACAATTACTTCACCATTTTCAATACTTACTTTAGTTCCAATTGTAAACAAGTCTTGTAATGGCGCCATAGTATTTTCAGCAGTTGCTCCATTAGCAGCTTGGAATGATAAAACATAACCATTGTTTGGTACAACTTCATTAACGCTTTTACTTACTACTCTATCATTTACAACACTTACTTCATATGACCATTCATTAGCACCAGTTAAACTACCAGCATCTCTATATACTCTAGTAGTTACTGCAACATTTTCATTAACTTGACTAGGTTGACCTATTTTAAGTACAACATCATCTTTAAAATAATGTGGTACATTTTCAAAATAAATACTATCACCTTTATTAAATAATGCCCCTTCTTCAAGTAATGCCGTATAAGGTACTGTTGAAGATGCAGCATTAACTAATAAAAAGCCTTCTTCATCAATATTCATTGTTGTTGCTGAATCTTGAGTTCTATTTCTAAAATAATCAGGAGTGAAGGCATTTTTATTTTCATCAAATGAAAAATGAATGTAATTAATTGGCATATTTGGATAAGGTATCAATGATGATGGAGCCTTTGAATCAAAAAAGGCAGCAATATGATATTCACGACTACCAGTAGCAGTAGACCAGAAATATGTTTCATTAATTTTTAAAAATGTACGTCTAACACCATCTTGATTATAAACAGCACTTTTATACTTAGGAATTGTAAAGTTAACAACATCAACAACTTGATTTAAATCAAAACTAACTGTTGAAGTGGCTGGTAAAGAAACAACAAAACCATTTATAGGAATGTATGTTCCTGTTTCATTTGAAACTTCAGTTACTTCATATTGTTTATTTTCGTTTAATTCAATAGCATATTCTTTTACGCTTTCATCTCTTTGAGGAGTAGTACGATATCGCCAGTCAGCGGTGTAAACAATTGCTTTATCTCTGATAGCATTTTGACTACCCTTTCTAAAGATTATTTCATTTGTTGTGATAACATAACGCATTGGATTAACATAAAAATTATCTAAGTCCCCTATTGTTGCGCTGGCTTGAAGTGTTCCATAAGAAAGATCACTTTCTTCTTCACTATATACTTTTGGTGTGTAATTTTCGTTTGAAGGAAGTTCAACAAATGGTGATTCTACATCATGTTCTTCAGTAGTATCCCATTTATCTTCTTTTACCTTTTCAGCCTTTTTTCCACAACCAGTTAAAAGCATAGCAACGCATGAAAAACCAATTAATAATTTTTTGTATTTCATAATAGCACCTCACTAAGGTTAATTATACAAAAATTTTATGCTTTATAATATCTTTTTTTATTTTTTTGTTATAGAATAAGAGCGGTGATAGAAATGAAAACAATTCAATATAATCAAAAAAGTATTCCTGTTTTAGATGAATGTGATGTTCTAGTTGTTGGTGGTGGAACTAGTGGAATGGTTGTTGCCTTATCAGCTTTAGAAGAAAACAAAAGTGTTATAATTCTTGAAAAGGGCATTTTACTAGGTGGCACTTCTACCCGTGGTTTAGTTCATCCATTTATGAGAACTCATGTTGGAACTGGAAAACTAACTAAAAAACTAAACGAAGAATATTTAAAGTACAGTCCATATTGTAGATACAATGGTGGACCATATGCTTTATCATTCAATTGTGATGATTGGGCAGATTTCTATGAAGAAAAAATAAAAGCTGCTGGTGGTAAAGTTTATTATGATGCAACTTTTCTAGATGTCATCATGGAAAATAACACCATTAAATATGCAATTGCTTATATCAGAAATGAATTCTATGCCATAAAAGCTAAAACTTATGTCGATACAAGTGCTGAAGCAGTTGTTTGTCGAGTTGCTAATGTACCAATTGATTTCAATGGTGAAAATGGTATGCATCAATCATGCTCGTTAAGATTTGAAATGGCTAATGTTAATGCTAGTCGTTTATGTGATTTCTTACGTTCCATTAATTATGGTGGCTTTGGTATTCCTGAAGATCCAAATAGAATTGAATTTGTTCGTGATAATTCATTAATTCCATATTTTGAAAAAGCCATCAATGATAAAGTTATAGTTCCTGCTGATGTTAAATATATCCAAGGCTTTTCATCACCTGGTAAACCAAATGTAATGGGCTTTAATTGTCCTGAACTTCCTAACATTAAAGATATCAATTCACCTGAAGGATTTAGTTACTATGTTAGTGAAGGAAGACAAATGGTTCGTCGTTTTAGTAGATTTTTAATCAACTACATTCCCGGCTTTGAAAATGCTTATGTTGGTAAGATTGCTGATATGCTAGGAATAAGAGAATCAGTAAGAATTGTTGGTGATTATATAATCAGTGAAGAAGATTATAAAAACAGAGCAACATTTGAAGATGGAATAGCAAAAGCCGACTGGTATGTCGATGTTCATAAAGATGCAGAAAACACTGAAGAAGAATTACAAAAATATACAATTGGTGAATATTATGAAGTTCCATATCGCAGTTTAATTTCAAAACATTGCAACAACCTTATTGTTGGTGGACGTCACTTATCATGTAGTTTTAGAGTTGAAGCATCAGTTAGAATTCAAGCAACACTTAGAGATATAGCAGAAGTAATTGGTAAAGCTTGTGCATATTCTATCGATAAAAACGTTGATTTGAATAAAATTGATGGAAAAATATTTAAATGTAAATAGAAACAAAATCATTAAAAAAGATCGGCAATCCCGATCTTTTTATATTTCTTTCCATTTAGCAAATAATTTAGTTGGTTCATAGATATAATTACCGTCAGAATCATAGTTTTTAGCCGGAACTATATCGTTTTCAAAATCCCATTTTTGGGTTAATTCTTCATCTTTATACCAATCAACAAATTCATATCCTTCTAAATAAGGTGTTGGTGCATTTATTTCTATTATACCGCCATCAACATCATCAACAAAGAAAGGATAATCGTCCGTTGGTATTTTATAATATTCAACATTAGCTATTTCAAGTCTTTCTATTACTTTTTCATCCAACTTTTCTTCATTAGCCTCTGTATCATATGCATATTTAGAAACGTGTATTTTTACATCTATTGCATCTTTTTCATCTAAAATATCAATGGCATCATCATATATAAAATAATAAGTTGGTTTCCCAATTTTCCCACTAATGTAGATATCTAAAGAATCAACATTTTTTGTTGGATTATATAGAATTTTTGAACTTTCATATTTTCCTATTGAATCACCCATACTAGTATAAGTAAAATAAACTTTTTTGGCGTTTTCTATGATAATATGGCCAGATTTTCTTGAATCAAATCTAAAACCATTTAAAGACATTCCATAATATTTTACCATATAACCATCGATGATATCAGGAAAAATAAGTGTTTCTTCTCTTTTCCCTTTTTCAGTGAGGCCAACTATTGATATACAATTATCCTCGTAAATACAATAAACAAAATCGCCAGAATATATAACGTCTCGCTGAGTATAACTACAGCCAACAAGAACAAAGCATAAAGACAAAGCAAAGACAAATGATAATTTTTTCTTCATTGTTTTTTCCTCCTATTGTTCTGCGATTTTGTTCCATTTAGCATATAGTTTTGTAGTTTGAAGTAAATGAATACCATCTTCTTCATATTGTTTTTCTGGAACAATATCATTTTCGAAACCCCATTTTTCAGTTAAATTTTCATCTTTATACCAATCAACAAATTCATATCCTTCCAAATATGGTGTCGGTGCTTTATTTTTTATTTTTGTGCCATCTACATCATCAATAAAGAATGGATATTCATCTGTTTTATCTTTATAGTACTCAACATTAGCGATTTTAAATCTATCTGTATAATATTTATAATAATTTACGCCTGAATCAATTGTTTTTTGATATTCTTTGGTCGACAAATAAAAAGTTCTATGAGAGCCAACTAAAGAATCAATATATACTTTTATTTCTTTAGAAGTAATAAAAACATTATCAACATTACTTCCATATTTAATTTTAAGTGTTTGATTTTCATAATAATAATTTGGGTAATATACATTTTTGGCGTTGATTTCAATCGCACCAGAAGTAAATTCGCTTGATATATAAGCGCCTAACGAACGAACGTGATAATTTTTTAATATTTCGGGAAATACAATTGTATTCTTTTTTTTACCTGTTTTACTTAAACCAATAATATATACTTCATTGTTATAAATGTTTTTGCCACCAGCATAAATAAAGTCTCCAATTTCTTTTGGATCAAAATATTCTATTGGATCTTTAAATGCATTTCTTTTTGAAAGTGAATAAACATTTACGCCGGTTAGAGAAAAAGCTAACACTAAAAAGACACCAGTTAGAATAAAAAACGAATTTTTATTTGTGCCCATTTTAGCTATGCTTTCGTCTTTTTTCTCGGCACTTCTATCAAACATTGCTTTGATAAAAAAACCAATTGCAAATAATATTAATATGACTGCAATAAATATAAGCATGAAACCACCTCCTAATAGTTAATGATTTTATTACTCATATATAGGTGTTAAAGTTACATCATTATATGCTTCAAACATAGCGTTTTTGGTATAGCGATTACCGTCTTCATCTTCCCAACAAACAAATTGAGCACCCGATTGAGTTCCTGGTTCAATAAACTCATCAAAAACACTACCATATTTTTCTGTAGTTGTACCAACAACTTCACCTGCTGCATTTTTAAATGTAACAGTCACTTCTTTAACTTTTAATTGGTTCTTAATTGTTGAATAAACAATATTGTTAGAAAAAGTATTGTATTGGCTATCTCTAACATAAATGGAAACTGTCTTCTTTACAAAATCTGTTCCTAAAGTTGGAAGATTATATAAATGTGGAAATAAAATCCATTTTAATTTGCTACATTCATAAAATGCATTATTGCCGATTTTTTCGACATTTTCGCTTATTACAATTGTTTCTGTAACACTATTTTCAAAACAATTAGAAGAAATTGATGTAACGTTTTCTGGAATAATCACATCTTTTTCTTCACCCAAATATTTAATTAATGATTGTCCTAAAATAATATAACCACCATTTTCCATTTGACTTTCAAGCCAAGGAGTGTTTTCAACGGCACTGATGCCTAAGCTTTTTACTTTATCTCCGCCGATAATGGTTTCTAAAGAACTGTTTTTAAATGCATTTGCTCCAATTGTTTCAACATTTTTTAAATCAATGCTTTTGATGGTTTTGTTGTTTTCAAATAGGTTAGTTGCTAAGATTTCTACATCATCAGGTACAACAAAATTTTCTTTTTCTGGGTTAGCATACATTGCTTCTTTTCTAGCGTCTAAAGGAGGTGTAGCTATTAATAAATCACCGGCCCAACGATAGTTTGGATTATCATTTATTTCAAATGATGTAATTCCACTTTCAGTAAAGGCGTTATATGAAATGTAATTAACACTATCAGGAAGTCTTAATTTTTTAAGATTTGGCATCTTAGAAAATGCTTCACTTTCGATTGTTGTTAGTTCTGAACCTCCAGCAATTATAATTTCAGTGATGTTTGGTGAATTATAAAATGCTCGAGCATCAATAGTTTTAATATATTTAGAAATAGTAATTGATGTGATATGAGGGTTGCCTCTAGTTCTGATTGCAAAACAATCATGATCAATTCCTACAACTTTTCTATTCTTGATATATTCAGGAATTACAAGTTTAGTATCGGTGGTTGTTCCTATATATTTGCTAATACGAATTTCTTCGTCATTAAGAATTGCTGTTTCATATTCATCACCAACTTGACTAGATGAACTTTGTGAATCAGTTTTATTTGTTTTAGAACTACATCCTACAACAGTAGTAAATAGACAAAACATAACAAAGAAAATACTTAAAAACGCACTCTTACTAATTGATTTTTTCATTTTTTTCATTCCCTTTCGATTTTCATATATAAATATATTGTAAAAAAATAATTATCAAAAACAATAATTATTTTTTTATTTTAAAAAAGGCTATAAATTATTTTACAGCCTTTATGATATTATTTTTCAGGATTCATTCTTTTATTAAAGAATTCTTGTTGAAGTTCTAGTGATAGATTATCTTCTTTTAAAATCTTAATTGCTTTAGCAATATTACCAACATAGATTTCTTCTAATGCTTTACCTCTTTCAGGTGAAGCAATTTCAGGGTTTCCAGCAATATGGAATGGATATTTTGCATACCACCAAATAGCAGTATAAATGCCATTTTCTTCTAAAACATTTAATCTGGTGTTTTCTCTTGATTCAGATACTACAAGTCTATCCATGTGAACTGTGTTAGGATGACTATACATGATTTCACTTGTTTCCATCATATCAGCATGTCCTCCACCATCTAATGGACCATATTTCTTTAAGAATTCTTCGGTTTGTTGGTATGATCTATAATGAGCATTCATAGTATAACAAACATAAGGATGAGGTTTTTCTAATCTAGATTGAGCAAAATATTTTAAGAAATTAGTAGCTCCTCCATGACCATTAATGATAAGAATTTTATTATAACCATTACGTGCTAATTCATCACATAATTCTTCAAGTATTTGATATTGCAATTGACTTGTAAGTGATAATGTTCCAGCTCGATGTTGAGCTTCACTAATAATTCCATAAGGAGCAATTGGTACTACTAGTGCTGGTTCAATTTCAGCAGCTTTGATTGCTAGTTCTCTAGCAATAAACATATCAGTTCCAAGAGGTAAATGATAACCATGTTTTTCAAGACAACCAATTGGAATTAAAGCAACTCCTTTTGTAACTTTTCTAGCTTCAATAAATTCTTCAGCAGTTAATTCTTCCCAAAGCATATTCTTACTTCCTTTCTATTTTCCTGAAACAACAAGATTTCTAACATAAACACTTGGTGTTTCGATACCTGAATAAGTAATTGTTGAATCATTTGCTACATCAACAATATTTTCAAATAAATCAAACAAATTACCAGCAATAGTAATTAAGTTAACTGGTTTAACAATAGCACCATTTTCAATTAAATAACCATTGGCTTGTAATGAAAAATTGCCGCTCAAACCGTCCATTCCGGCATGTAAACCTTGAATATCGGTTATATATAAACCATTTTTCATCTTTTGCATGATTTCTTCTTTTGATTTCTTACCAGCTTTTAATATTAATAATGATGTTCCTATACCAATACTAGCACCACTATTATAACCATTACCAGTTGAACTAACTCCAGCTTGAGCTGCTGCTTCTAGGTTATAGAAATATGTTTTTAAAACACCTTTATCAATAACTTTTTTCTTTTCAGTAGCAACACCTTCATCATCAAATCCACGATAAAAGAATGGATATTTCTTGCTATGAGGATTTTCAAGTAAAGTTACTTTGCTACTAAAAACTTTTTGATTTAACTTTCCAGCTAGGTATGATTTATTTCTATTAACTTGTTCACCAGATAAAGATCTTTTTAATGAACTAATCATACTAGACATAACCTTACCATCTAATAAAATCTTATATTTTTTAGATTTAACTGGTTCAGCATTTAATTGACTGATAGCTGATTTACAAGCTTCAAGTGCTACTTTATCTGGATCAAATTCATCATAACTTGATATGATTTGATATTCAAATCCAGTCTTTAAGTCTTCGTTTTCTTTAGCTAGCACTTCACAAACACACATAGCATCGCTAACTTTTTGAACTAGATTAACACCTTTTGAATTAATAAGATGGAATCTAGTTTCTTCTTCTTCATATGATAGACTTGCAACTTCAGCAATTCTTTTATCATAGGCTAAAGCTTTTTCTTCTGCCTTTAACAAACGATTAATTTTATCTTTTACAGGAACTTTATTAAATGAATCATTATAAGTTTTCATTCGATGATATTTTTTACTACCTTCAAAGATAATAGCAGGCTTATCTTCTTCAATGATAGAAGCATTCTTGATGATTTCATCAATGATAAAATCAGTCGACTGATTCGTTAAATTTTCAGTATAGACACAACCCATCTTACCTTTATAAATACCTCTAGCTGATAATGTTTCATTTTCAGCTACATTATAACTTTCTACCTTTTTATGAAATATTGAAATAGATAACTTAGCACTTTTAGAAATCGATAACTCTAAATCTTCGATTCCTTTTTCTTTAGCAAGTAAAAATATTTTATTAAAGTTCATCTTAGTTACCTCCTCTTCCACCAACGGTCATACTAGAAACTCTAAGTGTTGGTTGGCCAACATCAACTGGAATACTTCCACTAGACGCTCCACAAATGCCTTGAGCACGTTTCAAGTTATTAGCAACCATATCAATCTTTAATAAGACATTAGCACCATTTCCAATTAAAGTTGCACCTTTAACAGGCTTAGTGATTTTACCATTTTCAACAATATAACCTTCACTAACTGAGAAGTTAAAATCACCAGTTGCTGGATTAACACTACCACCACCAAGTGATTTAGCATATAAACCATATTTAGTACTAGCAATGATTTCATCAAATGTTGATTTACCATTATCAATAAAGGTATTAGACATTCTTGAAGTTGGTTCATTTTTATATGATTCACGACGGCAAGCGCCATTACCTTCTCTATTCATTGCTCGACCATTAAAATTATCAATCAAATAATTTTGTAAGATGCCATCTTTAATTAAAACATTACGATAAGTTGGATTACCTTCATCATCAAAGTTTGCTGAGCCCCAACCACCTTCAATAGTTCCATCATCAATAGCACTTACAACATCACTTGCAATCTTTTGACCTAATTTATTAGAAAAAATTGATAAGTTTTTAGAAACAGCTGATGCTTCAAGTGGATGACCACATGCTTCATGGAAAATAACTCCACCAAAACCGTTGTCAAGAATAACAGGCATAACTTTTGATGGACATTCTTCAGCATTAAGCATTGTTATAGCAGCCTTAGCACATTCCTTAGCAATTGCTTCAATATCAACTTCATCTTTAAAGAATTCAAAACCTTTTTGAGCACCTGGACCAACACCATTTGCTTGCATTTGATCACCCTTTTTAGCAATTGCTGTTAGATATAAACGACCACGACAACGAGTGTCTTTTACAATCTTTCCATCAGTGTTAAAAATAACAACCTTTTGATTGCTAGTTGAAAAGTTAATATCAACTTTATCAATCAAAGGATCATAATCTTTTGCAGCCTTAAATCCTTTTTTTAGATATTCTAGTTGTTCTTCAATTGGAACACTATCATAAGGAATCTTTGCTACATGTTTAGCTTTTACTTTTACTTCTTTTAATGGTTTAACTTCACATGTTTTTGTTCCATCAAAACTATCTTTTAAAGTATTAGCTAGTTTCATTAAGTTTTTCATAGATATATCATTGGTATATCCATAAACACACTTATCATTTTTTAAAATTCTAATTCCACAACCATATTCATTGCCACTACTAACTTTAGATACTTCACCATTTTCAAGTCTCATACTAGTACTAGTGGTGTCTTCAAAAAACAATTCACCAAAATCAGCGCCAGTAGCTAAAGTAACATCAAGTATTTTAGCAGCGTTTGCTTTACTAATCATATTCTCAACTCCTTAAAAATTATTATATCATTTTTTTAACTAAATGTATGAAAGAAAACAATACTTTTATTGAGAATTTTTATCAAATTGTATACTATAAATACGAAAGAAGGATAAATACATGGAAAAAACTAAAATAATCACTTATCAAATTGATTATATCAATCCAACCGAAAGGTCAAATCCAACCGCCAGTTATATCCCTGGTTTTCGAGGACAAGACCAATTAAACATCTATACTTATGATTATGTTTATAAAACCAAAGATAATTTAACCGGCACTAACCCATGGGGTGTTGAAGTTGCAGTAAACAAAAACAACATTGTAATTGAAATAAACGATAGAGTTAAGATTCCTCGTGATGGTTATGTTATCAGTGGTAATTCCAAAGGAAAAGATTTCATAGATAACAATATTGAATTAGGTCAAACCATTACATATGATATTAAAACTATGAAATTATCCGTTTCTATCGATAAAATTCATACAACACTATATACTCTAAATAGAAAAATAAGCCAAATAAAACAAAGAGTTAAAAAAGCAAACAATGATATTCTTTTATATAATCGAGATGAAGTAACAAAACAATTAAACGAAATAAATGTCTTGTTTAACAAAATCAAAAAACTTCAAAAAAATCAAGAAGAATTTGATGCAATTAACAAACAAATTCTAAATAAAATTGATATGATTTATATTCTAACAACACCTTGTAATTTCATTGAATCACGTGGTGTCTGGTATAGACCACATGAACAATCATTAAAAGAATTACAAGAAACACTAGAAGTTATGAAAAGATGTAATCTAAATACTTTATATGTTGAAGCTTTCTATAATGGCTCTATTATTGGAAAATCAAACATCACAACAACTAGTAAAGATGTCATTGATTATAAAGATAGCAAACATAACGATGATTATTTAAAAGCATTAATTGATGAAGCACATAAACTAAACATCGAAGTTCATGCTTGGGTAGAAAACTTTTTTGTCGGTGAAAACGTTAGTTTTGACAAAAACTACCCTGATTATTTTAGAATGGTTAACTATGATTATTCAACAATTCAAGGTGATGGAACTAATAACCATGAAGTTGTTGAAAATGGTTTTATCTTTCTAGATCCAGCCAATCCTAAAGTTCAAAAATATGTGTTAAGTATTTATCAAGAGCTTTTAACCAATTATGATTTAGATGGTCTTCATATCGATTATGTTCGTTATCCTAATGGAAATCTAAACATTGAAACCAGCAACGGTTATAGTAACTACGCTATGACTGAATTCAAGAAGAAATATGGTTATAATTCCAATGAAGATGTAAGAAAGTTAGTCTTAGATGCTAAAATTAATAAGCAATGGACCGAATATCGTTGTAGTAAGATAACAAGTTTTGTAAGCAAAGTTCACATGCTAGTTAAAAGCATAAAGCCAAATTGTAAAATTTCAATGGCTGTTGTTCCAGAAACCGAATATGCAATTGCTAATAAAATGCAAGACTGGGTTAAATGGGTTAAAAGAAAATGGATTGATATCACATTACCTATGGCCTATTATTTCGGAACTAGTGAAATCATAAAAGCAACCCATTCTCTCGTTAAATTTAATGGTTTAAATGCTTTTAGTTATACTGGTATCAGTCCTAATTATGAACATGCAAGAAGCATTAATAATGCTTATCAAATTGAAGCATGCATTAATTCTAAATCTCAAGGTTATGCTATTTTTCAACTAGAAGACTTGTTACATAATATAGAAAGACAAAATGTTCTAATTCAAGGTAACAATCGTTACAAATCAATTAACCCTCATAGAAGTTTCAATGAATTATATGAGGCTTATAAAAAAGAATTAGAACTAAAAACAAAATATTTTAAAATAAACAATATTGCATCATTTAATCAATTCTTATCAATGCTAGATAAAACAACTTCTATTGAAGATGTTTCTAATCTAATTAAAGATTATCAAAAACAAGCTAAAAGCGATTTAGATAAAAATTCTTTCATTAGTTTTAAAACTTTAAATCAATTATTTTTAAAAACTATCGGAATTAGTAAATATCAAGAAGCAAATACTAAAAAAATGAGTTATAATAGAAAAGGAAAGAAGGAATATATATGGAAATTAAAATTTTAGATACCCAAAAGATTGATGAAGAAGTTGCTAATTTATTTATCGAAACAATTAATAACAAACCTAATTGTATTTTAGGTTTAGCTACTGGTTCTTCTCCACTTGGAGTTTATGCTTTATTAGTAAAAGCTTGTAAAGAAAACAAAGTTTCTTTTAAACAAGTTAAAACCTTTAATCTTGATGAATATGTTGGCCTTGATGGAAATCATAACCAATCATATCGTTATTTCATGAATCATAATTTGTTTGATCACATTGATATTGATAAAAACAATACTAGAGTTCCATCAGGATTAAATATGACTAATGAAACGGCAAAACAATATGATAAAGAAATTGAAAAAGCTGGTGGCATCGATTTACAAATCCTTGGCATTGGTTCAAATGGTCACATTGCTTTTAATGAACCTGGCACTCCATTAGATTCATTAACTCATATCGTTACATTAGATGAATCAACTAGAAAAGATAATGCTCGTTTTTTCAATTCAATTGATGAAGTTCCTACTCATGCAGTTAGTATGGGCCTTGCTTCAATCATGAAAGCAAAGAAAATTGTTTTAATTGCTACTGGTCCTAAAAAAGCAAAAGCAATCAAAGCTTTGGTTGAAGGTGATGTTACTAGTTCATTACCAGTAAGTGTACTTAAAAACCACCCAGATGCAACCATCTATGTTGACTTTGAAGCAGCATCATTACTAAATAAATAAAATGGAAGATAAATGCTTAATATGTAATAACAAAGCAAATGTTACAAATAAAGATTTATTGGTTGTTGAAGTAAATTGTCCTCATTGTGGTCATTATTACTATGAAAAAGCTTTTAAAACTTCATATGATTTCTATCTATCTCAACAAGATATAGAAATCAATAAAAAGATTCAAAAACTTATGAAAAAACTAATAAAAAAAGATAATGTTTGTTTTGTTGATGATTTTGAAAAAACCACTATTGATTCATTTGTTGTTTACGAACTAAGAGACATCTTGAATCTAATTGGTTTAGATGTAGCTCATAACAATACAATTGATAGTAATTATAAAGACTAAATGTGGGTTAATCCCCACATTTTTTATTGGTTCTGTCGACAAATTTTTAAATTGTTTTAAAAAATTGTGATTTTTAAGGCTTTTCTTTTTTATTTTTTTCCTTTTTATCGAACGTTTAATTTATTTATAATAAATTACTTTTTTAAATTTTTCTCTTTTTTAGTGGCTTAATTTATGTTATATTAGAGGCGTTGGGGAGTGAAAATTATTATGAGTAAAAAGAAAAAAGAAAAAAAAGGTTTTATCAAGGAATTTAAAGAATTTATTTCTAAAGGAAACATTCTTGATTTAGCTGTTGGCGTTATTATTGGCGGTGCGTTCAATACTATCGTAACAACCTTAAACCAAAGAGTTTTAATGCCTATCGTAAACTGGGTATTATCTTATGTTTTTGGAAGAGACAATGCTGAATTAGTTACAGTATTACCAAACTCTGTAAAAATGTCTGAAGTTTCAGCAGATGTTTCTGCTGGTGTAACTCCAGTTGTAGTTAATGGTGTTGAATATTATTCTGTTAACTATATTTCTTGGTCTTCATTTATCGAATCTATCATCAATTTCTTATTTATTGCTTTAACATTATTTATCATTGTTAAAGTTGCTACACACTTAAGCAATAAGAGAAAAGAATTTGAAGAAAAACGTAAGGCTGAAGAAGAAGCAGCTAATCCAGTTGAAGAAGTTCCAGCAGAACCTGTTGCACCAGTTGTTACTGAATTAGATATTTTAACTGAAATTCGTAACTTATTATTAGAACAAAAAGAACAACAAAATAAAAAATAATTAGAAATGTTTAAAAAGTTTTGTTCATATTATAAAAAGCATATTAAACTACTTATCCTAGATATAGCATGTGTTTTTATCATGGCCGGAATTGATTTAATCTTTCCACTAGCCACCAGAAGTGTTTTATCGGGCAAATATTCTACTGTCAACGCCATAATAAGCGTTGGCATTATTTTGCTTATGTTCTATTTGCTTAGATTTTGCTTTGCTTTTATCATAGGTTATTATGGCCATTATCTAGGAATAAAAGTAGAAACTGATATGCGTAGTGATTTGTTTAAAAAGTTTGAAACCCTAGATTATCAATATTTTGAAAACAAGAAATCTGGTGAACTATTAGCTAACCTTACAACTCATTTACATGATTTATCTGAGGCTGCTCACCATGTTCCTGAGGATTTACTTGTCTCTTTAGTTATGATCTTTGGTAGTTTTATCATTTTATTATTTATCAATGTTTATCTAACCTTGATATGCTTTGTATCAATCCTTGCTTTACTTATTTTTGCTTTGTTTAGAAGAAGAAAACTAATGACTAGTTTTAGAAAAGTTAGAATTGAACAAGGTGAACTTTCAGCCAAGGTTGAAAGCAGTTTAAGTGGTATTTCTTTAACCAAAGCTTATAACAATGAACAATATGAAATTGATAATTTTGCTATAACTAATATGGAATATCAAAATGCTAGAAAACAATCATTTAAAGAACTAGGGCTTTTTTCATCAACAATTAATTTGTTTACTAATATTACTAATTTGTTGTTACTTGTAGTTGGTTCATTAATGGTTATTCATCAAGATAAAACAGGATTTAAATTGGAAGATTTAGTTGCCTTTTTCCTATATATTAACTTTCTAATTTCACCTGTTTCTAAATTGAGTAACACTATGGAACAATGGCAACAAGGTTGGTCAAGTTTCGAACGTTTCTATAATGTTATGCAAACTAAAACAACCATTGTTTCTAAACCAGATTGTATTAAAAACCATGAATTTATCGGAAATATTTGCTTCGACAATGTTACCTTCCATTATGAATCTGATTCTAAAGATGTTCTTAATCATTTTTCATTAAACATCAAAGCCGGTCAAAAAATAGCTTTAGTTGGTGAAACAGGTGTTGGAAAAAGCACCATTTCAAAACTAATACCAAGGTTTTATGATGTTAATGAAGGAAATATTTTAATAGATGATATCAACATCAAAGATTATGACTTATATTCTTTAAGAAGTTCTATTGGTCATGTTCAACAAGATGTCTTTATCTTCTGGGGTACTATCAAAGATAATATTTTATATGGTAAGCCTAATGCTAGTTTTGATGAAGTAGTAGAAGCCGCTAAAAAGGCCAACATTCATGACTTTATTATGTCTTTACCTGATAAATATGACACTATGACTGGTGAAAAAGGTGTACGTCTATCAGGGGGACAAAAACAAAGAATCTCTATAGCAAGACTATTTTTAAAGAATCCTAAGATGATTATCTTAGATGAAGCAACTTCATCATTAGATAACATTACTGAAAAACTAATTCAAGAATCTTTAAACGAATTGTCTATTAATAGAACTACTATTACCATTGCTCATAGATTAACTACAATTAAAAATTGTGATAACATCATTGTTCTTGGAAAAGATGGCATAGTTGAACAAGGAACACATGAAGAGTTATTACAATTAAACAAAGCATATGCGACTATGTATTATGCTTCACTTGAAAAGTAAATAGTCCTTTTTATCGACAGTTTTAAATGCTTAAAAGGGATCCAATTTGCCATTTAAAAAAATAGTTCAACAAAACAAAATAAAAATATGATATAATTAAAAATCGGGTGAGATATGCATGAATAAATTTGATATTAAAGAAATTATTAGAAATACCATTGATGGTGATACATATCCTAAAGCCTACGAATTATATACAAATAAAAAAGTTGTTCTACAATGCCATAGAAACGAAATGGACGAAGATGTATACGAGGGGATCGTAACTGGAATGACTAATAAAAGTTATCCAGTCGTTGCAAAAGTTAATCTACAAGGCAAAGTTACACACGCTACATGCGAATGCGACTATTATTTGAATTATGAAGGCTATTGCAAACATATTGTTGCGTTTTTCTTAAAAATAAATGAAATCACCACATCAAGAAAAGAGGTTAACCAATTATCCTCTCTTTTAGACTTTTATAAAAAAAGCACTAGTCTTGATATCCATTTAACACCTATTTTCCATATTTACCAAAATGAAGTTGGTGTTGAATTAAAGATTAGTAAAGACAAAACTTATTTTGTTAAAAACATTCAAGTTTTCTATGAAAACATTGATAATCGTTTGTCGTTTAAATATGGTAAAGATTTAGAGTTTGTCCATAATAGTTCTGCTTTTGATAAAGAAAGTAGAACTTTAATCGATGACTTGAAAGACTATATCAATTATAAACAAAAAGAAAACAGTGGTTATTTTGATTCTAAACGAAAAATACTACTACCAAATATTGTCTTCAAAAAATGTTTTGATGCTTATATTGGAAAGAAAGTAGAATTAGTTTTAAATGAAGCCACTTATGAATTAGAATACACTGATGAAGATTTCGATTTGAACCTTTTGTTCGATAAAAATACACTTTCAATTCAAAATAAAAAGGCTATGCGTTTATTCTGGGTTGGTAGAAGTTATTATGTTATCCGTGGTCAAAAGTTATATTGTCTTGACAATGTTCATAATCCACAACTTATTCCATTAGTTATTTCTTTATTCCAACAAGATATTGTTTTCAATAGTCAAATGTATAATCAATTCTTTACTTATATTTATCCACAAATTGAAAACTGTATAACTATTGTAAACAAAGAAGAATTCGAAACCCATAACAATTGTTCTAATCTCGAAGCTGAAGCTTATCTAGATTTAGAAGATGGTGAATTATTCTTGAAATATAAGTTTTTATATCATTCATTAGAAAGAGAAGAAGCTATTAAAAAGGGCTATTTCCCTAATGAAGCTCAAGAAGAAACTTTCTTTGATGAATTACTCACATTACATTTCTTTAAAACAACTTTTGAAAACACTTATGTCATGGATGATGAAATACTTATCTTTGATTTTCTAAAAAACGATATTCCAAAGTTAAAAGAACTTGCAACTGTTTATGTTAGTGATTCTATCAAAAGATTAAACTTCAAATCATTTACATCTCCTGGTGTTGGAGTTAGATTTAACACTAACTGGCTTGAATTAGTCTTCAACGAAGATGTTGTTTCAATCAACGACTTAGATGAAGTCTTAAAAGCCATGAAAAAACATAAAAAATATCATCTATTAAAAGATGGAACTGTTTTAAATCTTGATGACAAATACTTAGCCGATATGAAAGATATCGTTGAAACTATTGGTCTTCCTATCAAAGATTTAAAGAAGGAAATGCCTATTCCATTATTTAAGATGTTACGTATTGAAAACCTCTTAGATAACAAAAATATTCCTAAGGAAGTCAGTGGTTTTCTAAATGATTTAAAGAATTATAAGAATAAGAAATATCCTTTATCACCACAACTTGCCACTTATCTAAGAGAATATCAAAAAGAAGGTTTTAATTGGCTTTATAACCTAGCTTATTATAAGGCTGGTGGTATTCTTGCTGATGATATGGGCCTTGGAAAATCATTACAAATCATTGCCTTGTTATCATCATTTAAAACTGATTTACCTAGTTTGATTGTTTGTCCTTCATCCCTTACCTATAACTGGTATAACGAATTTAAAAAATGGCATCAAAACGCCAATGTTATTCTAGTTACTGGAAATGGTCCTACAAGAGAAAAAACAATCCATTCTATCGATAAAAATCAAATTCTTATTACTTCCTATGATTATCTAAAAAGAGATATTGATTTATATAAAGACATAAAGTTCCGTTTCATGGTAATTGATGAAGCTCAAAACATCAAAAACTATATGACCAAAAACGCTGAAAGCGTTAAAAGTGTTACAGCTATTTCAAAATTTGCAGTAACTGGAACACCACTTGAAAACACTTTAGCTGACTTGTGGTCAATATTTGATTATTGTTTACCAGGTTATTTAAAAACTTATGATTTATTTAAAGAAGAATATGAATATGAAATCGTAAAAGAAAATAGCCAATCTAAGATGAATCAATTAAATAAACTTATTTCACCATTCATCATAAGAAGACTTAAGAAAGAAGTCTTAAAAGAACTTCCAGAAAGAACTGAACAAGTCATCTATTCACAAATGGAAGGTGAACAATTAGAAGCTTATAAGAAAACACTTGATATGTTTAGAAATCAATTACTTGCAAATGTTAAACAAGCTCGTTCTGAAGTATTAAAGATGTTAACTCGGGTAAGACAAATTTGTTGTCATCCAAACTTATACTTACATGATTATGTTGGTGAAAGCGCTAAGTTAAATCTAACAATTGAACTAGTTGAAAACAGTATAAGTGCTGGTCATAAGATTTTAATCTTTTCAAACTTTACTTCAATGCTTACAGTATTACAAGCAAAGCTTAGTGAAAGAAACATTAACACTTATCTATTAGTTGGTGATACTAAAATGGATAATAGAGCCGAATTAGCCGAAAATTTTAACAAGAATGATAACATTAAAGTCTTCTTGATTTCCTTAAAAGTTGGAGGCACAGGCCTAAATCTTACAAGTGCTGATATTGTTATTCATTATGATCCTTGGTGGAACTTCAGTGCTGAAAGTCAAGCAAGTGATAGAGTTTATCGAATTGGCCAAAAAAGAAAAGTGCAAATACTTAAACTAATCACTAAAGATTCAGTAGAAGAAAAGATATTAAATCTACAACTTCGAAAGAAAGATTTATTTGATAGAGTATTTTCTAATGAAGCAGAAATGCTTGAAAAACTATCACTTGATGATTTAATTTCGTTGTTATCTTATTAAAAAAATGTGCCATTTGGCACATTTTTATTATAAATTTGTCGGTGGAATGGTTAGTTTTTGCTTTCTAAATCTTTTATTTTGGTTGCTATTTTATCAAATCCCCAGATAATCCAAGCACCAATACTATTTCCTAAAGTGATAAGTAAAATATAACCAATCCATTTAAGACTCCAAGCATTAGCAAGAGTAACATAATACATATCAGCTATAACGTGTTCAAAACCACATAAGATAAAGACACTGATACAACCAAAGATAGCAACTATTTTAAACACTGGATGTAGTTTTTCCAGTTTTTGAGTATGAACTGCAAGATGAACAAGCATTCCACAAAAGATCGCAAGAATTAAAATTCCATACCAACTTTCACTAGCTTTAGAAGCAACTAATGCAACAGCTCTTGCTTCAAATGCTGCATCAAATAGTCTTGTTTGTCTAAATAACAAGGCCACTATAGCAGTTCCAAGCAGATTACTAAACCACATGATTACTAAATCTAAGATATATGTCCATTTCTTTTCAAATACATAACCAACACGGCCAGTAAACAAAGCAAAGGAATAACAAATAATAATAAATAAGCCTATACAGAAAAATAAGGCTCCTAATACTTTTGAAGTTTCAACAACTGATAAATAAACAGTTCCCCCAATAGCAATACAAATGCCTGATGCTAATCCCATCAAAGCTAAATATAAATATTTTTTAACCATTCAAATCACCTATTTCATTTTAACAAATGTCTAATAAAGTTTAAACTTTTTTTGCTTTTTTGTGTATAATAAAAATAAATGGAAAGGAATTAGAAATAAATGATTCGGTTTTTAATAAAAAGAACTATTAAAGATTCTGAAAACGTAAATGACAAAAAGGTACGTTCTTCTTATCATATATTAAGTGGTGTTCTAGGAATTATCTGTAATTTCTTTCTTTTTGTGCTTAAATTTGTTTTAGGTTTATTTATTAATAGTATCAGTGTTATTTCTGATGCTTTGAATAATTTAACTGATTTAGCTTCATCTACTATTGGTATATTAGGAACTAAATTAAGCAATAAAAAGCCTGACCGTAATCATCCATATGGTCATGGAAGAATTGAATATATAACATCATTAATCATTTCATTTTTAATTATCTTTACTGGGGCTCAGTTATTTATATCATCTATTGAACATATTAGATTAAACACTAAACCCACTTATAACTTAGTGTTTATTATCATTCTAGGTGTATCTATTTTAGTTAAACTATGGATGTTTTTCTATAATCGTTATATGTCAAAGAAAATAAATTCATTGATACTTAAATCAGTATCTTATGATAGTTTAGGTGATGTTTTAGCAACTTTTGTTGTTGTAATTGGTTTAATCTTTAATAGATATATTAACTTTTCTTTAGATGGTGTTATAGGCATTATGATATCCTTATTTATTGTCTATAACGGTATTAAAATCACCATTGAAACATCTAAAACATTACTAGGTAAACAAGCTGATGATAGTTTAATCAAAGCCATTGAACTATTTTCATTAAATGAACCAGGAGTATTAGGAATCCATGATTTGCTTATTCATGATTATGGTCCTGGTAGAATGATGGCATCAATGCATGTAGAAGTATCAGCAAGTGAAAACATAGTAAAAATACATGAATTAATCGACAATTTAGAAACTAAGATATATGAAACATTTAATATTAATATGGTTATTCATATGGATCCTGTAGCCATGGATGATAGTTTGTATCAAAAGTTACATCAAGATTTAATGACTTGGATAAATGAAGTAAATAAAGATATCACTTTCCATGATTTAAGAATCATAAATCAAAAGATAACTTTTGACTTAAGTTTTAATTATCAACTAAAAGAAAAAGAAAAAAACGAATTCATAACTTATATATCTAATAAGATTAAAGAAAATTATCCTAATTTTGAACTAAAAATAAATAGTGATTATCACTAAAAGAACATCAAGTTATTCTTCTTGATGTTCTTCTTTGTTATTGTTTTCTAATAATAATTTTTTGGAAATAAAGTTCCAAATCATAACAACTACAGTAGCAACTAATTTATCAATCAAATACGAGATATTTAATATATCTGTACCAATCCACATAACTAATATATTAATTAAAAAGCCTATTACACTTGTAATAACAAATATAATGATTTCTTTGGATTTTGACATGCCTTCTCTTGTTTTAAAGACATATTTCATACTTAATAAATAATTAACAATCAAAGATAACGTAAAAGAAAGACCGGTTGATACAATTTCATTCCAATGAAAAACTTCAACAAAAAGAACCATTAATGAATAGTCAATTACAAATGCTATGACACCAACAACGCCAAATTTAACGACTTGTAAGAATAGTTTTTTCATTGTCATACTCCTTTACTTTTAAATCGTGTATATTATATGCAATTTAATAAAATAAATCAAACAATATAGATAGAACACTAAGTAAAAACATTAAAATTATCGATAGAATCATGTGTTTTGATGGAAATTGTCTAGTTTATTAAATACATGATCAAACAATTATATTACATATAGTTTTAGATGTACAATTTTTCTAACATCAAAACAATTTGTGATTGTTTTTTTGAAAAATCTACTTATAATATCAATTGAAGGACTCACCTATGCCGTTTAGGACGTACGGTCTGGGGCTTGTGCATCAGACGCCGTGGAACTCCTTCTTTTTTTATTGCCTAAAATTTTAATTACAAAAAAATTAAACTACAAGTTTATAGATTCTTTGAAAGTTTTTGATATAATAATGGTTGTAAAGACACATACAGCAATACTTGAAAAGCAAACAGGAGCCATCTACTTTTGCTAATTGCGTACGCCTTGGCAATGAGAGCCCTACGCGTTCGCAAAACAAGCAAGCTTTGGCATCATTTATTTTGTGTCTTGTTTGATGGGTAAGATGCATACAGCAAAAAATTATAACCATTTGTGAAATGTTTAAACAGCATCTAGAAATCCCATCTTTTTTTAAGGAGGTAGAATGAAATGAATTTTATTAAAATAGCCGAAGAAAAATTAAATCAATCTTTTACTGATAACGGTGATTTAGCCTACTATTCATCTGGTTCTTATTGCTTGGATTATTTTGCTTTAATTGGTGGATATCGTAATCATTTAGACAAAGTTCTAAAATCTTTTATCATGGCTTTTAATGAAGATCCTAAAGTTGCATTGAAAATCTTATTCTATGCTAGAGATATTCGTGATGGACTTGGCGAAAGAAATTCATTTCGTTTAGTTTTAAATACATTAGGTAATTTATACCCTGAAGTGGCAAAAAAACTAATCCCTTATATTCCTCAATATGGTAGATATGATGATATGTTAGTTTTATTAAACACTCCAGTTAAACAAAATGTCATTTCAATGATACAAAATCAATTAAAAGAAGATATGGAAAATAAGAAAAACAATATGCCATATAGTTTACTAGCTAAATGGTTACCTTCAATAAATACAAGTAATCAAGAAGCTGTATCTTTAGCTAATTTAATTTGTAAAGAATTAAAAATGACTAAAAGACAATATCGTCAAACCTTAAGCTATTTAAGAAAAGGAATGATTGTTGAAAATAATCTTAGAGAAAAAGATTATACTTTTTCTTATGAAAACTTACCTGGTGGAGCTTTATTTAAATATCAAAATGCTTTTATGAAAAATGATTCTGAAAGATATGACAAATATTTAAAGAAAGTTGCTGAAGGAAAAGTTCAAATGAATTCTGATACTATATTCCCTTATCAAGTTGTAAGAAAAATCAATGATGAACATAAGAGATTTAGTGATTCAGAAATTCAATCATTAGATACTATTTGGAATAATTTTAAATTACAACAAATAGATTCTAAATGTCTTGTTGTTCGTGATGGATCTGGTTCAATGCTTAGTGGAGGTAACCCTTCACCAATTGATATTGCAACATCTATGGCTATATTAATGGCAGAAAAATTAAATGGTGCTTTCCATAATCAATTTATTACATTTTCTTCAAGACCTGAATTAGTATCTATTAAAGGAAAAAACATTTATGAAAAAGTAAATTATGTAATGAACTTTAATGACTATACTAATACTTCAATAGAAAAAGTATACAAACTTATTCTAGATGTTTATAAGAGTAAAGATTTTTCTAAAGAAGATGCTTTAGATCAAGTGATTATTATCTCTGATATGGAATTTGATTGCTTAGACGAAGATGAAAAACCTAATCAATCTACTTTTGAATATTTCAAAAAAGAATTTCAAAAGTTGAATTATCCAATGCCACAATTAGTATTTTGGAATGTAAATGCTGGTGGTCACCTTCCAGTAAAACAAGATGAAAATGGTGTTTATCTAATATCAGGTGCAAGTCAAAATGTTATCAAAATGATTATGAATCACGAAGACTTAAATCCATATCAATTTATGATGAAAACACTACAAAAATATTCATTTATTGATGAAATCTTATAATATTGGAGGCCATTATGAAATATCCAACAATTAACTTACAAAAAACAGGTGACAATATTACAAGATTAATGAAAAAGAATTCATTAAAAACTTCTAAATTACAAGAAATATTTGGTTTTGAAAATCCTCAAACTATTTATAAATGGCGTAGAGGTGAATGCTTACCAAGTATTGATAATCTTGTCATTTTAGCAGAAGTATTTAAGGTTACCATTGATAAAATCATAATCATTGAATAAAAGAGGCTGTAAAGAAATATAAACATTATATTTCAATATAGCCTTTTTATTATAACTTATATATGACAAACATTTAGGATTTACACCAGGCGTCAGTAACCATAACTGAATTGCTTACTTTTTTGTAATTAAAAAGTATAGACTTTGTTCATCTATACTTATTAGATATAAGTACACCAAATTATCTTCTTCTTGGTTTTCCAAAAAATTCTCTTATAACAGTGAAGCTATCTGCTATTTCTCCTTGAAGTTTAGCACTTATAGCTGCACTAACACTAATATCTTTGCAATCTAGTGTACCATTATAATCAACTATAAGACATTCTATTAAATCATCTGAGCACCCTTTTTCTCTGGCCAATAAAACAAACTCTCTTATTGGCATTTTTTCTTCTTTTGCATTTTTTTCAATCATTCTATTTTCAAAAGGATTATGCCAAATTGCGTGTGGTATTTGAGACTCGTCATATACTGGTTCAACGTTATACCTTTTAGCAAATTCTTCTTCTTTTTTAATATATTCTTCTATTTCTTCTTCGGTGTTATAAATGCAATGTTCAATAAATTCTTCTTTAGTCATGTTAATACCAGGCAACCACGCCTTTTTCTTTGAATTCGCCACTTTCGATAAAACGTCTAATTTCATTAAACATATGAGCCCAATATGCATCCCATTCTTCTTCGCTAGAATGTTTTAAAACGCCATATTTTTTTGTTTTCTTGTTATAGAAAGCTTCTCCGTATGGCTCCTCACCTTCGGGATAATATCTCCAAACATATCTTTCTTCTGAATTTTCTGCCATTAAATATTTTATCACATTAATTCTCCCCTTTTAACCGACAAATTTTATGTTTTGTCATAGATTATTTAATTGCAAAGATACCTTCCAAAAACATAATATCACGTGTGTTTTTTCTTTTCAAGGTGTATAAATTAAAAAGAAGTCAAATGTTTTGACCTCAATTATTATTTTAAAACCAACTATTAGGTTTTAATATCAACTGGTGCCAACGCGGTGAATCGAACACCGAATTAATCCTTACCATGGATTTGTTATGCCATTTAACTATGTTGGCAGGCAAATATTATTTTAACTATATTTGCCCCGTTTGTCAAAAATTATATAAAATTTTCTAGCATGAATTTGCTAATCATATTCATCGTGTCTTTATCTAAGGTTATCTTTCCGTTTTCTTTATGGCTCATTCTGTTAATTCTTCTTTTACAAATTGATCTAATAGCATCTAATTTTAAATAAGAATGAGCACTTTTATTACTATCGTTATTTAATTCATCAATAATACCCAAATCTAACGATAATTTTGAACCTTGGATTGGTTTACTAGATAATGGGATTACTATTACATTTCCTAAATCAATTGCCCAAACAAGAGCATAGTGACCTTTTTTATGATGGTCTGATAATTCAGTTCCAACATTGATACCAAATTCAACCCAAACAACATCACCTTTAGCTAAGTCATCTGGTTGAGGACAATAACTACATTTTTCTGATGTTTGTCTTAAATAATTAGCTTTTCTATCAAACCAATCAACAAATTCAAGGGCTATCTCTGAATCTAGTGTTGCTAATTTTCTTTCAATTTGTTTTGTGATTTTATTAAATTTTTGTTTGGCTTTAAAATCACTTTGAAACTTCAAACAAACATCACCTTCTTGTTAGTTAATGGCTACTCCTTCTATATCATATGCATAAGCTTTTTCAATTTTTACAAGAACATAATCACCTATACAAAGTTTTTTGTTGCTTTTAACTATGACATGACCATCGATATCATCAGGAGCATATAAATAACTTCTACCATAATAATTATTGCCATCATAGTCTTCAATTAAAACAAGATGTGTTTGATTTATACGTTTTTTATTTTTTTCATATGAAATTTTTTGTTGAATCTTCATGATTTTATTTTTTCTATCTTCACTTATTTTTTCATCAACTTGATTTTTCATACTGTATGCCTTGGTATCTTCTTCTCTAGAATAAGTAAAGACCCCTAAATGATCAAATTGAATTTCTTTTACAAAGTCTTGTAAATCATTGAAATCATCATCTGTTTCATGAGGGAATCCAACGATCAAAGTAGTTCTAAAAATAGCATTAGGAACCTTGTTTCTTATTTTATTTATCACTTTACGATATAGTTCTTTATTTCCCGTTCTATTCATTAGTTTTAGTAATCTATTGCTACTATGTTGAATAGGAATATCAAAATAAGGAAAGATATTGCTATATTTATTAAAGACATCAATTAACTTATCACTGATTCTATCAGGATATAAATAAAGAAGTCTAATAAATACTGTTTTATCAAGTTTTGCTATATCTTCTAATAAATCTTCTAGAAAATAATTGTCATAGAGATCTTTTCCATATCGTGTGGTATCTTGGGCTATAACAATTAATTCTTTGATACCTATATCAATTAAATGTTTAGCTTCATTTAGTATTTGTTCTTTTGGATAACTATAATAAGGACCTCTAATAATAGGAATAGCACAATAAGCACAACAATTAGAACAACCATCACCAATCTTTAAATAAGCATATGGTAGATATGAACTAAGAACTCTATCATTAATGTCATAAGACTTTTTCATTTTAGTTTCAAACAATTGGTTTAATAATGTGCCAATCTTATCATATTCATCAATGCTTATTATCAAATCAACTTCTGGAATGCTTTCTTTTAGTTCTTGTTTATATCTAGTTGCAAGACAGCCTAAAACTACCACCTTTGCATCCTCTTTTTTATTTTTAAGCACTTCAAAAATGGTTTTAATCGCTTCTTCTTTAGCCGAAGTTATAAAACCACAGGTGTTAATTAAAATAGCATCAGCAACAGCAATATCATCAACTATTTCATGATTATCTTTTTTAAGAAGTCCTAGTATCCATTCACTATCAACTAAGTTCTTAGCACAACCAAGTGAAATCATTCCTATTTTCATACTACATTTCCTTTTTTATTTTAATAAATCGTCCAATTCATCGACAATTTTTAATGTTTCTTCATATGTTTTAACTTTAGCTCCTGAAGCATTTTTGTGGCCGCCACCATTATGTCTAGCTGCCACTTCATTGATAGCTATACGACGGCTACGAATGCTTACTGACCAAAGTTTCTTTTCATCATCTTCTGTAAAGGTTACCCAAATACGTGATTCATCATAACCTGAAAATAGATTTACATAAGCCTTAACTCGTTCACGAATTATACCAAGTTCTAGTAAATCTTTGTTGCTGATATGAGTGTAGATAACTCCATGTTCACTCATCTTATAATTGTTATATAAGAATTTAAGAATTTTAATGTCATCAATACTTTTAGAAAACATTTTTTCATAAATGTCTTCAATATCAATCTTTGATTCCATTAAATAAGCAGCCATTTCAAAACTTTTAATCGAAGTTGAACTATATCTAAAACAACCATTATCACCAACAAGACCACTATAAAAATATGATGCTGCTTCTTTACTTAAAGGATATTTCTTATATGATTTAATCATTTCAGTTAAGATTTCACAAGCAGCACTATAATTACTTTTCACAATTTCAATATCACCAAAATTTTCAACTAAAATATGATGATCAATTTTAATTGACATAGCAGCTTTATTAATGAATTCACGGCCTTCAATTCGTTCATAATTAGCAACATCTAAAATAAAAACTAAATAAGGTTCTTCTATTTTTGTTATTTTATCTGTTTCCGGATAAATCTTATGAGTAAAAATTGGATGATCTAAACCCAAAGCATAAATCTTTTTATTTTTAAAATTATCTTGTAACCATTGTTTCATTCCAAATTGACAACCCAACGCATCAAAGTCAGGCATTTCATGTCTTAAAATGACGATAGAATCATACTTTTTTATCGCATTTAAGACTTGCTTATATTTTTTATCCATTTTGTTTTTTATTCAATAGTTCGTATGTATCACGAACAATCATCAATTCTTCATTAGTAGGAATTACAAGAACTTTAATTTTAGATTTATTAGTTGAAATGATTTTACCAAACTCAAATTCTTTGGCATTATCTTCATCAACATCAATACCTAAGGCAGATGATAACATTGGAATTAACATTCTTCTAGTTGTGATTGAGTTTTCACCAACACCAGCAGTGAAAACAATTACATCACAGCCACCAAGTTCAACAAAATATGAACCAATGGTTTGAGCAACTCTTGTACAATATACTTTCTTAGCTAGTAATGATAAGTGTTTATTTTCAGCAATGCCTTTATCAACGTCACGCATATCACTAGATACACCAGAAAGTCCAGCAAGACCAGACTTCTTATTTAAAATGTTATTCATTTCTTGAGGTGTTAGGTTTTCTTGTTCCATGATATATAAAACAACTGATGGATCTAAATCACCACATCTAGTGCCCATCATTATACCTCCAAGAGGTGTAAAGCCCATAGATGTATCAACACATTTACCATCTTTGATAGCACATAAAGAAGCACCAGATCCTAAATGGCAAGAAATTAAACGATAGTTTTTAGTATTTAGATATTTTTCTACGATAGAAGCGATATATTTATGAGATGTTCCATGAGCACCATATCTACGAATAGCATATTTTGTATAGTATTCATATGGAATAGGATAAATATAGTTTTGTTCTTCCATGGTGCGATGATAAGCTGTATCAAAAACAAAGGTGTGAAGTGCATTTGGAAGCAATTCTTTAAATGCTTTATAGCATTCAAGACTAGCTTTGTTATGAAGTGGAGCAAGTTTTGCTAAAAAGTCTATTTTTTGAATAGCATCTTCAGTTACTTCAACTGTGCGATCAAAGTATTCACCACCTTGAACAACACGATGTCCTGCTCCTTTAATTTCTTCAACATCTTTAATAACTTTCATGTCTAAAATTGTTTTTAAAACAAGTTGAACTGCTTCTTTTTGGTTTTTAACAGGTAATCTACTTTCAGTTTTATTTCCTTGATACTTAATGGTAAAAATAGCATCATCAAAACCGATTCTTTCAACTTGTCCACTAATAATAACTTGTTCTTCTGGCATTTCAAGAATTTGGAACTTTAAAGATGA
This sequence comes from uncultured Bacilli bacterium, assembly GCA_947627355.1. Classification (GTDB taxonomy): domain Bacteria; phylum Bacillota_I; class Bacilli_A; order RFN20; family CAG-631; genus Caccosoma. Next base: position 110,905 of record CANQVX010000002.1, on the reverse strand, counting down.
ACTGCCAGCATTCACTGCAAATATTTTTTTCATATGTTTCCTCCGCCTATAACAATAGTATTTTACTATTGTTGGCTATAAATGTCAAAGCACTAAAGCAGGGGTAAAGTGATATAAAATAGGGTGTCTTCAACTTGACTTATAATTTGAAAATTTCCATGATATTTTTTAATTAAATCATAGACACAATTAAGCCCAATTCCAGTTCCTGATTGTTCATTTCGTTTATCATTAGTTGATAAGTTATTTAAAAATAAAACATTTCCTAGTTTAGCATCAACATTTCTTTCAACTTTTGCTTTTTTAATTAACTTATCAAAGTTTATAGGAATTCCATCATTACTTATTTTTAGTTTGAATTTATTGTTAATGCATGAACCATTCATTCTAATAACCATTTGTTTCCCATTATAACCATGACTAATAGCATTTTTTATTATCTGATAGGTTATTTTATAAATAACATCAGCCATTTCGATGGACACAGAATCTTTCGAGTAAATCGGTATTATTTTAATATCTTTGTTTTCAATCATTTTATCAAATTCATTATTTATTTTTAAAAACAATTCTTTTATAGATATCATGCTATTTACTTTATTACATACATAATAGTTAACAACCTTGGCTAGAAACTTTTCAATTTGCACGTTTAAAACATAGACATCATCTTTAGTAGGATTTATCTTTATTAAATCTAGATATTTAGTTTCTAGTAAATGCATGAATTTATATTCTTTTTCAAGTTTTAGAAATCCTATTGTTCCTTTCATAATATGAATCATTCTAAAACTTTCATTCATTGTATTATTTATGTCACATTCTTTTAAGTTTTCAACTTGACTTAGTAATTCATTTATTTTACAAAACCTTTGATAATCTTGAAGTAAACTTTCTTTTAAAAAACTATCACTGACCATAAAAAAGACCTCCTATGTTTAAAGCAAACACAATTCTACATATTTTGAAATGCAAAATTTGTCGAAACAAAGAGGTCTTTTAAACTATTTTTGTAATTTTTTATATTCTACAGCAATCATAGCTCCAACCTTAGCGTTGTTGAAGATTAAAGCTTTATTGGCTTCAAGACTTTTACCACCAGTCTTATCACAAATTGTTTTTAATAAGAATGGTGTTACATCTTTACCTTTGATATTATTTTTTGCTGCTTCTTTTAATGCTTCATTGATAAAAACATCGATTTCATCGTTAGAAATTTCATTTTCAATAGGAATAGGATTAGAAATAAGAATGCCACCTTTTAGGTTTAGTTTTCTTTTAGCATAAATGATATTAGCGGCTTCTAAAGCATCGTTTACTCTAACATCTAACTTTAAATGACTAGTATGGCTATAAAAAGCTGCTAGTTCATCACTTTGATAACCAATTACTGGAACACCAAATGTTTCTAGATATTCAAGAGTTAATGGTAAATCTAAGATTGCCTTAGCACCAGCACAAACAACAGTTACATTAGTATTTGCTAATTCTTGTAAATCAGCACTGATATCAAATGTTTTAGTGGCTTCTCTATGAACTCCACCAATTCCACCAGTTACAAATATTTCTATACCTGCAAGAGATGCAAAATACATAGTGGTTGCAACAGTTGTAGCGCCCCATAACTTTTTAGCCATGATGATTGGAATATCTCTTCTACTAGCTTTTACTATATTTTTTCTTTTACCAAATTCTTCGATTTCTTCTTTAGACATACCAACAACAGCAACACCATCAATGATTCCAATTGTTGCTGGAACTGCTCCATTTTCTTTAACTATTTCTTCTACTCTTAAGGCTGTCTTAACGTTTTCAGGATAAGGCATACCATGAGAAATAATAGTTGATTCTAAAGCAACTACAGGTTTGTTATTTTTAATTGCGTTTTGTACTTCTTTGCTAATTCTAATATACATATATCATAACCCCTCTCACAATTATTTTATAATAACAAAAAGACTTTTTAAATGTTTATTTTTTAATGCAAATCATATATAATAGGTACGTACATTTTTTGAGGAGGAAAAATTAAATGGCAAAAGTTAGAGTTGATAAAGATACTTGCATTGGTTGCGGTATGTGTGTTAGTTTAGCTGCAGCTGCATTTGCTTTTGATGCAAGTGGCGAAAAGGCAGAAGCTATTACTGGCGAAGTTGATAGTTCAGTTGAAGATGCTGCTGCTAATTGTCCAGTTCAAGCAATTGTTATTGAATAATTAAAAGCTACGAATAAAATTGATTGCCTCGGCAATCTTTTTTATTTTAAGGTGTTTAATAACACAACCACAACAACTAAAACTATTAATAAAACACCACCGATTCCACACATAATTAATGATGTTTTTACATTCCTAGAACCTTCATTTTTGTCGAGTAAACCGGTAAATCTGATAGCAGATATCAGTGGTTTATATAATATCAACACTAATGCTACATTTAATAAAACCTTGATAACATTAAATAAAACAATCCAACCTAGAAAACTATTGATAAGTAGTTTTCTTTCAATTCCCATATATATTGGAGTGATGATAATGTTCCATAATGTCATCATAATGGTAACTGAAACAAATCCAACACCTAATGATAACAAAGCACCTTTAAATGATCTTTTGGATTTATAAATCAAAGCGGCCGGAATGACAAAAGCACAAGTTGAAATAATATTCATAATTAAGCCATAAAAGCCTGTGCTACTAATGGTAACCATTTCAAGTAAAGATACAACCACTGAAATAATTAAGGCTGGTAATGGTCCTAAAATAAATCCAGCAATGCAAATAACAATATCCTTAGGATCATAAGTTAAAAATGATACACTAGGAACTAAATTAAGATGCAAAAAGTGGAAAACTAAAGTAACAACATAAGAAATGGCGGCCATCATTGAAATAATGACCATTCTCTTTACAGTTTCATGAGTCTTCATTTTATCCTCCCTAGAGCAATAAAAAAATGCTCTTTTCAGGGCATTAAAAATTTCTTCTTCCATCCAGACTTTAACTGTCGGCACTAGAATTTCACTAGTTCATGCGTTTTGCTTGTGGGCTTTACCACCGATTAGGAATTACACCTTACCCTGAAGACATATTCATTATACACCTATAAGAACAAATGTGAACATTTTTTTCTTTTTTAATGACTTAAAAAGTTATACAATACTAGTGGTGATGTAACTATGAATGAAACCATTGTATCTTTAAGTAGTGGTGCTATTAAGGCTGCTATCTCTTTAATTCGTTTAAGTGGCGATAATTGTTTTGATGTTGTTCGTCCTATCTTTTCTAATAAAAAAGATGATTATGAACATCAAAAGTTTTACTATGGCTATATTATGGATAACGAAGAAATCGTTGATGAAGTTATGGTTTCATTTTTTAAAGCACCTAAAACATTTACTTGTGAAAACATGGTAGAAATAAATTGTCATGGAAATCCATATATCATTCAAAGAATCATCGCTTTATGTATCAAACATGGAGCACGTCTTGCTGAACGTGGCGAATTCACTAAAAGAGCTTTTTTAAATGGTCGTGTTGATTTAGTTACAGCTGAATCTGTTAATGATTTAATCAATGCTACTAATAAACAAGCTGTTAAATTAGCTTTAAGTGGATTAAGTGGAAACACTTCTAAATATGTCTATGATTTAGCCGAAAAATTATTAGGTGTTTTAACCATCATTGAAGTGAATATTGATTATCCTGAATATGATGATGTTGAACAATTAACCCATGAAACAATCTTACCTAGGCTTGATTTATTTATAGATTCATTAGATAAAGTTATCCAAGATACCAAAAAAGGTCAAACCATTAAAAATGGTATTGATACAGTTATCATAGGCAAACCAAATGTTGGTAAATCAAGTTTGTTAAATGCTTTGTTAAATGAAGATAAGGCTATTGTAACCGATATAGCAGGAACTACAAGAGATATTGTTGAAGGTTCTATTGATTTAGATGGAATATCTTTAAACTTAATTGATACCGCGGGTATAAGACATGGTAAAAACGAAATAGAACAACTAGGAATTAAAAAATCATATGATGCTTTAAATAAAGCTCAATTAGTTTTACTTGTCCTAGATGGTTCTACAACATTAACTAAACAAGACAAAGAATTACTTGAATTAACAAAAGATAAAAATAGAATTATTATTCTAAATAAATCCGATATCAAAGTTAATTATAACCTTGATGACAGTGTAATAATTTCCGCTAAAAACGGCAATATTGATGAATTAATCACTAAAATAAAAGAAAAATTCAAAGATCTAATTTATAATGAAGAACCACTTCTATTTAATGCAAGACAACTAGGTTTATTAAACCAAGCACGTCTTCATTTAGAAGAGGCAAGAAAACAAGCAATGCAAAATCAAGTTATTGATTTGCTCTTTATTGACATTCAAGATGCTTATCGAAACATCTTAGAAATACTTGGAAATTCAACATCTATAGATATTCTAGATAATGTCTTTTCTAAATTCTGTTTGGGGAAATAGTTATGATATTCAATACACATACACATTTAAATGATTTACAAGTTGAAGACATCGAAGCATTAATTAAAAATGCAATAGATAATAATGTTACTCATATGGCTGTTGTTGGAAGCGATTATAACACTTCCTTAAAAGCCTTAGAAATAGCTAAATCTCATGATAATATTTATGCTGTTTGTGGTTTACATCCTAGTGATAGTGAGCAATTTGTTGGTAACAGTGATATCTTTCTAGATTTAATAAACGATAGTAAAACTGTAGGTATAGGTGAAATAGGCTTAGATTATCACTATGAAAACACTAATAAAGAAAAACAAAAATACTATTTTGAAACATTTTTAAAATATGCTTGTAATATTAAAAAACCTGTTATCATCCATTGTCGTGATGCTTATCTAGATACTTATGAATTGCTAGAAAAATACCATAAAAACTTAGATGGTATTATTTTGCATTGTTATAGTGGTAGTGTTGAAATGATGCAAAGATTTCTAAAATTAGGTTGTTACATTTCAATTGCTGGAACAGTAACCTTTAAAAACGCCAAAGAAATCAAAGAAGTTGTTAAATATGTACCATTAGATAGATTATTAGTTGAAACTGATGATCCATATTTAACACCAGTTCCATATCGTGGTCATCAAAATCAACCAGCATATGTTACATTTGTAGTCTCAGAAATAGCAAAAATCAAAGAAATGACTTTTGATGAAGTTGCAAATATAACATTCACTAATGCTTTAAAGGTGTTTCATTTATGAAAGAAATCAAAGAAATTATTGTAGTTGAAGGAAAAACTGATAAAGCCTACTTATTAACCTTTTTAAAGGCTGATATTTTAACCTGCAATGGTTCAGCCATTGATGGTTTTTCAATCGAATATTTAAAACAACTTGCTGATACTAGAGGTGTTATTATCTTAACTGATCCTGATTATCCTGGAACAAAGATAAGAAACGAAATAGCAGATAAGATACCAAATTGTAAACATGCCTTTATAGATAAAAGTAAAGCAATCAAACATAATAAGGTTGGTGTTGCTGAATGTGATAAAGATGAAATACTAAAAGCATTAGAAAACAAAATCACATTTAATAATATAAAGAATGAAAATCCACTAACAAACTCAGACTTAATGAACTTAAATTTAGTCGGTCAAAACAGTAAAATTAATAAAGAAAAGGTTTGTAATTATTTTCATTTAGGCCATTGCAATGCTAAGACAATGTTAAAAAGATTAAACTTGTTAAACATAACTTATAACCAATTAAAGGAGTCACTTGTATGAGAAGTAGTAAGAAATATGTTGATGAAACATTAAAAAAATATCAACTAACAGCCAACAAAGCTTTAGGCCAAAATTTCTTAGTAAATCAAAAAATTACCGATAAAATCATAGAAAACGCTAACGTTAACAATAATTCTATTATCATTGAAATTGGTCCTGGACTTGGAGCCTTAACTGAAAAATGTATAGAAACAGCAAAACAAGTAATAGCTATAGAAATCGATAATAATATGTGTAATATCTTAAAAGATGAATTTAAAGATGTCTCCAATTTAGAAATCATACATGAAGATTTCTTAAAATTAGACTTCGATAACCTTTTAAACGCCCTTGATAAGAATAGTCCTATAACACTAATATCAAACTTACCTTATTACATAACAAGTCAAATACTTACCAAACTAGTATTCAACGATTATCCTATTAACACCATAGTTGTTATGATGCAAAAAGAAGTGGCAAATAAATTATTAAACCCATCTCTTAAAGACTATAGTCCTTTACATGTGTTACTTGAATATAAATACAATTTAAAGTTAATAACGCATGTAAGTAAGAATGATTATCTGCCAAGACCCGAAATTGATTCAATGGTTCTTAAAATTGATAAAAAGCAACCAATATATCAAATAACTGATGAACAAAAATTTATTCAAATAGTTAAAAGTTTATTTAAAAATCGTAGAAAAACAATTGTTAATAACTTACTTGAATATGTTAATAGTAAGGATGAAGCAATTGAACTATTAAAAAGTATAAATATAGATGTTGATTGTCGTATTGAACAATTAAATTTAGAAAAAATCATTAAAATTGCTAAGAAATTAGGCGTTTAACCTAGTTTCTTTTTTTATTATTCATATACTTTTATTAGGTGATTTTATGAAGGTCGGAGATTATGTAACTCGTAAAAAATATAACCACGACATTATCTTTAAAATAACAAAAATTGTCGATGGAATGGCCTATTTAAGTGGTGAAATGTATCGACTAGCAGCTGATGCTAGTCTAGACGACTTAGTCCTTGCAAATAAAAAAGATATCAACGAAGAAATAGAAATCAATTTAGTTCAAAATAACAATCTAATAAAAGGAAAAATATTACACATTGATGGCGATAAGACTTATCTTAGAAAATGCATGGACTTTTATAAAGAAAACCTAACCCCTGTTATTGGTTGTTATTTACAAGAAGATAAAATGAAAGATAACATTACCCTTTTATTAAAAAAACATTGTCCTGATATTTTAATTATTACTGGTCATGATTCGTTTAGTTTTAAAAGAGCCGATGATGAAAACGATGGTTACAAGAACTCTCATCATTTTATCGATGCTGTTAAGCAAGCTAGATTATATCAACCAAATAAAGATGCCTTAATCATCATCGCCGGTGCTTGCCAGTCAAATTATGAAGGGTTAATTAAAAGTGGTGCTAACTTTGCAAGTTCACCAAACAAAATAAATATTCACGCTTTAGATCCTGCTTGCATTGCAATATCTATTGCTAATACCCATATCAATCAATTCGTAGAAGTTGAAAAAGTATTGGCTGATACCATTTCTAAAGGAAAAGGAATCGGTGGCATTGATTGTAGAGGCGTTGCAAGAAAAATCTACACTAATCCATAAAAAAAAGACCTTTCGGTCTATTTCTTATTCTACATTGATAATTTTATAAGCTCCACAAATATCATAGTTATCTTTAGCAAAACGAGCTTTAGCTAAACGATAAACTTGTTTGTTTTTAGAATATCCATAGCATGCACTACCACTACCAGTCATACTAACAACTTCAAAACCTAAACCTTTTAATTCATTTAAGATAGGTTCGATATCTGGATTTAATTTAGTAGCAGCATCTAATAAACTATTTCCAACATGACGGCTAAGTAAAGCAACGTCTCCTTCTTTCATAGCTCTTTCAACCTTGTTGATGTTTGGATGAACTAAATCATCTAAATTAAGGTTTGCATATACTTCTTTAGTATTACAACCACTCTTTGGTTTAACAATAAATAGTTTACCTTTGATTTTGCTTTCAAAAGGAGATACATCTGAACCTTTTTTAGAAACTCTACTAGGTAGATTGTATAGTTGATAAGGAGCATCGGAAGAAATTGTTTGAATGAAATTAACCATTTGAATAGGAGTCATCTTTAAATGGAATTTCTTGTTAAGAATTTTTAACATAGTAGCTGCATTAGCACTACCTCCACCTAAACCTGATTCTTTACTAATTCTTTTATTTATATTTACTTCATAACCAAATTTAACTTTACATACAGTTTTAACTTTTTCAATAACCTTACTAATGATGTTTGTTTCATCAGTTGGTAAATCAACATCATTAGATGTAATTATTTTAATATTTTCATCATGATGAAATTTAACTTTAATGGTATCGTGTAAACTAATCGAAACATTAATCATATCTAGGTTGTGATAATTATCTGGCAAACGATTAATTACATTAATTGCCATATTAACTTTTGCATAACTTTTTTCTATCATTTTAATCACCCGCATATAATTATAGCAAAAATTGATTTCTTTGTGTAACAATGTTAAAATATTTGTGATAAAATTTGTTTTTATTTTTTTATTATTTTAAATAAAACTACGATTCTATCGGCAAATTTTAAACTTTAAAAAATTACATTAAGAAAGGAAAAGAAAACATGCCAAGCCCATTTTCGTTTATTTGTTTGATTATTGCATTACTATTTTTATATCGAACAATCATTTCTTTTTTAATCGTGATTAATAAAAAGTTTCTAATAGATGAACAACAATATATTTATCTTGTCTATATTTCTTTTATTTGTTTATTAGTTGCTATCTTTAAAAATGTAATTGTTGGCATTGTTGGTATAATTCTTACTCCAGTTGTTTTGATTGGTTATTTTTTAGTTATCAAAAAACGTGTTTATTGGATTGTAAATGGTGTTAATACTAATCTTGCAACCTATGGTAATGCTTTACTTGAATTTGACAAACGTTTCAAAGATGGAAACTATATGAAAGAACATATCAATTTAAGAAAAGTTGAATCTAAAATAAAAATATCTTTTGAAAATGTTGAATTAGAACAAAAAGATGCCATCGTTAAATTATTTAAGCAAGTTGCTAAAACTCATGCTAAGAAATTTAATATTCGTCAATTTATCTATCTTTTAATCAATATTGCCGTTTTTATCGTATTTTTATCACTTGGAGTTGTCTATCTATGAATAAAACTTTAGCCCTTAAAATATTAGATAGCCATAAGATTTACTATAACTATCATGAATACGATAGTACTATTACAACCGGAACTGATATTGCATCTATCTTACATGAAGATGTTAATAATGTTTATAAAACTTTAGTCTGTGAAGATAACACTAAACATTATTATGTCTTTGTTATTCCGGTTGATAAAACCCTAGACTTAAAGTTAATAGCCAAAGAATTAAATAAGAAAAGCATTGATATGATAAAACAAAAAGAATTAGAACCATTAACAGGTTATATTCATGGTGGTTGTTCACCTCTTGGAATGAAAAAGAAGTTTCCAACTTACTATGATAGTTCTATTTTAAATCTAAACAAAGTTTATGTTAGTGCCGGAAAAGTCGGCTTACAAATGGAGTTAAATCCTAATGATCTAATAAAAATTACCGATGGAAAGGTGTTAGATTTAGTTTTAAAGTAACTATTTTTGGTAAAAATTTTTATTTTATAAATATATAACTTTGTATATATTTATCAGTCCAAAAATGATATAATTACAAATTGAGGGGTGGTTTATGTGCTAAGAAAAATTGCTAAGCAAAAAATTAGAATCATAGTTTTCTTTTTACTTGATTTTTTAATTGGTGTTGGCCTCGCTTTATTTATCTTTTTACATGGAATAACAAAAAATTATGATTTATATATCCTTTGTGGCTATTTCTTATTAGTCATTTTACATACTTTTATCAACAATTTGATATTAATTAAAAAGACCGAAAAGTTCTTAGTCCGCTCAGATATTAACATTTCATCTGTCTTTGGTAATGAACTTAGTTCGCTTATTGAATTTGGTGATGTTGCTATGCTTATTTATAACGAAGAAGATGAAATCATTTGGTGTAGTAATACAACCATGTTTAAAAAGACTAGTGTTGTTGGTAAAAACATCTATGACATTGTTGAAAACATGGGTGGTTATCTAGAAGAAAACTTAAAATCTGAAAACATCACTACTACAATTGATGGTAAAACTTTTGCTGTTGGTATTAATAAAGGTTTACACGTTATTTATTTAAAAGAAATCACTGAAGAAGTTTATCAAAGAGAATCAATGAACGAAAATGCTCCATTTATTGGTTATGTTGTTATTGATAACTATCAAGATATCATGACTTTATGTAATGAAGCTGACTTCTTAGCTAAAATCAGTAATGTTAAAAACGTTATTATGGATTGGGCTAATACAAATCATTTATTTATCAGAGCGTGTTCAGTTGATACCTATATAATTCTTGGCGAAGAAAAGAATTATACAGTTATCAAAGATAACAAATTTAAATTATTAGACGATATTCGTTCATCAGTTGATAATGACGAAAATGCATTAACTATTAGTATTGGTATTGGTAAAGGACAAGCCTCAATTTTAAGATTATCCGAACTTGCTTATCGTGCTTTAAATATGGCTTTAAGCCGTGGTGGTAATCAAGTTATTGTTAATACATTTGGTAAAACTAGTGAATATTATGGTGCTAAAACTGAAATCAAACAAGCACGTTCACATGTTCGTGGTCGTGTATTATCAGTTACTATTACAAATCTAATTAAAGAAAGTAGTAATGTCCTAATCATGGGCCACAAAAACATGGACTTTGATGCTTTAGGTGCTTGTCTTGGTATGCAATGTTTAGCTAATGGTATTAATCCATCTGGTCAAAACTTAATTGTCTTTGAAGATGATTTAGTTGAAACATCAACTAAGAGAACATTTAAAAATGTTTTCCATAGTGATGAAATAGCAAAAATGACCATTCTACCGGAAAAAGCTTTAAGTTTAGTTGATGATAAAACATTAGTTATTGTTGTTGATACTAATAGACCAGCATCAACCATGCAACCAAAACTATTAGATCTAAGTAAACGTGTTTGTGTTATTGACCACCACCGTAAATCTGATACTTATATCGAAGATCCTATCTTTTCATATCAAGAAACTCAATCTAGTTCATCCTGTGAATTAGTTACTGAAATCTTATATTTCCAACAAGAAAAACTAAAGATTTCAACCGATGTTGCAAACTTCATGCTTGCTGGTATTTGCCTTGATACTAAATTCTTTACTATGAATACAAGTAGTAAGACCTTTGAAATGAGTATGATTCTTAAAAACTATAACGCTAACGTTGAAGAAGTTGATGAATTCTTCAAAGAAGAATATGAAGAAAAGATGTTGTTAAATGGTATTATCAATCGTGGTGAAATGTTTAAAACTGGCATTGTAATTGCGACAGCTAGTGATGAATATACTGTAACCCGTACAACTTTAGCTAAAGCAGCTGAAGAAATCTTAAATTCTAAGGGTGTTAATGCTGCCTTTGTTATCGGTAGAACTGCAGATAAACAAGTTGGTGTTAGTGCTCGTTCTAAGACAACCTTTAATGTTCAAATCATCATGGAAAAAATGGGTGGTGGAGGTCACTTTAATGCTTCAGCCACTCAAATCAATGGTACAACCATTCCTGATGTTCTTGAACAATTAAAAGATAACATTGAAACATTTGTTCGTGATGGAACTTTATAGGAGGTAAAAACATGAAAGTTATATTATTAAAAGATGTTGCAAAAGTCGGTAAAAAGGATGATATTGTCGACGTTTCTGAAGGTTATGCTACAAACTTTTTAATCAAAAGAGGCCTTGCTTTAAACTACAACAAAAGTTCATTAAATGACTTAAATCGCAAAAAAGAAGAAGAAAGAAAAAACGATTTAAAACAAAGAGAAGAAGCAATAGCATTAAAAGCTAAAATGGAAACTATTGTTTTAACTTTTAATGTTCCTACTAATGATAATGAACACCTTCATCATGCAATCACTTCTAAAATGATTGAAGCCGAATATAAAGAAAAATACGATATCACGATTAACAAGCAAAACATTAAAAACTTTGTACCTTTAAAAGCAACTGGTGAAGCTACTTTTAAAGTTGTATTATACAAAGATATAATCGGACAAATTCATATTAATGTAGTATCAAAATAAGGAGGGGATGTTTGTGGATTTACCTTACAATCTAGATGCCGAAAAACAAATTTTGGCTAATATGATTATTTCAAAAAACGCCTTAACGGAAACCATTACTAGTCTTACTAGTGATGATTTTTATCATGAACCACATAGAATCATTTATGATACCTTGCTTGAAATCTTTAAAGATTCGGCTGATGTTAAACTTGAACCTTCTATTTTGATTGACCGTCTATCAATTGAAAACAATCTAGAAAAAATTGGTGGTGCTGGTTATATCGTCGAAATTTGTGAATCATATATTGATGTAACTAACTACAAACATTACATAAACACAGTAAAAGAAAGAGCAGTTTTAAGAAAACTTATTGAACAATGTAATGATGTTGTTAAAGATTGGAAAAATGAATTATCTAGTTTAAGTGTTTCAGATTATATTAACAAGATTAACAAAAGCATTGAAAATATTACTAAAGAAAGAAAAATTGCTGATTTTGAAACAGCCGAAAGTGCTATTCAAAAATACACTGAAAGAATTCAAGAAATTTCAAGTGGTAAACATAATTATGAAGGTGTTATGTGTAGTAGCATTCCTACCTTAAATAGAATTACTTTAGGTTTCCATCCTGGTGAATTAATTATTCTAGCTGCTCGTCCAGGTGAAGGTAAATCAGCCCTTGCTTTAAATCTATTAGTTGAAGGAATTGCTAGACTTAACAATAAAAAAGCTGGTGTTTTATTTAGTCTAGAAATGCCTATTTTACAATTAACTGAAAGAATGCTTGCCTTAAAAAGTGGTATTGATATAAGAAAAATTCAAACCGCTAACTTCACAAAAGATGAAGAAACAGTATTAAGTAGAACTATTCGAGAATTACAAGAATTAAATCTATGGATTGATGAAACCCCACGTTTAAGAGTTATGGATATGAGAGCAAAACTACAAAACCTACAAGCCGCTCATGGTGACATTGGCTTTATTGTAGTTGACTATTTAGGTCTAATTGCTCCTGATTTTCAACCTCGCGGAGCTACTAACCGTGTTCTAGAACTTGGTGAAATCACTGCTAATTTAAGAGCAATTGCTAAAGATTTCAATGCTCCAATTTTAGTATTAGCTCAATTAAACCGTGAAGCTGAAAGAGATGGAAAAGAACCTCAACTTTCTAACCTTCGTGAATCTGGTAATATTGAACAAGATGCTGATATTGTTTTATTCTTACATCGTCTAGATATCAGAGATAAAAAAGCAAATTCTCAAGAAGAAAATAAAGATAATAACAATAAGAACGAAAAAGATAAAAAACTAGAAGAAATCAACAAACAAACCGAAAAACCAAACGCCAATAATAAACAAGATGGTAGAAAGAGCGAAATAGTAGAAGACGGAAAAGTTGTTGCTGGTGTAAACTTAATTATTGAAAAACATCGTGCTGGTAGCAAAGGAAAGATTCCTTTAAGATTTATTAAAAATACCGGTCGATTCATAGAAAATGAAGAAGATAGTGTTAGAAGTTTAGTGGAGGATAACTAATGCGTTATTATATTTTAGCTAGTGGATCAGCTGGAAACTGTACAGCCTTTGTAAATGATAATGATGAAATTCTTTTAATCGATTGTGGTTTAAATCAAAAAGAATTCAAATATCGAATGGCCAAAGCAAAATTAAATCCAGACAATGTAAAAGCTATATTTATAACTCACATGCATGGCGATCATTACAATACCAGCGCTAAATTATTTAGTTCTGATATGTTTTATTGTAACCAAAGAACATCATTAAATGCTAATTATGACCATAAATTAAGTGATTTTGACCATCTTAATTTAGTTGGTTTTGATTTAGTTTTAATTCCTATGTCTCATGATAGTCCAGGCACAACTGGTTTAATAATTTCATATAATGATGAAAAACTAGCCTATATCACTGATACAGGTTATGTTCATGTTACAATTCAAAGACTTATTAATAATTGTGATTATTATTTAATTGAAAGCAATCACGATCCCAGAATGCTTATGTTATCTAATCGTGATTATCGTACTAAAACTAGAATTTTGTCGGTCGAAGGGCACTTATCTAACATGGATTGTGCTTCAACACTAGCAAATGTAATAGGGCCTAACACTAAAGAAATCTGTTTTTTACATAGAAGTAGAGAAGCCAATACTGAAGAATTATTATTACAAACTTTCTATACTGCTATGAAAGAAAAAGATATCGATATCAGTAATATTAGAATTGCTATTGCAAAGCAAGATAGACTCTTAGAAAGCGAGGACTATTATGAACCAAAGAAACAAATCTCATAAAATAGGCCTTGTACTTGGTGGCGGTGGCGCTAAAGGTGCTTTTCAAGCCGGTGTTTTACATGCTTTAAAAGAAGCAAACATTCTAGAAAAAGTAAGTTATGTTTCAGCCAATTCAATTGGTTCTATCAATGCTTTGATGGTTGTTAACGATACCATTGATGAATGTGAAAAAATATGGCGTACAATTGGCCGAAAAGATGCTTTAAAATTCCGACAAAAAGGGGAAAAAGGCATATTTTCAAGACAAGGTTTAATTAGAATTTTAAAAGATTCAGTGGACTTTGAAAAGATATCAAAGGCTAACAGACAATTATATATAACAGCCTTTAACAATGACTTAGAAAAGATTGAATATTTCTTAGCCAACAACAAAACACCTGATGAAATCTTATCATATGTCCTTGCAAGTTCTGCTATCCCTTATGTTTATGGGGCAGTTCAAATTGGTGATTATAAATATAGCGATGGCTTTCGTGATAATGTGCCAATTAGAGCACTTAAAAACGCTGGTTGTGACATAATCATTGTTGTTGGCTTAAGGCCTGAATATCATCCTAGTCCTGAAGAACTAGCCGACATCTCAGTTATTGATTTCACTCCTTGTTTTCAATTAGGTTATGGTAAATTTGATTCATTAGATTTCAAACCCGAAAACATTGAATTTAGAATAAATAATGGTTATGCCTTTGCAAAACAAGTTCTAGAAAACATAAAAAACGATAAAAATAATCCATTAAATAACATCGAAGAAGGTTTCTTCAAAAGATTATTTAAAAGATTGTTCAAGCAAACAACAAGTTATAATGAATTTCCTAATTACTATTATCGACTTGGAACATTTAATCAAATTGGCTATTTAACAAATGATAAATCAGCCAAAGATGAAATCATGGATATTATCAAAGAAAATCAAGAATAAAATGATTTTCTTTTTTATTTATATTTAGTATACTATTTGTGCAAGGTGAACAAAATGAAACAATCTAAAGCATTATTAAAAATAGCAAATGAATCTTTCAAAAAAGATATTGAAGTCTTATTAGAAGAAAGATTTAACCATCAAATAGAAATTACATGGGTTAAAAATGTTGCTCAAATCGTGGTTTTTGATTGTGATAGCTTTGTTTATGTCTTAAAGCAAGCAATCTTAATGATGATTAGTGACTATGGTATTGAAATATCTTGTTTTGTTGTTCCAAACTTCAACAAAGTATTTTATTCTTATTTATCTCTAGTTCATAACGATGTTATGACAGCCTTTGAAATCTTTTTACAAAATTACAACGATGAAAAAGTTAAAAAAGATATGCAATCACTACTACAAGACATTAAAAAAGAATATTTAGAAACCGCAAACGTCTTTTTAAGTTGTAATATGAATGCTTCACAAGCAGCCAAAGAATTATATTTACATCGTAACTCATTTAATTATCGAATGAATCAATTTATGGAAAAAAGTAATATGGATATTCGTGATTTAGACACAGCTATCTTTTTAAAACTTATCTTTGCTAGTTATTTGTTTTAAATTTGTGCACGTTGCACAAATAAATATTATTTAAAATAATATATAATAGATACAACAAAAGGAGATTATTATATGGCTACATTAAAATTTAAAGACATTAACAAAATTTATGACAACAAAGTACAAGCCGTTTTTGATTTTAACTTAGATGTAGATGATCATGAATTTATCGTATTCGTAGGTCCTTCTGGCTGTGGTAAATCAACTACTCTAAGAATGGTTGCTGGTCTTGAAGAAATCACCAGCGGTGAATTATACATTAACAATCGTTTAGTTAATGATATTGCACCAAAAGATAGAGATATTGCCATGGTTTTCCAAAGCTATGCATTATATCCTCACATGACTGTTTATGATAACATGGCATTCGGTTTAAAACTTCGTAAGATTCCAAAAGAAGAAATCGAAAGACGTGTTAATGAAGTTGCTGCTATTTTAGGTCTAGAACCTTATTTAAACAGAAGACCTAAAGCTTTATCAGGTGGTCAAAGACAACGTGTTGCATTAGGTAGAGCTATCGTTCGTCACCCTAAGGTATTCTTAATGGACGAACCTTTAAGTAACCTAGATGCTAAACTACGTGTTCAAATGAGATCTGAAATTATTAAAATCCACGAACGTGTTGGTGCTACTACAATTTACGTAACACACGACCAAACAGAAGCTATGACAATGGCTACTAGAATCGTTGTTATGAAAGATGGTTACATTCAACAAATCGGTACTCCAAAAGAAGTTTATAACAACCCAGCAAATATTTTCGTTGGTGGCTTCATTGGATCTCCAGCAATGAACTTCTTAAAAGGTAAATATGTTGGTGAATATTTTGAAATCGAAGGTTCTAAGACTGAAAGAACAATTCGTATTTTCATTCCAGAAGAATTAAGACCTAACATTCAAGGTTATGAAAATGAAGAAGTTATTTTAGGTATCCGTCCAGAAGATATTCATATCAATGGTCCTATCGCTGAAAAATATAAAACATCATCTACAATCGTTGAATGTGACGTTGTTGAATTACTAGGTCACGAATTAATCGTTTATGGTTATATGAATGGCCAAAGAATTATTGTTAAGACTTCTGCTAACAATGATATTCAAGTTCATGATAAAGTTAACTTTGCTTTTGATATGAATAAAGTTCACTTCTTTGATCCAACAACAACTGAAGTATTAGTTGCTAGAAAAGAAAAGATTGGTTTAAGAAAAGAAGAAAACGAACAAGAAGAAAGTGTTGAAGAAGCTCCAGCTGTTGAAGCTGCTCCAGCAGAAGAAGTAAAACAAGAAGAAAAACCTAAAAAAGAAAGAAAAAATAAAAAACAAAAATAAATAAAGGTGCTTGAGGGCAATAGCAATATTGCCCTTTTTTAAAGGTGAAAATATGGCTATTTTAACAGTTAATGATTTGAATAAAAGTTATGGTGATAAAGTTGTTTTATCACATGTTACTTTTGCTATAAACAAAAACGATAAAGTAGCTATCATTGGCGATAATGGTGAAGGAAAAACAACTTTACTAAAAATATTAACTAAAGAATTGTCGAGTGATTCAGGAACTTTTAGGTTTGAAACAAATACCACGATAGGTTATTTAAGCCAAGAAGTGTTTAGTAATTTAGATAATACTTTATATAAAGAAATGGAAGAAGTTTATTCACCATTAATTAAAATAAAAAAAGAATTAGATGAACTTGCTAACAATATAACCATTAATTATAGCGAAGAAAATGTTTTAAAATTTACTAATTTAGAAACCAAATATCATGATTTAGGTGGTTATCAATATAATGTGAACATTGAAATGTTATTAAATAAATTTGGTTTTGATGTGACTTATTATAATCGAACTATTAGAAGCCTTTCGGGCGGTGAAAGAACTAGAGCAAGCCTAGTAAAATTATTATTAAACAATCCTAATGTATTATTACTAGATGAACCTACTAACCATCTAGACTTAATCATGATTGAATTGCTTGAAAAATATTTAAAAACTTATTCTGGAACTGTTATTATAGTTTCACACGATAGAACATTTATCGATAACTTTGCTAATAAAATACTTGCTATTGAAAACCATGAAGCCGAATTATTTAATTGCAATTATGATAACTATTGTAAAACTAAAACAATGCGTTATGAACAACAATTAAAACAATATCGTTTACAAGAAAAAGAAATTCATCGTTATGAAATGCTAATTCGTAAGTTTAGACCAAAGCCTACTAAAACTTCATTTGCCGCTTCGCTTGAAAAAAAACTCGATAAAATGGTTAAAATTGAAAAGCCAAAAGAATCAAAAAGAACCATCAAAGCTCATTTTGATACCAACTTATCTAATAGAGTTATAATGCATTCATGTGTCGATTTAACATTTGGTTATAGCGATAAACCACTAACCGAACCATTTAGTCTTGATATTTATAATCAAGATAAGATTTGTATCATGGGTCAAAATGGTTGTGGCAAGTCAACACTTATTCAATGTATCATGAATAACAAACATAAAATTTCCGGTCGAAACGATAATTTAAGAGATTATTCATACTTTTATTTTGATCAAAATCAAGAAGTTCTTAATCCAGATAAAACATTATTTTCAACCATTCAAGATGAATTCCCTTTGATGACAAATACTGAAGTTAGAAATCTCTTAGGAAGATTTTTGTTTTATGAAGATGATGCTTTTAAATTGGTTTCTAATTTAAGTGGTGGTGAAAAGGTAAGATTAGTATTTGCTTTAATTACACTACGTAAGTATGAAGTTTTATTTTTAGATGAACCCACTAACCATTTAGATTTTTCAACCAAGCAAGTTGTTGCCGATATTCTTGAAGAATATCCAGGGACTATTGTTATGGTTAGCCATGACCGTTATTTTATTAATCGAATTGCTAATAAAATAGTCTACATTCAAAACAAATCATTCATTATCGAAAACGGAAATTATGAAGACTTCACATTGCTTCATAAAATTGAAGCCAACGCCTTTAAAACTACTAAAAAAGAAAACAAAAACAAAGAAAAGCCTAAAACAAATAAAACAAAAAGTAATAAAAACGAAATAACAAAAATAGAACAAGAAATAAACCAAATTGAAAAAGAAATAAAACTACGTCAAGACAAAATCAGTGATACTACAACTCAATATCGTTGGGATGAATATAAACAAATGGCAAAAGAAATAGAAGACCTAGAAACAACCCTAAACGAATTGCTAGTAAAACTTGAATCTCTTGAGTGATTTTTAGTTTATTTTTAAAGCAATTTGTAATATAATGTTATCGAATCGGACGAGGTGAATATAAATATGGTTGAAGCCGAAAAAATTTTACTTACTAAACAAGGTGTCGAAAAACTTCAAGAAGAATTTCGTAATTTAATTGATGTTGTTCGTCCAAATGTTATTAAAGACTTACAAGAAGCACGCGCTCAAGGTGACTTATCTGAAAACGCTGATTATGATGCTGCTCGTGCACGTCAAGCCGAAGTTGAAGCAAGAATTAAAGAAATTGAACACATTCTTGCAAATGTCACAATTATTGATGACAACAAAAAAGATAAAAAAGGTAAAGCACAAAGAAAAGTTAGTGTTGGTTCTACAGTTACTTATCTAGACTTAGATGATAAAGAAGAACACACTGTTACAATCGTTGGTTCTGTAGAAACCGATCCATTCAATGGAAAGATTTCAAACGAATCTGCTCTTGGCGTTGCTTTATATGGAAAAGAAGTTTCTGACAAAGAAATTGAAGTCCAAAGTGAAGTGCCTTACAAAATAGTTATAAAAAATATTCAATAAAAAAAGGTAACTTTTTAAAAACGATCACTATTATAAATACTGGAGGGATTTATTCATGAAAGTAATTATAGGAGTGGTCGTTTTTATTTTTGTAGTCATCTCTGGACTACAAGCAATTGAAAAGCAAAGAGCAAAATTTTATAGTCAATTAAGTAACCCGGTAGAGTTACTACCAAGTGATTTTTTTGATGATTTAGATGATGTTGAAGAAGTAAATGTAACAATAACTGGTAATGTTAAGACACCTGGAACTTATACTTTAGAAAGCGGATGCTTTTTACAAGATGTTATCGATATGGCTGGTGGAACATTAACTAACACTGATTTTGATGCCATCAATCCATATCTAATTATTCAAAAAAGTATTACCATTTATGTTCCTCAAATTGCTGATAACAAAATATCGATTAACCAAGCAACAAAAGAAGAGTTAAAAACACTTCCATCTGTTGGTTCAATACTTGCCGAACGAATTATTGCTTATCGAGAAGATATTCATCCGTTTGCTTATTTAGATGAGCTTATGGAGGTCACGGGCATTGGAACAAGCATCTTTGATAATGTAAAAGATTTAATCACCTTATGATTAAGGGTTGCTTTTTCTTTTATCTTGTAAGTGCCATTTTAGGTGTTTTATTTATCAACTCATTTAATTTTTTCTATTTAGGTTTATTTATAATTTTTACGCTCTTTGTCTACAAGAAAATAAGCATACAGCCAGTGATTATCATGGCTGTATGTTTCTTATTTTTTTCTTTCTATCGAGTAAATCATCCTGATAACATTCCATTTTCCTATAGTCAATTTGAAGTAAAAGTAGAAACAGCAAAAGATAGTTATTGTATTGTTAAATATGATAGCCACAAAGTATTACTAAGCACTGATACAAAATATAGTAAAAACGATATTTTAACTTTTAATGCTAACATTACAAAAATAACTAATGATTCAGCCTTATATGGCTTTGAATTTAAGACATATTTAAATCAGCAAAGAGTTTTCTATAAGTTTGAAAATGTCGATAGAATCGTATTAAAATCACATAATCCACCATTATCTAATAGAATAGTTAATGCTCTATTAAAAAACTTAAAAGGTGATAGTTATACTTTTGTTTCAATGTTATTATTTAACAATCATGACGTTGATGATTTAGTCTATAATGACTTAAAAGAAATCAATGCTTTACATTTATTTGTTGTTTCCGGTTTTCATATCTTATTTTTACATAAATTAATATGTTTTTTATTTAAATTCTTACTAAAAGACAAAGCAAATTATGTTTCGTTTGCTTTTTTAATCTTTTATAGTTATTTATTAAATTTTTCAATTAGCACTTTTAGAGCTGTGTTTTGTTTAATCTTTGCTTCCTTTGATAAAAAGAATCGTTTTAGTTCTTTAGATAGACTTGCTATCAGTGGTTTAATCTTATTGCTGTTTGAACCTTTAACAGTCTATTCTTTATCATTTATCATGAGTTATGCTCTAACTATGACACTTATCTTATCTAGCAAGATATTTAAAGGACAAAATAAAATAGTTAACCTTTTATTAATGTCTTTTATCTGTTTTTTAGTCATGTTTCCAATTCAATTAAGCATTAATTATAAGATCAACTTTTTTAGTTTCTTTAGCAATATTTTGTTAAGTTATGTTGTTATGGTATTAATGATTCTATCGATAATTTCATTGATTTTTTCGTTTTTTAAGTTGTCTTTGTTTAATCAAGTTTATACCTCGTTTTTTAAAAGCATTCACTTTCTAAACAATCAATTCAAACCATTTATCTTTGGAAAACCATCGTTAGTATTCATGGTTATCTTTTATGTCCTTTGTATTTTAATTTTGATATGTCTAGAAACCAAAAAATATAAAAAGTTTTATTTTTCATTTGCTTTTTTAATCATATCTGTGTTTATTTTGTATCACA
This sequence comes from uncultured Bacilli bacterium, assembly GCA_947627355.1. GTDB lineage: Bacteria > Bacillota_I > Bacilli_A > RFN20 > CAG-631 > Caccosoma. Next base: position 89,301 of record CANQVX010000002.1, on the reverse strand, counting down.
AGAATCGTTTCATAGGCTATGAACAACTAACTTTTCTTGATGTTTATCAAGGTGATTGTGCTGTTGTTGAAAGTAAATGGGGAAAAGGTGTCATGTTAATTGATACCGGTGGTATCAAAAACTATGATATAGCTACTAAAAAGATAATCCCATATCTAGAATATCGAGGAATAAAGAAAATAGATTTAGTTGTTATTAGCCATAACGATTATGATCATTGTGGTGCTTTAGAATCCTTAAAAGAAAACTTTCTAGTGCTTAAAGTTATAAGTAATCCTGATATAAAAGAAATAAATCTAGGTTCATTGCATCTAGTTAATCTTAACAAACATTATAACGAGTATTCTGATACAAATAATAAAAGTATCGTTTTGTTCGGTAAAATCGCTAATTCTAATTGTTTATTTACAGGTGACATAGATTCTAATTTAGAAAAGAAAATCATCAAAGACTATCCAACTTTAAGTGTTGATATTTTAAAAGTTGCTCATCATGGTAGTAAATATTCAACATGTGATGAATTTCTAGAAGTTATCAAACCAAAGATGGCTATTATCAGTGTTGGTAAAAACTTTTATGGCCATCCAACCAAAGAAGTTTTATCATTACTAAATAAACACAAAGTCAAAACATATCGTACAGATATCCAAGGAACAATAAAAATTTCATATCTTTATTTTTTTTACTACATTAATACTGCTAAATAATGGTATAATACTTTAGGGGAAGAAAATTATGACATATCTTATCTTAGGTGACCAAAGTTTAATACTCAAATCAACATTAAATCAAATCATTCAAGCAGCAATTGATCATGTTGATGATTTTAATTATGCTTCTTTTGATTTTGAAAATAATCCTCTTGAAGAAATAATTGACTGTTTAGAAACTCCAGCCTTTTTAAGTGATAAAAAGGTTGTAGTTATTAAAAGACCTTATTTTTTTGTTGATGATAAGAAAAAACTACCGTTTAAAAATGATTTATCTTTGTTAACAAACTATTTAGAACATCCAAGTGATAACATTGAATTAATCATTATCTGTGATTCAAACTACTATAAACCAAAAAGCAAATATTTTAATATGATTAAAAAATATGTAACAATTAAAAATTTATTTTTTGAATCTAATGATGAATTAGCTGATTATGCTAATACTTTAATAAAGAAACTTAACATTCAAATATCTAGAGAAGCTTTTGATATTCTCCTTATGAGGTGCCAAAATGTTGAAAGCCTAGAAAAAGAAATCACTAAATTATCTTTATTTGGTAATTATGTTGATGCTGATGTTGCTACGCGTTTAATTCCTCAACCATTAGAAGATAATATATTTGAACTTTCTAATGCCTTGTTAAGAAAAGATAATGCTAAGGCAATGAAAATATACACTGACTTGAAATTAATGAAAACGGACACCTTAGTTTTAATTAATTTACTTGCGTCTCAATTTAGAGTTATCTTACAAGTTGGCATTTTAAAAAACGAACACATGAGTAATGATGAAATAGCAACAACATTAAACATTCACCCTTATCGTGTTAAATTAGCTGCTGAAAACACTAGAAAATATTCATTAAATCAAGTAAAAAAATTCTTAATAACTCTATCTAATCTGGATATAGATATTAAACGTGGCGTTAAAGACCGTTATATTGATTTTGAAATTTTCCTTGCAACAGCAAATAGTTTATAAAATCTATGTTAAAACCTTTTTAAAATTTCTTGTTGTAATTTTTAAAAAGATTGAATACACTAAGGCTGTAAGGCTAAGGATACGCCCTTAGCTATTAATTGTGATGATCCCCATGACCATCACTTTTTTTGTTTAATTCTCTAATAGCACACTAATTAATCTTTAAAATTTTTAGAAAAAATATTTTTTTGGACACAAATTTTTTGTGTTTTTTTATTTTTTTAGTACAAAAACATTTGATTTAATTTAAATAAATATCATTCAAAAAAGCAATTAAAATAACAATAAATACGCCCATTGACCGACAAAAATTCATTTTTATTTCATAAAAGACATGTTTCACTTTTTGTGAATCATGGTTAACCCACTACAAAAATATACATGTTATTGACTTTATGACAATATATTTTATATGTTATAATGTGTATACGTAAGAATGTTTGCAAAAAACAGAGTGAAAAAAGGTGGGATTACAGGGTTTGGCAAAACAGTTAGAAATAATGATTCCTTATGATGAATGCAAAAATTACACCTTTAAGCAAATTGTTAGTGTAACTAAAAGTTCTGATGCACAAGCACAACATTTCTTGGATCACGTATTAAAAAAGAGGTGATATATTTGAATCTATTAAAAAAGAAAAAAATGATTCAAATCACGGCAATGATTTGAATCATCAAGACAGCATGTTATTATGCAGTCTAGGCAAATACATAATAACACAGCCGTCTTTAAAAAATCAACAATTTGGCGTTTTCGCACAAAAATTTTAGATCTGGAGGTGTTATTATGAAAAAAACAAAGTTGAAAATTGTTGATGATTCGTTCCAAGCCTATTTGGTTGATGGAGCAAATTTTACAGAAATCGAAGAATATCCAATTATCGAAGATTGGATGATTTCTGAAATTCCACCAGAAAAAATAATGCCGTTTGATAAAGCATTAAATTTTAAAGGTGATTTAAGCAAAATATTTATCTGCACATATGCTAGGGATCGTTCTTTTGAAAGAGTTAGAAGATGTCCAAAGAAATATTTGAAATTTTTCAAAAGATGTGCAGGAATAATAGGGTTTGATTTCAGTGTTCATTCTGATATGCCTATTATTAAACAAAAATCTCAAATGAACGACAATTTATCACTATCATATTTTTTTGGAAAACATGATATTAAACTTATTCCAAATATAAGATATGGTGTTGATGAATTAGCAGATGAGTTTTTAAGTGCTATTCCAAAGCATACATTAATTGCTGTTGGTGCTCATGGTTTTATTAAAGAAAAATACAAAAAAGCAGAATGGTTTTGGTTTCTTAAAAAAATCATCGAAGTATTAGAACCATCAGGAATTATTGTCTATGGCTCACTTAACGGTAATCTATTTAAATGCTTCAAGAAAGAATGTAAATTTTATTTTTATGAGCCCTGGATCAACTCCGATCGTAAAAGAAGAGGAGTCGATTCAAATGTCGGCTAAAGGAGCAAGTTATAGATACGGCAATACAAAAGGTGCAAATCATCGTGGTGAAGCTACAATCGCATCAATTATGCGTGGGCTAAAGCTTTTAATAGAGGCGGATTAAAACGCCATTTTGAAAAACACGGCAAAGATTTGGGTTGTCGGACCATAGAAGAATACGAAACTAAAGCAATAAAATTTGCAAACACCGTGAATAGAGAAAAATTTAATAGTGTTATAGATAAACACGGAACTACATACAAGTATGATCCGGAAAGAAAAATCTTAGTAGAAGTTACAAAGGATGGATATATTATTTCTTTTCGGCATTACAGAGAAAGTTTTTGGTATATAGATAAGAATGGAGTGAAACAATGGATAAAATAGAAAAAAAATTCAAACCAATGAGTTGTCCCGTTTGTGATTCAATGTATTTTTCTAGTCCACATCGTGACACGTATGAAAGAGATTTACAAAAATATTTAAGTGGCGAAGAACAATGCAATCACTGTGGCTGGATTTATGATTTGTATCAAGCAGAACATCCAGATTCAAAAGACGGATATAACGAAATGTCTGTAAATGAATATAAAAAGTGGTTTGAAAACAAACTTAAAGAAAATCCAAATTACGATTATCTTGAAGAACACATACCTGATCCTGTTCCTCACAAATGCCCTGTTTGTGGAGAATACGAATTTCCAGACATATTATCATCTGATATTTGTCCTGTTTGTGGATGGGAAGATATTGGGTTTGAAGAAGTGCCAGATGAAAAACCAAGCGCACACATGATGTCATTTAATGAAACTGTTGCATGGTTTAAAGAACAACGAAAGAAAAATCCAAAATTTAGATGGATTGATCAATTTGATGACGATTTAGATAGTGAAGAGTAATTCATTTTCTAAAGTTATTTAACGTGATGACCATATAATCATCACGTTTTTTGTTAGCCATAATAAAAAGATACCTACTAGTCTAATTAAAACTTTTGGTATCTTTTATATTATTATTTTAATAATGTTGCTGCTCCAACAAGACCAGCCTTTGATTTGAAATCAGATAATTCTACAACAACATTATCATAATGTTGTTCTCTTAATTTTTCTTTTATAACTTCTATATCAATTAGTCCACTTTCAGTGATTCCACCGGCTAAAATGATATGACTAGGATCTAAAATCAAAGCTAAACTTAAGATGCTTTCAGCTATATCTAAGTTCCATTGCTTAATGGCTTTTATTACTATTGGATGTTGATTGTTAGCTAAATCCATTACCCTTAAGCCACCTAATTCTTTTAATGGCACCGGATTCTTACTATGGTAATTAATATCCTTAATGGTTTGAACTAAGCCTGCTACACTAGCATAGGTTTCAAAACAACCACGTCTACCACAATTACATTTTCTAGCTTTATAGTTTTTTATTACCATGTGACCAAAATTACCACCTCTAGTAAATGAACCAGTATAGATTTCATGATTGATAACTAATGAACCACCAACACCTCTACCAAAGACAATAAAAATACCATTTTTAACATCTTTTAATTTGCCATATGTTAATTCGGCTAGAGTTGCTGCTCTTCCATCGTTTTCAATTTTAATAGTCATTTGTGGATAAATTGCTTGAAGTTCATCTAGCAAATGAAAGTCATGCCATTTAAGATTGGCGGCTGATACAACAACATTATCAATAATGTCTCCAGGACAACCAATCCCTATCTTAGTTATGTTATATTTTTCTATCCAATGACTAAATATTTTACTAAAAAATGGAGTTAACTTTTCTTGAGCACCCTTCCAAACATTCTTATATGAAGCAAATTCAATAATCTTATCTCCTTCAACAATTCCTGTTTTAATGCTTGTTCCACCAATATCAATTGCTAATACTTTTTCTTGCAATTTAATCACCTTCTTGCCTCTTTATTATACCACTTTTTTAAATGTTGGGTAAAAAAGCATTTATTGCTTTTTAAAAAACCTAATAGTATAATATGGGCGGAGGTAATAATATGCAAAAAATTATCATTTCCTGCGATACGACCGCATGTATTAAGCATAATGAAGCTAATAAATTAGGTGTTTATGTACTACCTTTGAATGTTATCGTTGATAACAAAGAATACCATGATGGAGTTGATATTGATAACGATATGCTTTGCACTATGATGAGAAACAAAGCAACGATTAAAACATCTACTCCTACACCACTTGAAATAGAAACATTTTTTAATAACATAATAGAAAAAGAAAATCCCGATAGAATCATACATTTTACTATTTCTAGTAAACTAAGTAGTATGTTTGAATTGTTTACTAATTTTTGTCAAACTAATTACGGTGACAAAGTTACTGTAATTGATTCTTTATCTGTATGTTCTTTCATGGGAAATATAGTTCGTTATGCTGTTAGATTAAAAGACGAAGGAAAAGACGCTGATACAATAGTAGAACTATCAAAGAAAAGAGTTGGCACTGAAATCGTACGTTTCGTACCTGAAACAATGGTTTATTTAAAGCGTGGTGGAAGAGTTTCTCCAGCCGTTGCTATGATAGGTAATCTATTAGGTATCAAACCAGTCTTAAAACTTGGTGTAAATGGTATTGAAAAAGAAAGTACAACTAGAACAATTAAAAAAGCCTATATGAAAACATTAGAAGAATATAGCAAGAAACCTGATTTAGACAAATATGAAATTCATATTGTTGAATTTGATTCGATGCCTACATGCAAAAAGATTGCTAAGGCCGCCAAAGAAATGATGCCTAATATTCCAATTCTAATTACTCCTATGTCAATTAATGTTTGTGCTCATGCTGGACCTGGAACATTTGGAATTGGCTTAGTATTAAAAGTAAATGACTAATAAGTAGGACTAAAATCCTACTTTTTTGATACTCAAAAAGGATGCCGAGGCATCCTTTTAAAGTGTATTGTTCTTTTACTTATTTAGTAACGTCGTATGTTCCTTTGCCATAATAACTATCAACGTTTTCTTGTAAGAAGTTATAAGTTGTAGTGATGTTTGAATTAATCTTAGTATCCCAATCACCTAATTTAGATTTAATTAATGTAGCCCAACCAGTACTTCCAATTTGTACTTCAGGAGCACTGAAACGATTGTTCCAATCTACCATTACATCTTCATAACCACCAGTTGCTGTTGCAACTGAACGAGGAACTGCATTATAAGCAAAGACGTTTTTATTAAATTCTTCTTCGTAAATTCTTAAAACTTCTTCAAATCCTTCCATACCATCGAAAGATGAAGCCATTTGACGATAATAACCCATTTGAATATCATAATCGGTTTCAGTTGCTCCGGGATCAGTATAAGTAGATTCATCATAGTTTTCTGTCTTAGTTTCATTGTAAGGGAAAACTACATCTCTTCTAATTAAAGGTAATGTTTCATAGTTACCTGGTAAAACAACGCTTTCTGTGTTAGATAATCCATATGTCCATGGAGTTGTAGCCATAGCTTTAGCAGCTCTTGTATCAGTTGCTAAGAATAATGCAAATACAGCAGCAATTTCTTCAGCATCTTTATCGTTTTGTGTGCAAGATCTGTTTATTGGACATTGATTACCAACAACTAAACCTTCAGTAATTAAACCAACACGATTTTCGCCATCTTCGCCATATTTAGGGAAAGGCATGAAATCAAATTGTCCAACTCTATCTGCTTTTTGAATTAGATTTGAATATAGAGTTAAACAGAATGATCTAGCCATTTCTACAGCATAAACATTATTTTGAGTAAATACTGTGTTAAAGTTCCATGTTTCAACATAGCTAGAATATTCATTTTTAATTGAAACACCACTTGTTGAATAATTAACAAGTGAATATTTTTGCATTTCTTCTTCTAAATCGATTAAGTTTTTAACATCATCGGTGTTTAATGTAACTCTTCTAGAATCACTTAAGAATGTTTTATCGATTGTTTCACTAACAATGTTAATCATATCGCTTGATAATACTGCTGTACCAGCTCTATGGTTTTCAGGACTATGAACAGCAGGAAGTAAATTTTGGATTAGTTCTTCTATTGTCCATTTGTCTAATAGATGATCAGCACCATCATAATAATTGTCACTTAACATCTTTTTGTTAACAAACATTCCAGTAGGATAAATATACATAGGGATAGCTGTAACAAAATCACCAACAGTGAATAAATCTAAAACAGCCGGATTAAGAGCCTTATATAATTTTAAATTCTTATATTTTGCAACATTTGCATTGTAGCCTCTGTTAAGTCCTTCAATCGGATCATTTGGTAAATGCATTAAGTGAGGTAAATGACCATTATGAGATGATTGATACTTTTGAACTTCATCATGATAATTATCAATATCAGTTATATATAAGTTTACTGAAATATCAGGATAAAATTCTTTAAATGCTTTAGCTACTGAATGGTATCTTTGAAGTCCACCATCTTTTAATTCAGAAGTTTTGTAATTAGCATTACCGATATCACGAACCATATCTCCACCCATACCTTGAATATAAACCATGATATCAATGTCACCAGCATAATCTAATAAAGGAAGTAATCCTTGGGTATCTTCAATTGGACCGTGTGGGCCTTTATTTCCAGAACAACCAGTTAAAGCTAACATAGTTGCTAAAACTACCGGTAAAATGAACTTTTTATTGTTTGACATTGTATTTCCCCTTTCCATAGTTTGCATCAACTAATTCTTGAAAATAATCATAAACTTGTTCGATTCTGGCATTGATTTCTGTTTCAATAGCAGATAAGGAATTCTTAAGTGATGAAGTCCAAGCAATACCATCATTAACTATAAAATTATTATGTTCGTATCTTCCATACCATGGTTCCATAATATCTTTGGTACCACCGGTTTCACTAGGAATGTTATCAGGTTTACCATAATAATTTAAACGATGACGACCATTGTCGTGTTCATCATAGAATATTTCAAATATCTTTTTGATACCCGGTTTAATATTTGAATATTCATAAACATCTGGTTCATCATCTTCGCTTTCTTTAATCCACCATGTTGAATAACATTTAAACCAATTACGTAATTGACGATAAAATTCAGGTTCGATTCCTTCATCAGTTTCAGATTCAGGTTCAATTCCTGGTTCAGTTTCTTCTTCACTATTTTTTTCAAACGAGAATAACCAATCTTTTTTACTCATTGGTAAATCAACTATACCTTTCATGATTTCGCCACCATTAGCGGCTCCATCGTTTGGCATTATCCATTCAATATCATTACGAGCTTCAATAGCTCTAGGATCAGCGGTTAAAAACATTGCAAAATAAGCTGCTGCATCTTGAGCAGCCTTTTCTTCATCTGTACATTTTCTAAGCGGACATTGATTACCAATGGTTAAACCTTCAGCAATCATGCCGTCAAATAAATCAGCATCTTCTTCTGCCTTAGGCCAAGGAAGATAGTCAAAATTTTCTTCTTTATCAGCATTAGTTGCAACAGTTGATAAAACTCCGACATTCCAAGGCATATCAGCATTGAAAGCAAATTTTTCTTTTTCAATAAAGTCTACACCACCAGACCAGTCATTGATATTAGTCATACCTGTTCTTGGTGTGTTAGCATCAGGATAAATATAAGCTGTATATTTAGAAAGTTCAGCTTCTAAATCAATTAAATCACGAATTAGCGCTGTATCTAAATTAACTCTTTTATTGAAAATGAAATTTTGGTTAATACTTGCTACAGCATAACTTACAATGTCTTGTGACATGTGAGGTAAGGCAGCAATCGAATTGTTAAAATCACTAACTCTTTTACAAATATCTACGAAATTTTCAAAAGTCCATTTAGAAAAATCAATTTCACCTTGTGAATCAACACCTAAAACATCAGTATCATAAGGGATATATCTTCTTTCTAACAAGGCTGTGTTAACAAACACGCCCATTGGATAAAGCATATAAGGAACAGCCCCTTGGAAACCACCAAAATTAAATTCAGCAAGTACGCTAGGATCATAAGATTGATAATATTCACTATGGTTATATTCGCTTAAATCAGTAGCCATTCCTTGTTGAATAACTTCATTAACATGGTCAACACTATGCATAATATGTGGATAGTGACCATGTGAACTAACATAACGAATTATTTCATTGCCATAATCAGCAATAGGACACCAAAGTAAATTGATTTTAATGTTTGGTGCTAACTTTTTAAATTCAACTGCTGAAGATACAAATCTAGCAATAGCTGAATCATTTAAATCAGCAGTAGTATATTGACCACTACCAATATCCTTATAGCCACCAGTGTGTCCTTCAAAATACATTAAGAAATCTATTTCGCCATTCCAGTTAAGAACGCTTTCTGGAATCAAATGTAATTCATCGTTACCTCTTTTAGTTTTATTTTTTCCACCACAGCCCGTTAAAGCAAGTGTGGTAGCAAGAAAAACTGCCGGTAAAATGAACTTTTTATTGTTTAACATTGTATTTACCTTTGCCGTAGTATTGGTCAAGCATTTCTTGGAACAAATCATAAACTTGTTCTATTCTTGAGTTAACTTCAGCTTCAATTGACGAAAGTCCATCTTTAACTGCGGCTGCCCATGCAGGACCATTAGAAACAACTAAATTATTATAAGAATATCTACCTGTCCAGTGTTCCATAACGTCTTTTGTACCACCGGTTTCACTAGGAATATTATCAGGTACGCCATAGAAGTTAAGACGATGTCTACCATTATCAGTATCATCATAGAAAATTTCAAACATCTTCTTAATTCCAGGTTTCATATTAGAATATTCATAAACATCTGGTTCATCATCTTCACCATCTTTAACCCACCATGTTGAATAACATTCAAACCATTGTTTTAATTGTTTATAGAATATAAATTCATCTTCTGGATCTTCGAATGAGAAACGGAAATCTTTTTTACACATAGGTAAATCAAGAACGCCATTCATTAATTCGTCACCAGATACATCGCTTGGTAAATACCATTTAACTTTTGAACGAGCATCAATACTTCTAGGATCAGCTGCTAAAAACATAGCAAAATATGCAGCAGCATCTTGAGCCATTCTTTGTTCGTTTGTACATTGTTCTTTTCCACCAACAATTGGGCATTGATTACCAATAGTTAAACCTTCAGCAATCATACCATCAAACAAATCGGCATCTTCTTCTGCTTTAGGCCAAGGAAGATAATCGAAACGATCTTCTTTTCCTTCGTTAGTTGCTAAAGATGAAAGTAAACCGATATTCCAAGGCATATCAGCGTTAAATATGTATTTTTCTTTAACAATAAAGTCTTGGTTGCCAGACCAGTTATTAATATCAGTCATACCAGAATGTAATGTACCACTACCTGGATAAACATATGCTGTATAATTAGAAAGCTCTACTTCTAAATCAATTAAATCACGAACCAAATTTGAATCTAAATCTACTTGTTTGTTAAACAAATAATTTTGGTTAATAGATGGAACCGCATAACTTACGAAGTCTTGAGACATATGAGAAAGGCCCGCAAGAGAACGGTTAAAATCAGAAGCGTTTTTGCAAACTTCTACAAAGTTTTCAAATGTCCATTTAGAGAAGTCTACTTCGCCTTGAGCATTTTTACCTAAAACATCAGCTTCGTATTCAATATATCTTTCCTCAAGTTTTCCGGTATTAACAAATACACCCATAGGGAAAATCATATAAGGAATAGCGCCTTGGAAACCACCAAAATTAAATTCAGCTAAGATACTAGGATCAAACGATTGATAGTATTCAGTGTTTTTATATCTAGAAAGGTCTAAAGCGATTCCTTGTTGTACAACTTCATTAACGTGTTGAGTTGAGTGAATAATGTGAGGATAATGACCTTTTTCATTAAAGTATTTAATGATTTCATCGCCTTGAGTATCAATTTGAGTCCATCTTAAATTAATTTTGATATTTGGAGCCAATTTATTAAATTCTTCTGCAGCCACTACAAATCTAGCTTGAGTAGAATCTCTTAATTCCTCGGTTGTAATTTTACCACTACCAATATCTGTGAAAGAATCGTTTTGTCCTTCGATATAAACTAGACAGTCAATTTCGCCTTTCCAGTCTAAAACTTCTTGAGGAATGAGTAGTAATTCATCGTTTCCCTTTTTAGTTCCCCCTTTATTTCCACCACAAGATGATAACGATACAGACATTGTCAATGTAAGCGTTAACATTGCAGCCGATAATAAAACTTTTTTGTTATTTTTGTTCATTTTTTATCGCTCCTTGCAAAATTTATTTCTTATTATTATTATATAACCTAATAATAATAATAGCAACGAAAAAAAACATTTTCCATTTTTTTGAACGTCTTAGTTTTTAAATATGTTATAATCATGTTGAAGGAAGATAAAAAGACATGGAATATATTGTAACAATTCACGAATTAACCGACATTTTTAAGCTTAATCATGCTAGTTCAATTTTGATTGGTCATAATGATTTTGCTATCCGTTTAACACGTTCATTTAATAGAAATGAAATAAAAAAAGCTAAAAATATATGCAAAAAACTAGATAAAAAGCTTTATATTTTAGTTAATAAAATCTTTAATGATGGAGAATTAAATAAACTAAAAGATTATTTAAATTATTTAAAATCTGTCGATATAAACGGCATTTTCTTTTCAGATATGGCTGTTTTTATGATTGCTAAAGAATTAGGTTTACAAGATAAATGTTTCTATTATCATGAAACACTACTTAGAAATACTCATGACCTTTTATCTTATAAACAAATCGGAATCAATAAAATGATTATCACAAAAGATATGGGATTAGATGAAATATTAAATCTACCTAGTGGTCTAAAAGATAATGTTGGTTTAATGGTTCAAGGCTATTTTCCTATTTATTATTCCAAAAGAAAATCACTTAAAAACCATTTAAATCGTTATCATTTAGATAAATCCTTAAAAGATTCAAAGAATTTATATCTAAAAGAAAAAACTAGAGATGAATTATTTCCATTTATTGAAAATAAAAATGGCATGGTTTTATTCTATCATCAACCATTAAGTTATTATGAATATATTGATAAAATCAAAGAAAAAATATCATTTATTATCATAGATAGTGTTCTTGAAGACCTTAACATGGTTAATAAATGGTTAGAGGCTTATTATAACAAAATTGAATTTAATAAAACTATTGATGAAGACTTTTTGAAGTTTTCAACTGGTTTTTTATTAAAGAAAGTAGGGGTGAAGTAGAATGTATCGTCCTGAACTATTAGCTCCTGCTGGTGATTTAAGCCGTTTAAAGATAGCCATTTTATATGGTGCCGATGCTGTTTTTATCGGTGGAAAAGTCTTTTCTTTAAGAGCCAAGGCTAATAATTTTAGTCTTGAAGATATTAAAGAAGGCGTTAACTTTGCTCATGAACATAAAGCAAAAGTATATGTAACAGTTAATATTATTCCTGAAGAAGAAGACTTCAAAGAACTAGATGAATATCTACAATATTTAGATAAAATAAATATTGATGCTATTATTATTTCATCAATCACAGTATTATTAAGAGCAAAGGCATTGAATTGTAAATTTGAAATTCATATGAGCACTCAATTATCAATAGCCAACAAAAAAGCAATTGAATTCTATAAAGAATTAGGTGCTACTAGATTTGTTCTGGCTAGAGAATTAAACATTGAACAAATCAAAAACATTAAAAAAGATACGAATCTACCGATAGAAGTGTTTATTCATGGTGGTATGTGTTCATCCTATTCTGGTCGTTGTAATTTAAGTAATTTCATGTCCAATCGTGATGCTAATAAAGGTGGTTGTGCTCATAGTTGTCGTTGGATATATAACCTATATGAAAACAATAAACCTGTTGATGATAATGAGTTCACATTAGCATCATTTGACTTAATGGCTATTAATTATTTGCCAGAATTACTTGAAGCCAAAGTCGATAGTTTTAAAATCGAAGGTAGAATGAAATCAGCCTATTATATAGCAAGTGTTGTTAGAATATATCGACTAATCATTGATGATTATTTAAAATATCACACAATTGATAAAAACAAACTAAATCAATATAAAAAAGAAATCCTAAAAGTAGAAAACAGATCACTTTCTAGTGTCTTTTTAAATAAAAACTTAGTTCACGAAGGAATTCTTCTGGATAATGGTAAAGATATGCCTTGTCAAACATTTGTTGGTTATGTCTTAGAAGATAGTAATAAAGATAACTATGTTCTAGTACAACAAAGAAACTATTTCACAAAAGATTCTAAAATAGAAATAATTGGACCAAATAATTTCTTAAAAGAAGCTAAAATATTAGATATGTTAGATGAAGATAACAATCCGGTTGAAATAGCAAATCACGCAACACAATTATTAAAGATAAAACTACCATTCAAAGTTGTTAAAGATTCTTTTATTAGATTAAAATAATTTACAACACACGATTTTTAATAATTAAAATAACAAACAAAAATACTAAATTGCTGATTCTGTCGGCAATTTTTATGTTTTAATATTTTTACAACACTCGATTTATCCCGTAGCGACACAAGAATTAATTTAAAAATTTATAATTTTTATTCTTCAAATTCTTTTCTGATTTTACTTTTTTTAATATCTATATTTTGCTATAATTACTCTCGGTGGTGATTTCAATGCAAACTCGTCAAGAAAGAAACGAAAAAATATATAAGATTATCGATGACGAAAATAAAAAGCACGAAATCAAACAACAAAACCAACCACATCAAGAAAATAAAGAAACATTAAATACAGTCGATCCAGGTTATTTTGAAGATAAAAACAACCAAAAGAAGCAAGCAAAACAAAGAAAAAACGCAAATAACACCTTAGTTATTCAAATTTTTCTTGCTATTCTTGCTTTAATTGTATTTATTGTGGCTATTTATTTTATTGTTAAATCAGGTGAGTAGGTGAAGTAGATTATGAAATACATTACTATTGCTATTGATGGCCCAGGAGCGGCTGGAAAAAGCACTGTTGCTAGAGAAGTAGCAAATCGCTTAAATTATACTTATATTGATACAGGTGCAATGTATCGTTGTCTAGCATTATATGCTATTGAAAATCATCTAGATTATATGGATGATGATATTCTAGCTGATGCTGTTGATAACTTAAATATTAATCTAACTAATAATGGAAAAGTTTATTTAAATGATAAAGATGTTACTAGAGCTATCAGAGGTAGTAAAGTAACTAATATAGTTTCTCGTGTTTCTTCTCCAAGAAAAGTAAGAGAAAAATTTGTTCGTCTACAACAAGAATTAGCCAAGAATCAAAATGGTGTTGTTATGGATGGAAGAGATATCGGCACTGTTGTTTTACCTGATGCTGAACTTAAAATCTTTCAAGTAGCATCTCCAGCCGTAAGAGCTAAACGTAGATATGAAGAAAACCTTTCTAAAGGCATTGATACACCATTAGATGTCTTAGAAGAAGAAATAAGACAAAGGGATTATTTAGATGCTAATAAACCTTTTGGAGCTTTAAAAAAAGCAAGTGATGCCATTGAACTAGACACTTCTTATCTATCAATCGAAGAAGTAGTTCAAATCATCTTAAAGTATGCAAAGGATATGATAGAATGAAAAAAGCAACCGTTGCAATTGTTGGAAAACCAAACGTAGGTAAATCTAGTCTTTTTAACCGTATTGTTGGTGAACGTAAATCTATTGTTTATGATGAACCAGGTGTTACTAGAGATCGTATCTATGCCAGTGCATCATGGCTAACTAGAACATTTAATATTATTGATACCGGTGGTATCGAAATTGAAAACAAACCATTTCAAGAAAACATCAGAGCACAAGCTGAAATTGCTATTGAAGAAGCTGATGTTATCATCTTTATGTGTGATGGTAGACAAGAAATAACTGATGATGATTACTTAATCGCTAAAATTTTAAAAAGAACAAAAAAGCCTATTATTCTAGCTGTCAATAAAATAGATGATATAACTTTATCTTCTAATGCCTATGATTTTTATAGTTTAGGTATTGCTAGTGATATTGTTATCATTTCTTGTAACCATGGTATTGGTATTGGTGATTTACTTGATAAAGTAATATCATTACTACCCGAAAATGAACAAGAAGTTGAAGATGATACCATTCATTTTTGTGTCATTGGTAGACCTAATGTTGGAAAATCATCGCTTGTTAACGCTTGTCTAAATCAAGAAAGAGTAATTGTATCTAACATTGAAGGAACAACTAGAGATGCTATTGATACAGCCTTTACTAGAGAAGAACAAAAATTTGTTGTTATCGATACAGCAGGACTTAAGAAAGGTGGTAAAATCTATGAAGCTGTCGACAAATATGCAGCTATTAGAGCTTTAGGTGCTATTGATCGTAGTGATGTTTGTCTATTAGTTATCGATGGTGAAGCTGGCATTCGTGAACAAGATAAAAACATAGTGGGTTATGCTTTCGATGAAGGAAAAGCCATCATCATTGTTGTTAATAAATGGGATCTAGTTGATAAAGATACCCAAAGTGTTCAAGAATTCACTAAAAAGATAAGAGAAAACTTTAAGTTCTTATCTTATTGTCCTATTTTATTTGTAAGTGCTAAGACTAAACAAAGAGTTCATCTATTATTTGATGAAATCCAAAGAGTATATAACAACGCTAGAAAAAGAATTGCAACTAATATTGTAAATGAAATCATTCTAGATGCTTATGCTTACAACCCAACACCAGATTTTAATGGTGGACGTTTAAAAATCTATTATGCTAATCAAGTATCAACCTGTCCTCCATTATTTGTTTTATTTGTAAATGATCCAACTTTCATGCATTTTAGTTACCGTAGGTATCTTGAAAATCAAATCAGGGAAAGAATTGATTTTGAAGGAACTCCAATCAAAATAATTTGTAGAGAAAGACAATAAAAATAAGTTAACATTACCTCCTAATTACATATAGTAGTATAGGAGGTTTTTATGAATAATAATTTATTTAAGAAAGTAGAATCCAAAACAAATGTTAAAAAACAAGATATCTTATCACTTGCTAAATCTATTCAAAACAAGAATATGAGTGATGAAACTAATTTAAGAGAATTAATCCATAATATTGCTAAAATGGCTAATAAGGAAATAGATAAAGAAAAAGAAGATAAAATCATAAATGCTGTTAAAAATAACCAAATTAATGATCAAATTAAAAAAATGAATAATTAAGTTTACAATTTTTGATATACTATATATAGAAAGAAAGGAAAAATACCATGGACGTAGTAACAAACATAAAAGAATTCGATGAAATAATTAAAAATAACAAAAAAGTTGTTGTTGATTTTTTTGCCACTTGGTGTGGCCCATGCCAAATGTTATCACCAATCATTGAAAAACTAGAAAAAACAGAAAAAGATATAAAATTTATAAAAGTTGATGTTGACTTGGCTGATGAAAAACTAGTTGAAAACTATAATGTTTTTCAAGTTCCAACACTTATTTATTTCAAAAATGGTGAACCAACTAAAAAACAATATGGATTTAAAACCAAAGAACAACTTTTAGAAAGTTTTGAAGCTTATTTACAATAAAAGACGCCGCGAGGCGTCTTTATTTTATTTTGTTTGATATCTTTTAGAAAGTTCTAAATATTTATCTAATAATTCTAGATAATATTCTTTTAATTCTGAATTACTTAATTTATCGAGTAATTCATTCTTCTTTTTTTCTTCAAATTCTTTACTTTCTATCGGTAGATTCATACTTTTTTTAACTTTTTTAACTTCTTTTACATAATTCATTCTTTTTTCAAATAATTGAAGAATTTCTTCATCAATTTCTTGAATTTGTTTTCTTAGTTTTTCTAGTTCGCTCATGCTGGTTTTGTTGTAACAACGAGCGTATTAGGTAATGGTCTTGAGTTATAGCCACCGATGAAAATTAGGTCACCACTTCCGTTAAAACCATTATCGTAATAAATGCCCATTGAGCCCCCCCCATCAAGATTAAATGCATGTCTACATCCGTTGTATAACATAATGTCTGCCACTTCTTTTAGAGACATTGCATTACTTTCAACTCCGGATGTTGTAAAAATAAATAATCTTCCATCATTTAAAATTCCAATTGATGTTCGAGCTGCATAGCCTTGAGCTTGGTTTGTTGATTCTTTAGTAACTGTTGAAACCACTGCTGAATCACGAATTAATTCATGACGTCCACCAATAATAACTTTCATATTACTAAGTTTTTCGTTTCCGTCACAACTTACACGTCCTACTCTAATTAATCTACCTACTACAAAGTTACGTGCTACATTGTTGTAATAAGGACTAGCAACCGCAACTTGATTTGCAGTTAATGTAACTGCACCTGTATAATTTTCTTTTATTTCTTTAATATATCCATCAAATGGGAAGTTAATATCTCCAACTCCATTATCATATTTATCAATTTTTTCGATAATTGCAACATTTTTGCCGCTTACTGATTGCCCGGTTGTTGTATAAACTTGAATGTTATTTGGTTTACTAGCGCCTTGATATGGATCTGAAATTAATGAACCATTGATTGAATCAATTGCTTCAGAACATAAAATTCCAGTTCCATCACCATTATAAATTTCAACTAAATTTTTAACTGTAACATAATCTGTATCGCTTTTCATACTATAAGTAATTACTGGAACATCATTGTATGAAATACCCAAAACCATCATGTTAGATTTTAGTGTTTCAAAGCCAACAGGCTTAGAACTAATAACAACACCATCTTTAACAAAAATGTTGTTTGCGGCAGTTACATTTGTTTTCGTGTTCCAGCCAAAGAAATCAGCGTTAGTTCCACCCAAAACTTTTTGGCCTTTCTTGGCTGCTGCTTCATAAGCTTTTAATTGATAAGGTAATGTTTGTCCAACATATGCGGGTTGAGCTGTATAAATATTATTTGGCGTTCCAATTTCAAGATTTGCCTTTGATAAATCAACAATTAATGATCTAGAGGTTGCGTTTATGCCTCTGTTCAGTGGAATAGTGTATGTGTGCATTTCAACACCATCACCAACATTTGTAACTACATCTTTATAACTACTATTAACTTTAAAGAATTGAGGTGTTGGTTGAGGGTTTGTTGAGGCTTTAAATGCTTCTATTGTAGGAAGTTGTGATAAATGTGATTGTTCAACATTTACAATACAAGTTGCTCTAGCATTACCGCTAGTTGCAGTAATAGTAGCAGAACCCGCAAGTGTTGTGGTAATTGTTCCATCACTAGAAACAGATGCCACACTACTATTAGAACTACTCCAGTTAACAGTCTTAATAGTAGCATTATCAGGTTTTACTGTTGCTACTAATTTAGTTGTTTTTCCAGTTTTTAAGGTTATGGTAGATTGACTCAAGATGATTTCTGTTGCTTCAACATTACCAACCCTTACTAGAATAGAATCTTGAATTTCTGAATTATCTTGTGATTTAACTGTGATTGTTGTTTCCCCTACTGACTTAACAAACAAGGTGCCTTGATTTACTGTAGCAACACTTGTGTTCGATGATGACCACGAAGTCTTTTTGTTTGTTGCATTAGCTGGTGATACAGTTGCTGATAAAGTATATTTTTCATTTGCAAGTGTTACAACGTAAGGACCATCACCTTGATCAATTGATATACCAGTAACTGGTACATTTACAAGTGAAGTACTACTAGAACTTGATTCATCCTGAGTAGTCGTTGATGAACTAGTAACATCATTACTGTTACTAGAACTTGAAGATGATACATTACTACTAGTTTCAGTTTCATTACAACCAACTAAAAACAACGTTAAAATAGCTAGCCATAAACCTTTTTTCATTTTATTGCTCCCTTTCTTTTTTAATGATCTTTATAGTTAATTATAGCAAATCAAAAATCCATTTTAAAGTGATTTTAAAAGATAGTAAACAATTGATGAAAGAAACGCGCGAAAATGATATAATATTGATGAAATAAAGGAAAAGAGTGGGCAAAAATGGTATTTTCTTCCAATTTAAATGATAGAAATTGTACTTATTTTATTAAAGATAATATTTTTGATAATGTAACTAAATATACAACTGATTATAAAAAAGTTGTCATTATAACAGATGACAATGTTCATTTCATTTATAAAGATTTACTAAACAAATATCTTCCTAATGCCTTATTATTTTCTTTTAAACCTAGGGAAAAAAATAAAAGCCTTAAAATAGCTTTATCATTAATTGATTTTCTAGTCGATAATAACATTAGTAACCAAGACTTATTAATTGCTTTTGGTGGTGGAGTTGTTTTAGATTTAGTAGGTTTTGTTAGTTCTATCTATAAACGTGGTATAACTTATTTTAGTATTCCTACTACCTTACTTGCTCAAGTTGATGCTTGTATTGGTTTTAAAACAGCCATTGATTATAAAGGACTTAAAAATGTTATAGGTAGTTTTTATCTTCCAAGCAAGGTATTCATAGACTATACCTTTATTAAAACATTACCTAATAGACAAATAAGAAATGGTTTGTTTGAAGTAATTAAAATGGGTTTAGTTTATGATAAATCATTGTTTGATTTATTATTAACTAATAATATTAAAAAAGAATTACCTAATATCATAAACAAAGCCATAGTTGATAAACTAGAAATCGTTAAACAAGATCCATACGATAACAACATTCGTAAGATCTTAAACTATGGTCATACTATTGGACATGCTATTGAATCTAATAATAGGTTTAATAACATTTTACATGGTGAAGCTGTTGCTTATGGTATGCTTTATGAAACAACCAATCAAGAAATCAAAAATAAACTATTAGAAATCTATAAGAAAATACATTTCACACTTAAATTAAATGTTGATATCAACAAGTTAGTTTCTTATATCTACAATGACAAAAAAGTTAGTGATGATACCATTATCGTTCCAGTTGTTGAAACAATTGGTAGATGTGACTTAATTAACATGAAAATAAGTGAATTTATAAAAATGATAGGAGCTAGATAATATGAGTAGCATAATCAAAGGTAATATTTCTCTTTCAGTTTATGGTGAATCCCATAATCCAACTATGGGTATTGTTATTGATGGTCTTCCTGCTGGTATTAGTATCGATAAATCTTTAATCGATAATGAACTAAAAAAAAGAAGACCACAAAACGAAATGTCAACTGCTAGAGTTGAATTAGATGAATATGAATTTATCAGTGGTTATTTCAATGATAAAACTACTGGTGCTCCTTTATGTATCCAAGTAAAGAATAATAATTACAATAGCAATAATTATAAGCGTGGCGATGTTAGACCATCACAATCTGATTATAGTGCCTATCTGAAATATAATGGTTTCAATGATTATCGTGGTGGAGGTCATTTAAGTGGTAGACTTACTGTCTTATATGTCATTGCTGGAGCTATTTGTAAACAGATACTAACCAAAAAAGGCATTAAAATTGCTTCACATGTAAAACAAATAAAAGACTTAGTTGATGATGATTTTGATACCAATGATTTAACTAAGCAAATGTTATATTTACGTCAACAAGCATTTCCGGTTCTAAATGAAAATACCAAAGAAAAGATGGAAAAGCTAATCAAAGATGTTGCTAAAAATAACGATTCTGTCGGTGGAATCATAGAAACTGTTATCTATCCAATGCCTGCTAAAATTGGTGAACCATTATTTGATTCATTAGAAAGTCAAATATCACGTTATATCTTTGCCATTCCTGCCATCAAAGGTATTAGTTTTGGCTTGGGTTTTGATTATATCTATGAAACTGGAAAAAGTGCCAATGATATCTGGACAATAAAAGATCGTCATTATCAAACCATCACTAATCATGATGGTGGCATTAATGGTGGTATCAGTAATGGTATGCCTATTACTTTCAAGGTTATAGTTAAACCAACCCCATCGATAAAACAAGTTCAAGATAGCATTAATATTCTAGAAGGAAAAGAAACTAAGATTGAAATAGAAGGAGCACATGATCCAGCAATTGTTGCTAGATGTAGTGTTGTTATTGAAGCAATGACTGCCATTTCCTTACTTGACTTAATTATCAGTCAAGATGGAAAGGGGTGGATTTCATGAAATATGGACTGATTGGAAAAAGTGTTAAAAATTCTTTTTCTAAGCATATTCATGAAATGCTAGATAACAAAGAATATGAATGTGTTTCAATGGATGAAGATTCATTTATAAAATTACTTAAGTCAAAAGACTTCAAAGGACTAAATGTAACTATGCCTTATAAACAAATAGCCCTTGAATTTGTCGATAAAATCGATAAAAAAGTTGAATCTTGTAATGCTTTAAACACCATTGTAAATAAAAATAATGTTCTATATGGTTATAATACTGATTATGATGGCTTTTTATATCTATTAAAATATTATCATATTGATGTTAAAGATAAAGTAATAGCAATTCTAGGTACAGGTGGTGCTTCAAACACTATCAAACAACTAGTAAAAGACTTAAATTGCAAAGAAGTTTATCTGATAACTAGAAACAAACTTATCAACAACGATAATTTAGATTATCATTCTTTAAATAATAATGGTAATAAATTTGATATCATTATTAATGCAACTCCTAATGGAATGGATGGCCATGGTTATAATAAACTAGTTGATTTAGATAACTTTACTAACCTTGAATGGGTTATAGATATTATCTATAATCCTTTACATAGTCCTTTATTAATAGATGCTAGAAGACATAACATCAATATCGCATCAGGTTTAATTATGTTAGTGGCACAAGCTTGTTATGCTCATGGTTTATTTTTTGATACTGTTATTGATGATGATTTGATAAACAAAACTTATCAACAATGGTTATTTAAAATAATCAATCTAGTATTAATAGGTATGCCTGGAGTTGGCAAATCAACAATCGCTAGTAAATTAGCTAATAAGTTTAACAAAACATTAATTTCTACCGATGAAATCATAGAAAATCAAGAAAAAATGTCTATCAATGATATCTTTAATAATAAGGGTGAAACATATTTTAGAACTCTTGAAACTGATATTGTTGACAAATATAGTAATAACTTCAATCAAGTTATCTCTACTGGTGGTGGAGTTATTCTAAATAAAAATAATATGGATAATTTATCCAAAAATGGAATTATTATCTTTATCAATCGTGATCTAGATAAAATCATCATTGATAACAATAGACCATTACTAAAAAACGATAAAGATTTAAAAACACTATACGAAAAAAGAATAAATTTGTATAATCAATATAGTGATTTAGTAGTAGATAACAATACTACTATCGAAAAAGTAGTAGAAAGAATCGAGGAACTAGTTTATGAAAAGAGTCTATATCTTAAATGGTCCTAATATAAATTTAGTTGGTATTCGTGAACCTGAAATCTATGGTTCAACTAACTATCAAGAAATGGTAAAAGAATTAAAAAGATATGCTAAGTCATTAGGCTTAAAAGTAACAATCAAAGCAACTAACAGTGAAAGTAAAATAATTGATATACTTCAAGCTAATATGAATCGTTATGATTATTTTATTTTAAATGCTGCAGCTTATACTCATACTAGCATTGCAATTCGCGATACCATTCTAGCCATCAAGACTCCAGTAATTGAAGTTCATTTATCAGACACTGATAATCGTGAAGAATTTAGAAAAGTTAATTATCTTCGTGATGTCTGTGTTGCTACTTTTAAAGGAAAAGGTCTTGATAGTTATAAAGAAGCCTTGGATTATGTTAAGGGGATGACGTCTCATGATGGTAATAATAAATAACAAAGAAAATGCCGATAGAATCGGTGATTATTTGAATTCTTTAAAAGTTAGTTATCAAACTTATAACACAACTGAATCAATTATTTTTGAAATCAATGATACTAAAAATGTTTTAGATAATAAAATCATTGAATCTTTTGAAGGTGTCTTATATGTAACACCTTTAGTAGAAGATTCTTTTTTATGGTCTAGAAAAAATAAAACAGAAGATACATCTATAACCCTTGATAACAACTATACCATTGATAATAAACATGTAACCATTATAGCTGGCCCATGTAGTGTTGAAGATGTTAATCAAATAGAAGAAATAACTAAAGGTGTTATTAAAGCTGGCGCTCATATTTTAAGAGGAGGAGCCTATAAACCTAGAACTAGCCCATATGATTTTCAAGGAATGGGAAAAGATGGCATTGTATTGCTTCATAAAGTTAAAGAGTGTTATAACATTCCAGTTATCAGTGAAATCATGAATATCAATCAAGTAGAAGTGTTTAAAAAATATGTTGATATCATTCAAGTTGGCGCTAGAAATATGCAAAACTATGAATTATTAACTGCCTTAGGAAAAATAAATAAACCAATACTTCTTAAGCGTGGTATGGGCGCTACCATTGAAGAACTTTTATGTTCTGCTGAATATATCTTAAAAGGTGGAAACAAAAATGTTATTTTATGTGAAAGAGGTATCAAAACATTTGAAAACAGCACTAGAAATACATTAGATCTAAGTGCTATTCCAGTTTTAAAGAAATTAACTCATCTACCTGTCTTTGTTGATCCATCTCATGGTACTGGTGATTGGAATTATGTTGAATCCATGGCTTTAGCAGCTATTGCTGCTGGTGCTGATGGTATCATGGTTGAAGTACATAATAATCCAATGTATGCTAAAAGTGATGGAATTCAATCACTAAACCTAGAACACTTCAATCAATTAATAACAAAATGTAAGAAAGTAGCCAAGGCTATCGATAAAGAAATATTATGAAACTAAAAATATATCCTAGTAAAATAACTAAAAATTCTAAAATACATTTACCACCTTCTAAGAGTATCACTCATAGAGCGATTATTTGTGCTACTCTTGCTAGTGGTAAAAGTGTTATCACCAATGTTGAATTAAGTGATGATATCAAAGCAACCATCGAAGCTTGTAAACAATTAGGAGCTACTATGAGCTATGATAATCATCAATTAACTATCATTGGTAATAATGGCATTATTCCAAATAAACCTCATGAAATCAATTGCAATGAAAGTGGTTCAACTTTAAGATTTACTATACCAATCTTTTCAATTCTTGATAAAAACACTATTTTTGTCGGTAAAAAGGCTCTTTTTGCTAGACCATTAGATGTTTATAAGAAAATCTTTGAGCCACTTAATTTAATGTTTGTTAAACATGAAGACTACTTAAGTATTCATGGCCCTCTTGAAGCTAATAACTATGTGATAGATGAAAACATTAGTTCACAATTTGTTAGTGGCTTATTATTTGCTTTACCAATGCTTGCTAATGATTCAACTATAACCATTAAAGATAACATTGGTTCATATTCTTATATCTTGCTTACTATTTATATCTTAAAACAATTTAACATAAATGTTGAAATTGTTGATAAAAACAAGTTTTTTATTCCTGGTAAGCAACATTATGAAGCCCGTTATTTTGAAGTAGAAGGTGACTTAACTCAATTCTCTTATCTATCATTACTAGGTATCTTAAATAACCAAATAACCTTTCTAGATTTCCCATTTAAATCAATTCAAGGTGATTTAAGTTATCTAGATATTTTAAGCAAACTAAATATCAAGTTAGATAAAAAAGAACATCAATTAACTTTATATCCTTCTAGTTATTCAAATATCACTGTTGATGTTGAAAATTGTATCGATGTCTCTTTAGCTTTATGTGCTTTAGCAGCATATAGTAAAGATTCATTTACATTAACCAACGTTAAACGACTAGAATATAAAGAATCTAATCGAATAGAAGCTATTATTGAAGAATTTAAAAAATTAAATATCAGGATTATTTATGAAAACAACAACCTAACTATTTATAAAAAAGAAGACAAAACAATTAATAGACATTTAGATTCTCATAACGATCACCGTATCTTCATGGCCTTGTTCTTTCTAGCCATCAATGAAAATAAGCCCGTTACTATCGACAATTTTGAATGTATAAATAAATCATTTCCATCATTTTTAGATTTAATGAAATCATTAAATATTAGGTTTGAAATCATTAAAAAATAAACTTAAGTGACAAAAAGTGTAATTTTTGTCATTTTTTATGTGACAAAAAATGTAAAAAACGTTGGCTTTTTTACACAAATGTGTTATATTTTTACTTGAGGCGATACTATGGAACGAAAAATATATAAAGATTTATTGGCTTGGAAAACAAAAAAAGATAGAAAGCCATTAATCTTACAAGGCGCTAGACAAGTAGGAAAAACTTATATTGTAAACTTGTTTGCTAGCAAAGAATATGCTAACTATGTTTATTGTAATTTTGAATACGATAAAAAAATAAAAAGCTTATTTAGTAGTGATTTGATTCCTTCTAGGATCATTGCTGATCTAGCACATTATAAACAAAAAGAAATAATTCCCGGTCACACATTAATTATCTTTGATGAAATACAAGCCTGTCCTGAAGCATTAACTAGCCTTAAGTATTTTTGTGAATATGCTAATGAATATCATATCATTGCTATGGGTTCTTTATTAGGTCTTGCTGTTAATCGTGATACTTTTTCGTTTCCAGTAGGAAAAGTTGAATTCATGAATTTATATCCTCTTGATTTTGAAGAATTTCTAATGGCTACTAACAACCAATATCTAATAGATGAAATAAATAAATGTTATGAAACTAATACACCTATAAGTGAAGCCTTTCATATGAACGCTTTATTGTTATATAAAACATATTTGTTTGTTGGTGGCATGCCATCGGTTGTAAATGAATACATTCAAAGTAAAAACTATGAATTAGTAAAAATAAAACAAATTGAAATCTTAGATTCATATTTTAATGATATGAGTAAATATAACAAAGCAACTGAAATACCAAAAACTAAAATGATATATGAAAACATTAGCACTCAACTTGCAAAAGAAAACAAAAAGTTTAAATATTCGTTAGTAAAGCCTAGTGCTAGAGCTAGCGAATTTGAAAATGCAATTGAATGGATATGTTTAGCAGGTATTGCCAATAGGCTATATCGTTTAGAACAGATTATGTTACCACTTAATTCATATAAATCACTACAAGACTTCAAATTCTATATGAATGATGTTGGTTTATGTTGTGCCAACGAAAACATCTTAGTTGATGATATCATCTATGATAATGAAAACATTAATTATTTCAAAGGCGGACTTGTTGAAAACTATGTTAACAACCAATTAATAGTAAATAAATTATCTTGTTATTATTGGAATAGCACAAATCAAGCCGAAATTGATTTCATAACAAGAATTGGCAAAGATATCATTCCAATTGAAGTAAAATCTAGTGACAATGTTCGTTCTAAAAGTTTATCGGTTTATGTTAATAAATATAAACCAACTTATTCAATAAAGGTTTCAACTAAAAACTTTGGTTTTGAAAACAATATTAAATCAGTTCCTTTATATGCAGTATTTTGTATCAAATAATATTCAAAAAGACTGTTGAAAAACTTTTTAAATTTAGTTAAACAGCAGTCTTTTTATGATTTTTGTAAATTCGCATTTCTAAACAATTACCATTTCTTCTTTTAGTGTTTCTATAACAAAACTAATTACCTCCATTATCTTGTAATAATCAATGCTTGATACATAATTTTTTTTGCTTTTATAATTTTCAAAATTTCTTTTAAGTTTATCGCTTTTTGCAACTATATTGAAATTGTTTGATATTTTTTCAACATCAAAATCGACGTTTCTTCTAACAAATGTGTTTTTAATTGCCTTCACCAATGTTTTTTTATCAATTTTGTTTTTATATTCATTTAACAACAAGTATAAATCATAAAAATCTTTTGCTCTTGTATTTAAAATGTTATCAGAAATAAGAGTTTCAAATTTTTCGGCTATAATCGTTTCAATATTAAAAGCCATAATATTAATATAAGAGTCTTCAAACAAGCATTTATATCTATATTCTAATTCCCTTGGCGTTACTGGATCGCCCGTTGTTATATCAATTGAAAGAGGAACTCGCAAGTGCTCCATACATCCTATTAAATTTGCTCTTATTCCTTTATATTTATCATTTATCCTTATTTCGCTTGTTTTTATTAACTAATAATTTATACCATCGTCACATCTTATATTAATTATTTCTTTAACAATTTTTTCGATTTTTGCTTGGTTAAGCGGAATTCCTTTTATCATTGCATCCATGTCTTGAGTCGTTCTACGATTTCCGCCAAACATTGAAGACAACAACAATCCACCTTTTAAAATAAAGCCACTTTTATATTTGCTTATAGAAATTCTATATAAAATTCTTTCAAAAAAAATACATTTGCATAATATCTTGCGGCTCCAAGTTATTTTCTTGTGCCATTGTTTTTACCTTTAATTTTAATTTGCTTGCATCAAACATTATATAAGCACCTCCAAATATGCATTTATTTCTTTTTCTACTTTTAATTTTTTTGAATATTCAATAAGTAATGGTAAGTTTCTTTTATTCTTATCTTTCAAATATGTTGTTATCGCATATTTGATTGTTTCTATATCATGACTATTTTTGTTTTTTAACATATCACAGATACATCTTTCTGCATTATAACACTTAATAATTTGTCCTTGAGGACTTTTAATTTCGATTATTCCTAGTTCAAAAAGATTAGGATTT
Source organism: uncultured Bacilli bacterium (assembly GCA_947627355.1). Classification (GTDB taxonomy): domain Bacteria; phylum Bacillota_I; class Bacilli_A; order RFN20; family CAG-631; genus Caccosoma. Next base: position 61,498 of record CANQVX010000002.1, on the reverse strand, counting down.
ATATAATGTAATTTAACTTTTTCTATTTTTTTAAGGCTTGCATTATATCCTCTTTTAACAGCAATATGATATGTGCTTGGAACTGATTCACATAAACCTAAAAAATACAAAGCTGTTTCATCACAAAAGATAGCATTATTTTTATAAACCAAATTAAAATATTCATCACCCCAAGAAGAAGGCAAAGCATATAATCCTTTTTTAATTCTTTCTAATTTTCCACAACTAACTAGTCTAGACAGATATGTCTTTTTTATATTATTATCAACAACTTCTTTGGTTGTAATAATCCCTTTGTTTTTCTTAGCTAAGTTTAAAATATAATCTGTGTTGTTCATGTTATCTTGTTCCTTTCTACATTCTATTATACAACATATGTATGTAGAAAGAAACATGTTTTTAATGATTTATTAGGAACAAACCATAAGTTAATTATAATTTCTATTCCGAAAAGTTTAAAAAATTTGATTTTTCGGAATAGGATATATAATAAATAATGGGTGATGATTTATGAAACTAATTAAAAAAGACACATATTTAAATAAATTAATCAGCGTTATGAAAACACCAGATATCAAAGTTATAACAGGTATAAGACGTTCGGGAAAATCAAAATTGCTAGAAGCATTCAAACAATATATTGAAGAAAACGGCAAAGATAATAATGTGATTCATATTAACTATAATCTTAAAGAATTTGATAAAATAGCTGATTGCAATGCTCTTTATGATTACATAAGTAATAGATATAACAAAGACGCCAATAATTTTGTTTTAATCGATGAAGTTCAAATGTGTAAAGATTTTGAAAAAGCAATTAATTGGCTACACGCAGAAGAAAAATATGACATTTATATCACTGGTTCTAATGCTTTCTTACTTAGTAGTGATTTAGCAACTTTATTTATCGGAAGAACTTTTCCAATTGAAGTCTATCCTTTTTCATTTAAAGAATACATGAAGTATTATGGTTATGATGATATTGAATCATCTTTTAGTAAATACGTTATCGATGGTGGAATGCCTGGTTCATATGTTTATAACAATCAAGAAGATAGATATTTATATATCAAAGATGTTTATAATACTCTAATCGTTAGAGATATAAAAACAAAATATAATATTCGAAATGAAAAAATATTAAATAGTTTATCAGACTTTTTAATTGATAATATTTCTAACATTACATCAGTAACTAATGTCACTAAATCAATTAATTTACAAAAAAATAAAATCACTGATAAAACTATTAAAAGATATATTGACTATTTATGCAACGCCTTTGCATTTTATAAGATTAGTAGATATGATATCAGAGGTAAGAAATACCTAAATTCATTAGAAAAATATTATTTGGCTGATCATTCATTTAAATATGCTATTCTTGGTACAACCAACATTGACTTTGGAAAGGTTTATGAAAACATAGTATTAATCGAATTGTTAAGACGTGGATATGAAGTACATGTTGGTAAATTATATGATATAGAAATTACTTTTGTTGCTCAAAAAAGAAATGAAAAAATATACATCCAAGTATCAAGTGAAATCGGCGATGATTTAGAAAGTGAAACATTTAAACGTGAAGTTTCGTCATTATTAAAAATCAGAGATGCCTACCCAAAGATGATAATTGCTAGAACTCATCATGAAGATTTTACATTTCAAGGAGTTATCATTAAAGATATTGCTAAATGGTTACTAGAAGATAAATAAAACAATTAAAAAACATGATTTGACCGGTAAAAAGATTGTTATTAGCAATTTTAAACTTCAAAATTAAATTTGTTAATAAAATTACCGGTAGAATCATTTTTTTATAAATAGCAACTTTGAACAATTTCTTGTTACACCTTAATGTTTTTTGCGAGCGCACTCCCAAAAAATATCTATTATTTTGCTTTTCGCTTTTGTTTATAAACACAAATTTTATAAACATTCCCTTGAAAAATTTAAAAATACAACCAATATTCCCTTGAAAAATTTGCGTTTTAACACCGACATTCCCTTGAATTTTTTTATTATGTTGTTATAATAATCTGTGTGGAGGCTGATTTTATGCTAAAAAGAAAGATATATGATGAATTGTTAAAATGGAAAGAAAGCAAAGATAAAAAACCTCTTGTAATAAAAGGATTAAGACAAGTAGGAAAAACCTATATAGTAAGACAATTTGCAAATGATAACTATGAAAACGTTATCTATATTGATTTTAGAAAAAACCAAGAATTGCGTTCTATATTTGATCATTCATTTATTGTTAATGACTTAATTAGTCAAATAACAGCATACATTCCAAACGTTAATGTAGTTCCTTATAAAACTCTTCTTATCTTTGATGAAGTTCAAGACTGTCCTAACGCTCGTTCATCACTTAAATATTTTTATGAAGATGGTAGATATGATGTTATATGCACCTGTTCTTTACTTGGAATCAAAGGCTATAGCAATAAAGGTGATAATGCTATTCCAGTAGGATATGAAGAAGTCATTTATCTTAAACCCATGGATTTTGAAGAATTCTTATGGGCAAATGGAATTTCTAACAAAACAATTGAAGAATTAAAGAAATGTTTTTTAGAATGTAAAGAAGTATTACCAGCTATTCATACTAAAATGTCTGATTTGTTTCGTAAATACATCTGTGTTGGTGGTATGCCAGAAGTTGTAAATGCATTTATCGAAACAGGTGATTTAAACAAAGTATTAAAATTACAACGCAACATCTTAGAATCGTATCAAGATGATTTTGGTAGACATTTAAGTTCCGATAATTCGTTATATATAGATAAAAAAGAATTGGCAACAATCCTTGCGGTATTTAAATCTATTCCTAGCCAATTAGCTAAAGAAAACAAAAAGTTTCAATTTTCTAAAGTTAATGAAAAAGGAACAAACAAAAGTTTTAAAAGAGCAATAGAATGGCTAGAAGATGCGGGAATAATAAATCGTTGTTATAACCTATCTATAACTGAACTTCCACTTGAAGGAAATAAAAAAGATGATATTTTCAAAGTTTATATGCAAGATAGTGGCTTGTTTGTAGCTATGCTTGAAGATGGAACACAAAAAGATATCTTAAATGGAAATTTACTTGTTTATAAAGGTGCTATTTATGAAAACATCATAGCCGATGCTTTTAGTAAAATGAATAGGAAACTATATTACTATCATAAAGATAGTGGCCTTGAAATAGATTTTGTCACAAGATTTAAAGGCAAATGTACTTTGATAGAAGTAAAATCCACAAGCAGCAAAGCTAAATCATTAAACACTATCCTACAAGACTATAATCATTATCATGTTGATAGTGCTATCAAGATTCGAGAAGGCAACATTGCAAAAGAAAAAAACATTTTATATATACCACATTACCTTACTTTTTTAATTCAAGAATACTAGACATCCAATGGGTGTCTTTTATTTTGCGAGCGTACTCCCTAACATTTTGCGAGCGTACTCCCTAATGTTTTGCGAGCGTACTCCCCAAAAACGCTCTTTATTGTTGTATTCCCTCTTCATTTGCAAACGCACAAAAATATAAAACAAAATAAGTAAAACGTGTAATTTTGCACTCTAAAAATATAGTAAAACGTGTAAAATTGGTGTTGAAATTTACCCCAAAACGTGTAAAATCGACATCAAAATTTTGCCAAGAACGTGTAAAAATTATATTTTGAGCATTTCTGTTGATAAAAACTCCATTGAAAAAGTTTCAAAATTTCAAAAAACTCGCTTGAAAAAGTTTCAAAATTTGAAAAAACTCCCTTGAAAAAGTTTTTTACTTATGTCTATAATATTGTTGAAAACAAGATAGAGGCGACCAAAATGTTAAAAAGAAAAATTGAAAAAATATTAAAAGAATGGAAAAATACACCAAACAAAAGTCCACTTATTATCAAAGGACAAAGGCAATGTGGAAAAACTTTTTCTGTTTTAAAGTTTGCAAATGAAAATTATAAAAACGTCGTTTATCTAAACTTTTTAGCAAATCCTAACTATAGTGCTATTTTTAATGGATCACTAGAAGTAGATGACTTAATTGTTACAATGTCAACCATTATTGGAAATAACACTATTTTTGAACCACATGAAACAATCATTATCTTTGATGAAATACAAGAATGCCCTGAAGCAAGAACATCCTTGAAATTTTTTAATACTGATGGCCGATTCGATGTTATTTGTACAGGTTCGCTTCTCGGTGTTAGTGGTTATGGTAAACAACCCAAATCTGTTCCTGTTGGTTCAGAAACACTAATTGAAATGAAACCACTTGATTTTGAAGAATTCTTATGGGCAAATGGTGTTAGTGAAAAAGTTATTGATAAATTGAATAAATGCTTACATACATTAACTCCAGTTGATGAAGCGTTGCATAATAAAATGTCTGAACTAATACTACAATATACTATTGTTGGTGGTATGCCTGCAGTAGTACAAAAGTTTATCGATACCAAACAAATGAATTTGGTTCTAGCACTTCAAAGAGATATAGTACGTTCTTATGAAGATGATATGATAAAATATGCAAGCGATGCTGATAAGCCGCTTATTAGAGAATGTTTTCAATCAATTCCAAAACAACTTAGTAAAGAAAATAAAAAGTTTCAATATTCTATTGTAAAAAAGAATGCAACCGCTTCAAAATTTATGGGCAGTTTACAATGGATTGAAGATGCTGGAATTGTTTCACGTTGTTATAATCTTGAACTCCCCGAACTACCACTTGATGGAAATGCTATTTCAAATGTTTTCAAGGTTTATATGAATGATACCGGACTGTTTGTAAGTATGTTAGAAAACGGCACACAATATGATATTCTACAAGGTAATCTTTATGGTTATAAAGGAGCAATCTTTGAAAATCTAATTGCTGATATCTTTGTTAAAATGGGAAGAAAACTATATTACTATCATAAAGATTCAGGACTTGAAATAGACTTTGTTACAAGATATAAAGGTGAATGTTATCTTATAGAAATCAAAGCTACAACCGGAAATACCAAGAGTTCTAAAACAATTCTAGCTCATGCTGAAAAATATCATGTCGCTGGAGTTATTAAACTAGGAAATTATAATATTGGAAAAGTTGATAAAATATTAACAATTCCACTTTATTTAGGATTTCTTCTAACTGATTATTAAATGCACTTAAAGGTGCATTTTTTTTATCAATTCTTGAATTATTTACTAACATCGACTTAAAAGATTATTTAAATAATTCAAGTGCTCAAAAAGAAATATTCAATTTCATCAAAGAAAAAGAAATCAAAAGTATTGATGTTTATAAAATAATTGGTTATTTTCCATCTAAAACAATTAGAAACATAATGGAAAGTGGAGTTATAGACAAACTTCTTTAATTCAAACCTTTATATCAACTGGTATAAAGGGTTTTTGTGTCCACTTAAAAAACCAGCAAATTCCACAAGTTTGCTGGCCAATCCCAATATGGTCTTTGACAAGAAGATTAATATCTCTTGGGATTATTAAATTTTATAAGTTCATAGGCTAAATCATGAAGTTCAATATCTTCTATATATCCTATCTTAGAACTTATGAATACTATAGGTTTATAAAACCTATCAAGTTTTTCATTATATAATTCACCTAAAGCATTATAGATATGCCATTCATTCATATCAATGCTATCAGCTATAAGTTTATTATATTCAATACCAAACTTTAGGATTTTAATTGCTTGGCTTTTATATTTATCTACATGTAACAAAGCATGAGTTAAACATTTATTGATAATAGGATTGATAGCATCATATGAATAACTTTCACGCCCTGTCTTTCTTTTTATAAGTCTATTTATTTTTCTTTCAATGTTACTACTAACAAATAATTGTTTGAATAAATCTTTATCATTCATAATGATTTCAATGAAATCATAATCATTGAAAATAGAATCATAACTAACAGTATTGTTACTATATGATAGGATATGATGAGTGTCATAGATATCATAGAATAACTTAACATCTTTAGCGCTAGCTACAAGTCTTGCAAATTCAACACTACTACGATATCTCATAGATATTTCATTACCATTTTTAGTTAAAACAAAGACATTTTCACTCCATTTAAGTTTCAACCCATATTCGTTATATAAATAATAAACACCATTGATAGAATTATATTCAACTAGATAATCTAGAAATGTTTTGTTAAATTCATCAGTGTTAGATAGTATTGAATTACCTTCAATACATAACCTATTATCTAAGCACTTCTTATATAACAATGGATCATCTAGATAAGCATAATATCTAAATCCTTTGTCATATGGAACATTGTATTTATCTGCTGGTAGTTTATAGGCTTCTTCATCTACTAGTCTTGCAAGTGGTACACCAAATATCTTTTCAAGAGGTATGATGTATTCAAATTTAAGGTTTCTTTCACCATTTAACATCTTACAAAAGTTAGCCTTTTCTTTTAAAGCAAATTTATAGGCTTGTTCTCCTCTGATACCAAGTTCATGAGCTATTGCTATTAATAGATGTGTATATAACTTTATTTGTTTCATTTCCATATAATGGGCAATGTTTTCTCTTAAGTGATTCACAACTAATTCTCCCCTCTAATGTATCTTTATTATACCACATCGATTCTTATTTCGTTCATTTTGAAAAAAAGTTTAGTTGTCATAATTTTAACTTTTTTGTCAGTTTTATGAATTTTTATTTTAACTAGACTGGAAGCGGGTTTAAAAGAAATTTAGAGGTTTTATTTTGTCGAAAAAATTGGCCTAATTTTTGCCATTTGTCGAATTTTGTCGAACGATTTTTTTAGAAAAAGTTGAAATTTTAAGAAATTAAAGTCTCTTCGTTTTGATTTAAATTTTTTTCTTTTTTTATTTCAAACCGGCGCAAGAAACACTTTTCTTCAATTATAGATATTATAAAATGTACAACCATTCCAAAACCAAACATTAAAATAATAACATTCATTGAGAATGTAATAGCCTTTGTTAAGTACAAGATATAAAATACACCATAGTAAACCAAATTAATTATTAATGAATTTATAGCATTATATACTGTTTTGCCGAGTCCAATAAATATATTATCAATTATGGCACAACCAGCATAAGCAATATAAAATGGTGCCAATTTAATTGTTATTGCAAAAATATCTTTGGCATTAGATAAGTTTTCAACACTACGATAAAATGGTGTCCATAATGGTATTGTTATAGCCCATAATAATATCGTCGCCCCAGCAACAAAATAGTAATTAAATTGTTTCAAATGTAAATATTTATCCCCACAATCTCTTCTTATAACTTCACTTAATGCTGTTATTGGAATCAATAGCCATCCCCATATAAAGTTATTAGCAATCCAATAATTTCCTTGTTCGGCAACCATATTAACCATTTTGCAAACCATTATGGCATAAATCAAATTATCAATAAATTGTTGGGTTCCAGAAAAAACACCAACTTTACACCATTGCTTAAATATTGGCAAATCTGCTTTAGTAAATTTATTAGGTTTTAAATGCTTTTCTAATACTAATAATGTAATGCTTGCTATAGCAAGTAATAGATTAACAACAATATTTGAAACAGCTACACCATATATTCCCATGTTTGGTATCAATAATAAATCAGCAATAATAGTTAAAATGGTGTTGATGCCTAAAAATATATAAACATTTTTATCTTTCCCAACAACAACAAACACAACGTTGACAAAACTAACAATAATACTAATCATAAATGCTATTGTTTCAAGTTGTAAGTAATAGTTAGCAACAGATAAATCAACTTCTTTAGGATTCATAGCACCAACTAAAACAGAGCCATAAATTAATACTCCTATAGAAAACAACGTATATAATATGAATGCTATAAGCCCTGTTTTAAAAGTATATTTAGCAAAATCTTCTTTTTGTCTTTTAAATATTTTATTTAATATTGAATATAAAGGAATGATAAGAAATGCTTGTAGGGTTTCGTTAATTAAATCATACCATTCCATTTGGCCAATAACGTCAAATGCTGAACTACTTGTATTAGATGAAATTATAAAAGTCCTCACTGTTTGATAAATGGCTGGAATTAAAGCTAGGGCACATAGCGCAATAAACAGCCGCCAATTAAATGATTTTAATTGCTTGAATTTTTCTTTCATAACCACTCTTTTCTCCTTGTTTAGTTGCTAAAAATGTTGTTTCTTTTTAATAGATTTTCATAATATTTCAAAGGATTAGAATCTTTTAAATTTACTATGTCACTAATTGTGTCAGTTTTATCTTTATCTATAAACGATAAATAATCTTGATAAGTAAAGGCCTTCCAGTCTTCCAAAATCGATATTACAATTTTTCCACTAAATTTTATAGATTTGCTTTTATATTTTTCTACAATATCATTGTTAATTTCATAAATTTTACCTTCAACAGCATCAAACATTTTTTTATCCCATACTTTTTCATCTAGTTTGTATTGATGCAAACAATTGGCGCCATATTTAATGAGTATTTTAATAATAGGATCGTTTTCTATTTCATCATTTGTTGTATCTCTTTCAACAACTACCGCTTTTGATGTGCCATAAAATGACTCTATGTTTTTTTCTTCTTCTACAGGCAACGATTCATAAAGAAGTTCATCTTTTTCGATTTGACTCAAACTTGAAACCAAATATTCTATAGTTTTTAAACTATTACTTTCCATAATTTCATCAAACTTTATATCATAATCAAAATCATAAAGTTTTCTTAGTTCCCATAAATAACATTCTTTCTCTATGTTTTTGTTTCCTTCTATGATTTCTTGCACGAAATTTTTTTCATCTTCTTCACTTGGATAAGATAAATGTAATGGCCCATATTTAACACGAGAATAATAATTAGAATCAAATTTAAAATATTGCTTAAGAAAATTAAATTCTTCTAATTCACTATCACTCAATTTTTCAAAAGCCCATTGAGGTAACATCTCGAAAAATCTTGTTTGTACCATATTGCAACGTTCAAAAAATTTTTTTATTTCTTCTATATTATTTTTGCTTATGTCGGTTTCTAATTCAAAATTAGATAAAACGTAATTTCGTCTCCAATAATCGGTATTACCTTCTTTTTCTAATTTGCCGCGATATAATTCTTGAAAAGATACATTATATAATTTAGCTAAGTCGTACAAATGTTCGGTCGTAATATCATCACCATTTTCCCATTTACTAACCGCGGCTTTGCTTACGCCAACCATTTCAGCAACTTTTTGGGTTGTATAATTATAACTTTTTCTTAAATATTTCAACAATGATGCGGTTTGATAATCACTCACCATCAAACACCTCCGTTCTAAAATATTTGTCTTTAATTTCTTCTAGTGACAAATCATCGATTTCTTTTAATAAATTTTCTGTTGCTTTTTTATCTCTGCTTCTTAAAAAATCAGAATAACTCATTTTTGATTTCCAATTTTCAATACATTTTCTGATGGATTCTTCGTTGTTTCCGCCTTCGTATTTTTCTTTATAAATGGTATATTCTTTCTTCCCTTCTAAAAGCATCTGTTTTAAATTTTCAATTTCTTTTAATCCTTCTGAAATTGTTTTTTCAGTATCTTTAAATTTTTTAAAATGTTTGTCAATTGAACTTCTACTTTTTACTTCTGCTAGCCAATATTTTTTTTCTTGATTTGTATCAATTCTTTCTAATTTTGCAATGTTCAAATACGTTTCTTCAGAAATTTCATCTGTATTTATAAACCAATCATATATTTCTTCTATATCGGAATATAAATTATTTAATTTTCTCATTCCTTTCAACGAACCTAGTAACAAAAAATAATATCCAGCCAGAAACCTATTTTTTAAATTGTTTTCTATTTTATATGATTTGCGCGACAAATCATCTTGAATAACACTTATTTCAATCGGTTTCAAACATAAATTATATAATTCTTCTAATCTATCAATAATTCTTATTTTTTCTGTATATCTTATTTTTACGCCAAAGAAACTTTTGTTAAGACATGCCCCACGCATGATTAATTCTTTTATTTCATCTTTAATTATTTTGTCATGATCATATTCTCCATATTGGCTTTCGTGCGTTTTAAGGCTTTTCGCCCCAAATTCGGCCGGATTTGGATTCCACGGTTCAATTGTTTGAAACATTGCTAATAACATATCTTTTTCCCAATCTTCAAGATCTTTAAATCTAATTTTTAAGATATCAACATTTTTTAAATCTCTGACATCATCCATAAACGTAAAATGTATTGCCCCTCTTTTTGAAAACAATTTTTGTAATTCCCAGTATTTTTGTTCCGTTGTCATATTTTTGTTTTTTACCAACAATTTATTAATCGCTTCTTTAAAAATTAAATATTCATCTTTAGCAGCCAAACTATTGTGATTAATTCTATTAAAAAATTTGCCAATACCATAATAAAAATTATCAAATAGAAATCTAAATTCAGCTTCTTCATTTACTGAAAAGTGACGATTAATTCTTGTTAAAAGTAATGTTTTGAATCTTGATGTTATTAATTTTATTTGTTCGTTTCTTATTTGATATAAGTTTGCTTCATTATCAAAATTATTGCCCCAAAGACCATCATATATAAAATATTTTTCTTTGAAATTTTCTATGTTTATTTCTTCTCCATCAAGAATTTCATCAATCGATTTATTATATATGTTAGATAAAATTTCAAGATTTTCTGGGGAAGGTAATGTATTTCCACCTTCCCATTCAGCAATTGCGTTGATTGATATTTCTTTACCATATCTTGTGAAAAATTCATTTGCTAAGTCATCTTGTGAAAAACTTTTTCCGTTTGATTTCTTTTTTTGTTTTCTTAACTTTTTAAGGTAATTACCAACTCTTTTTTTATCAATCATAGAATCTACCTCCTTGAAGTTCTTTATTGCTTTCTTTTATAAACGCATCAGCTTTCAACCATTGTCTATGGCGTTTTATCTTATATTTTCTTTTTCTTTGTTCTTCTTTAATATCTTCTTCATCAACACAATTATATATTTTTTGTTCTCTTTGGTTGTGAATGTGAAAGAAGAAATCTTGATCCGTTAGTTTTTTTCCGTTTATATACTCTTCAAAACTAATTTTTATTACATCTTTGATTGCATCTTTGTGATGATGTTTTACTCGAGGCAGGTCACGAACTATTTTTGCCGCCTCTTTGCCAGATTTAGCTTTGATATAAAACCATTTTTCAATATATTTGTTTCTTCCAACATGACCACATTTAGCAAGAACTTTATAATAATTCATTTCTAACCATCTCCATTTCGCCTTAATTATAAATCTAGGCAAAACAAAAAAGAATTAGTTAGAACTTAATGTAAAAATTAACGCAATTTATTTTGTTAACTTTTACTTTATAGTAAAATAAAGCAAAAATAAAATCAAGCAAGAACGCAAAACGTTATTTTTACTTGTGATGCAACCAACAAAAAGCTTAATTAAAATTTAAACTTCAAAACAAAAGAATTCTAAAATTAACTTCAAAAATTATATAAGCCATCAAAAAAGCACTTTTGATAAGATTTGTTCTTTTTAAAAAGTGCTTTTTATTATATTTATATTATTTTATTAAATATACAACTATTAATATCATTACTGCAGGTATACCAAATATACCTACTAATAATACTGACCACCAAGTAATAGGAATAGTTATACTTGGTATATAATTGATTAGAAATAAAACAATACCACCAATTAATGCATTAATTGCTATCTTAATAATCAATTTAAAACTTGCTTTGCAAAGCTTTAATATGATTACTAATACAGCAACTGCTGCAACAAATATTAATATCTTATCAATTGGTATTTGTACTTTAAATAGCATTGAATCACTCCTTTGATGTTATTTATAAATTATGTATTGCTTACAGTTATGTTGATGTCTGTGCTTTCGGCTGTTCCTGATTGACTTCCAGACGATATTTTTCCTTCAGTAATCGTAACATCATATGTTTGTCCAGGACGAAGCCACATTTCTTCGCTGAAAGTTTCTTTTCCTACAGATTCAAGTAATCCCGCGCCTTTTCCTGTTGCGCTCAGCGATTTTCTTTGTTCGGTTTCTTTCGATTTATCAATAATTATTTCAGCACTTGCGTGCTTATCACTACCCCCACCAATCTTCTTTTCGCTTGTTGCAGTAACAGTAAAAGTGAGTTTAATTTTTTGACTATATTTAGTTCTTAATGTTACTTCGCTACCACCAGGAACTTGTTCTGATTTAAGTGCTGTTCTCAAACTTTCTACATCCGAATAGGTTCCAATTTCTTGCCCACTAACAACAATTGTCCAACCACCAAAATATTGCTCAACATAAATGTTATAGTCGTCTTGAGTTAACCATTTGTCTTCAAATGGATTATAAGCATCGATACTGTCAATAGACAATGTTAATGGACTATATTTAGATGAGTCATAACCTTCTTTAGTTATTTCATATTGAATGTATAATGAATCTACTTTCTTCAATTCAAATAATCCATATAATGTTATATCTCCATAGAATTGAGCACCCACTAATTGGTCAATCTTAGTTTCGCATTTTTCATCACTATACCATCCTAAGAAAGTATATCCGGATAATTCAAGATTATTCAATGGATAAGTTTCTTGCAAGTTATATTGAGTAACGTTTGTGTTATTAATATCTTGTCCAATAAGTTTGTTTACTCCGTTATCACTCTTTAACATGTACTTATAACTTACATTAAATGTTTGATCTGCTGTATCCCACATGCCATCTTTTGAAACATACATTCCAACGGATAAATTACTAACAACTCCACTATCATATATCGGTCCAATTAATACTTGAGTTATTTCCTTATATTGTGAAGTGTGTCCTTTTCCAAGCAATGTGTCAACTAAACTTAAGGTATTTTTTACTTTTAATTCTTGAGTAGTAATTGAGTTTCCTTTTGTGGTTCTTAAAACCGCCCCACTTTCTTTTTCGCTAGTTTGAACTTTTCCGGCGATACTATTTCCGGTTATCGTTCCATTTACGATTAAATATGCGTCTGTGTCTTTTTTTGGATAAGGTATTATTCCTGGGTCATCTAAATCACTCAAAGAACTTTTATCGTAAACAACAAGTTCATCAACTTCAAATGTGACGTTTTTTGAAACCGTCAACGTTGAACTAGGAAGTAGTTTTAGTTTTTGTGCTGTTGCTGTTACTACTGATGGTCTATTTTCATACGGACTAAGTGTAACGTTGTATCTATACGAAATAGGAAAATGAACCTGTTCGGTAGTCAAAGTTACTGTTTTACTTAATACCGATAATGTAATAGAAAGATGATTTACAACAGCGCTTCCTATAATTTCCAAATCAGAAATACCATTAACACATTTAACAACCATTTTTGTTCCGGGAGATAAATTAATCAAACTTTTATCGCTTGTTCCAACTATATTTATGTCTGTGGTGTTATCTTGATTTGGCGTAGATGTGTGTAAATTTGCGTGCCCCTCGACGTTTGCACCACTGTCAACAATTAATTTAACACGAACATTTTCCATGTAAAACACATTAAATGGTGATGTATATAATTCTGGATTATCGGCTTTCCCAGCTCCACCAACCATATCAACAAATTGTGTCCCTCCTCTATGTTCATATACTATAAATGGCAGTTTTATCATCCCTGATTTTATTTCAACTTGAGAACCATTGTTTGCGTTTTTTTCAACTATAAATCCCCAGGAAATAATATTTCCTGTAGATATAATTTTAGAGTTGCTATCCATTGTTATTTGAGCATAATCTCCGGCGGTTCCACCAGAATATCCACCTTGCGCTCCTGTTGTAACTCCACCAATAGTTATCGTTCCATTGTTATTGTTAAGAGTTATGTTAGGAGCTATTATTAATTCTAATTTTAAGTTATTATTAAATGATGAAGCTGTAAGATTAGAATCATATGCATGTCCATTTGTTCCATCATATGGAAGCAACAATTCCGTGTTGGGATTTATTGTATATGTCGCTGTTTCTCCTGTTGCATCATATTCTTTTTTGGCAACACTAACACCAGCAAACGAAGTGTTTGCTTTAACTGTTAATGTGCCAGATGTTGCAATATTTAAAGCATCTTCAATAGTATAGTATTTGTTATCACTATCCCATTGAACGGTTTTATATTTTAATACAAAATTCGTTCCTTGAATTTCAAAATTAGAGTTTGCATTTTGATTAATTGTGCCGGTATATGTACTACCAACATCAATTGTGTTGGTTTTATGTTGTTCTACCCCATTAGTTAAATTGCTAATACTATAATCGGTAGTATATTCAGGTACACAAACACCATTCTTACCATCTGAATATGTTTCAGCATCTACAAATTGATTATTTAGTATTGTTGATACTGTTGGATGTGTTCCTGTATAATCAATTTCAACCGTATCCTTGTTAAGTTTTACTTTTCTTTTTTCAATTGTTAATGTTACATATAGAGGTTGAGTGCTTGAATTATTTTTTGGAGTTATAGCAACAGTATATTTGTTAGCATCTTTTGGTGTTGCAGTTGTTGTTGTGTGATATTTTGTAAATTTATAATTGAAATCTGTTAGTTGTTTATCTCCGGGATTTCCTTCCTTGAATGAAGGTATAGTGGATTGTGTTTCGCCATTATACACAACACTATAAGACTCATCAAAGTATTTAGCAAGTTTGTTTCCTTCATCATATTTTGGAGTGCCAATTGTGTCGCGACCAAAAAGTTTCCAGGTGGCAGAGCCAACTGAAATAAACACAGAGGCTAAAATTAATATCAAAAAGAAATAATGAAATTTAAAATTTTTCTTCGTTTTCATATTATTTTACCTCAATATACAACCGTTAATTCGGTTTGCATTTCGAATTCGATTTTGCTTAATGATGGATAAATGTTGGCTTTAAAATATTCAGCATTTTGATGATTGTCACTAACGCTAATTGTATATGTAATTTGAAATCGTTGCTTTGTTGCAAGCAATTCTTGTTTTTTGTTTTCTTTTGAAAATGATATTGAGCGTTTAAAATAGCGAGCACTTTTATCTGGTGATATTTGAGAATAAGCATTAACCGAGCCTGTAGAAAGTTCTTTAAGAGCATCACTGCAGTTTGCTTCACCTTTGAACAAACTAATAACGTTTTCGTCAACTTTATTAGAATAAGCTAATGTAAATGTTACGATTGCTTCTTTAACTGTAGTTATATGATTGCCAGCAGTTAAATAACCAACAAGTGTTTGGAAATCAAGGTCGTATACAACATCAAAAGAAACATCATAAGAGGTTAAATATGGTTCTATTCCTTCGTAATTTGAAGAAGTATAAGCTGGATTGATTACAACAAATCCATCTTCAGAATAAACGAATTTCGAATTTAAATTACTTTGATCAGCATTATATTTAATATATTCGCCAGCATTGATAACATTATCTGCTTTTATGTTGCCATAAATTGTTCCTTCATCAGAAAGTTTCCATGATGAAAAACCCACACTAATGAGGGAAATAAGCATAAGAGTCAAAATAAATGTTATTTTTCCTTGATGACGCATGTAATGGGTTCCTTTCACAAATTTAATTATAATCATTTTAAATGATTATAGTTAAAAATTCAACGAGATTTTTGTACATGAATTTCCAAATATAGGTAATAGAAATAACAAAAACATAAAATTTGTCGATAGAATCAATAAAAATAGAGAAATTTAAGATAAATATATTTTTATCAATTTTATCGTTTTTATCGTGTTTTTATAATAAGCATAAGACTAATTTATGCTTTTATTGATTTAAATATGACACTTATTTGATGCAATTATGAAAAAAGAAGACTTTTACATCTTCCTTTTAACAATTTTATCCGTTTCTATCGATAATTTTATTATATTTCTTCTATCTTCTTCCAGTTATTAGTTAGCATAGAAACTTGTTTTCTAGCATCTTCTATTGATAACTTATTTGATAATATATTATGAATTAGATTAGCTATTAGAATAGCTTCGTTTTTATTACAACCCCTGGTTGTAATAGCAGCAAAACCAATTCTAAGACCACTTGTTTTATTTGGTGTCAAGATATCATTAGGTATCATATTCTTATTAGTTGTAATGTTTGCTTTTTCTAGTAGTATTTGAGCTTCTAAACCTGTTAGATTATAACTATCTAGGGTATTTAGTAAGAATAGATGATTATTTGTATCACTAACAATAGCACCTAAACGATATAATTCATCACGACACGCTTTAGTGTTTTCTATTACTTGTCTTGCATATTCTTTAAACATATCACTACTAGCTTCTTTAAAGCAGATTGCTTTACCAGCTATGATATGTTCAAGTGGTCCACCTTGATAATATGGAAAGATAGCACTGTTAATCTTTTTTATCAAGGTTTCGCTATTAGTTAGTATGATACCACCTCTAGGACCTCTAAGAGTCTTATGAGTTGTTGAGGTAACTATATCAGCATAATCAACTGGATTTTGATGTAATCCAGCCGCTATAAGTCCAGCAATATGAGCCATATCAACCATTAGATAACAATTAACTTCATCACAAATCTTTCTAAACTTAGAAAAATCTATAGCATATGGATAAGCACTATAACCAGCAAGAATTACATCTGGTTTTTCAATTTTTGCTATTTCTAGTATCTTATCATAATCTAACTTACCATCTTTATTTAATGGATAATGAACAAATTGATATAAATGAGATGAAAAACTAACTGGACTACCATGAGTTAAATGACCTCCGTCATTTAAAACTAGGCTTAGTATTTTTCCTCCATTAGGAAGTAATGCTCTATATGCTGCAGCATTAGCTTGTGATCCACTATGAGGTTGAACATTAGCATATTTAGCATTGAATAGTTTACATAATCTATCGATAGCTAATTGTTCAACAGCATCGATATATTCACAACCACCATAATATCTTTTACTTGGATATCCTTCAGCATATTTATTAGTTAAGATTGAACCACAAGCATCTCTAATATCTTTACTTGTATAATTTTCTGATGCTATCAGTTCGATACCTTCGTTTTGTCTTTTGGTTTCTAAAGCTATTAGATTACTAATTTCTTTATCCATCATACCAACCCCTTGCATAGTCATTGTAACATTTATAATTATTTTTAGCATTAATTATTTAAAAAATGGCCCACTTAGTGGACCATTGTAACAATTATGAGTTTAGTATATAATCTGCTAGAATTTGATGACCTCTAGCATTCATATGCACATTATCAGCAAGAATACTTTGTTTTTCATGAGCTTCTTTAGTTAACTCCCAAATATAATAAGTTTTCAACCTATAATATTCTGCTAAATCTAAAATAGCTTCATTATAATCAGCATAACCCAAATGAATATTGTAATTTGGATTAGGTGTATAAATACTATAGTTAGGTGTGATTAGTATAATTCTTGCCTTTGGATTATTTTCTTGAATTGTGTTGATACCATAAGCATAAGAAGCTTTGAATGAGGTACATTCATCTAAAGTTTTAGGTGCTTCATTACTATCGCCAATAGGTGGTTGGAAATATAAATCATTATGACCATAGAAAATAAAGATATAATCAGCAGTTTTAACTTGATTTATATTAGATAATATAAAACCAACACCATTAAACATACGACCACTTGATCTATATTCTTTTTCAATGTTACTACCAGCATACATATAGGTCATAGTAGTACCGCTAACAGCATAGTTAGTAGCATTGAATCCTAAATTAGATTGTAAGATTTCCCACCATTTAGACTCTCCTGCTTTTAAGCCTGCTCCATAACTAACACTATCACCAAAGATTAAGACTTTCTTGTTATATAATCTACCCTTAGAAAAATCAAACGACATCTTTAAAGCCTTCTTATCAAAAACATTAACAGGTATCTTTTGATATGAATCACCATAATAGATATATAACTCAGTGCTACCTTTCTTAACACCTGTGATAACTTTATCATTTAGACTTGCTGTTTTTTCATTAATGATTTGAAAACTAAATGGAGCATCAGGATTTAAAAAATATGGATTTAAATCAAACGTTTCATCAACTTCAATATCAATCTTAGTTACATCAATAAAATCAGTTAAAGTCTTTCCATCAGTGTTTGGTTTAGTTTTAGAAGATGATTCATTACAACCAGCACACATACAAATACTAGCAAGTAATGTTAAACATATTTTTTTGTTTTTCATTTTATTATCCGTCCTATCTAGTTAAAAAGTATAACATAGACACTTTAAATTAACATTAAATATTTAATAAAAATGTTAAATACAAGCAAAAAAACATATCAAATTTGTATCAAATTTTTGTCAATTTTTTCTTATAAATTTTTTAGCAAAATTTCATAATTTTTCCCGTTTTTACCGACAAATTTTAAACATCTTTTTGTTTGTTTTTTGACTTAATTATGTTATATAATTTAACTAAAAAAGGAGGTGAAAAAATGAACGCAAATCAAACAGTAAATACATTAGAGAAAATGTTAACTATACCCGAAATGATTCAACATTTAATTGAAAAGAATATTAAGTTTGAATTTTATAGTGTGGCCGATGCCATGAAATATTTGTCAGATAATAATAGTTATGAAAACGTGACATCATATAAAAATAATTTTCCTGTTTATCAATGTGGTGAACTAAAAGGCAAATATATCGATTTGGACTTCGCTTATCTAATTGATTTAGCAATTATTGATTATAGATTAAGGCTTTTGCTTTTTAATATGACTACCAGCATCGAACATTATTTAAAACTTAAAATATCAAAACTTGTTGAATCTATTCCTGGAGAGGATGGCTATAACAT
Organism: uncultured Bacilli bacterium; assembly: GCA_947627355.1. Classification (GTDB taxonomy): domain Bacteria; phylum Bacillota_I; class Bacilli_A; order RFN20; family CAG-631; genus Caccosoma. Next base: position 42,652 of record CANQVX010000002.1, on the reverse strand, counting down.
CGTAAATCTTTTTCTTGATGAAGATTATAATGATCCGCAACATCCAAAACTCATACACAACAGTATTATGTCAAAAAAGACTAGTGAATATTATAAAGCAACATTTTTAAAATATAATTTGCAAGAGGATAAGAAAATAGAAAACCTTCCATTATGGGAATTTCTAAAAATTGTTTCTTTTGGCGAATTAATTAAGTTTTTTAAATTTTTTACTGATTACTACGCTTTAAATGAAAAAAAATATTTTTTCGCATTAAATGAAGCAAGAAAATTACGAAACGCCGTTGCTCATAATGTTTGTATATTATCTAATCTTTTCGTAAAAGATAATAATAGCATCCCGGATAGATCTGTAATTAAATATCTAAGAAATTGTGGAATAAGCAAGGATATAAGACATAATAAGCTTTGCAATTCAAGCATTAGACAAATAACATATACTCTATATTTATTTAACGAAATCGTAACTAGTGATGGTATTAAACAATATGTGTGTGAAGAAATCAACAAATTGTTTTATGGTAGGTTTATTCTACACAAAAATTATTATGTGAATAATGAACAATTAAAATCTGTATATAACTATTTTTATAAAATCATATCCAACAACTTTAAATGTTAAATTGACACAAGCACTTTCTTGTGATATTCTAATTTTAGAGGAAAAAATGCTTCGGCGTTTTTGTGAGGAATCTATTACGATAGAGTTCTAGTTTTTAAGAATTATTAAAAAATCGAGGTCGCGCGTCTCGGTTTTTTTACGCCTAAAATTATTTTTTTCTTTGTTTTATTAATTTTATCACGTTACTCAATAAAAATTTAAAAAAAATAATTTGACACGCGCAATTTCTTGTGATAATCTAAACTTAGCAGAAAAAAATGCTTCGGCGTTTTTGCATAGGGTCTATTACGATAGAACCTTATTTTTTCGGAATTATAAAAAAATCGAGGTTGATTATCTCGGTTTTTTTACGCCTAAAATTATGAATTTCAAACTTAATCAATCAAATTTTATCTTAACCATTAATATAAATATTTAATGAAATTTATGCTTTTTTTATTTATAATATTGATAAGCATAGGAGAAATCTAAATGATAAAGCTAAAATATAAGAAATGGTTAGATAAAAATATTCCAGATTTGACCGGTAAAAAGATTATTATTACTGGTTGTAATTCAGGAATCGGCTTTTATACTTGTTTAAATCTAGCTTATAAAAATGCCACTATTATCATGGCTTGTAGAAATTTAAATAAAGCCCTAGATGCTAAAAACAAAATATTAGAAATCTTACCTAATGCTTGTTTAGATATCCTATTATTAGATGTTTCATCGTTATCTAGCATTGATAACTTTATAAATGAATATGTTAGCAAATATCAAAGTTTTGATGTTCTTATTAACAATGCTGGTGTTTATCATCTAAAACAAACCTATACTAATGATGGTTATGAACTTGTTATGACTACTAATTATCTAGGAGCTTATTATCTAACTAACAAGATACTCCCTTATAGAAATAAAGATAAAGAATCTAGAATAGTGTTTACTACTTCTATTGCTAGTAAATGGGCTAAGATTGATTATAATGATTTCTTTTTAAAGAATAATTATAAGACCATGAAAATCTATGCCAATTCAAAACTAGCCATATCTAGATATATGATATATCTAGCAAATAAAGAAATAGATAACCTAAAAGTAGTTGCAAGTCATCCTGGTATTAGTTCAACCAACTTACTAGATCCTAATAAAGGTGGAGTTTCTAGATGGTTTTCCAAACTAGGTAACTTATTTTTGAAAATCTTTACTCATAATGCTAACAAAGCATCTCTTTCAAGCGTTTATGTGGCTAGTAGTAATAAAGTTAACAACAAGGATTTATATGGCCCTCGAGGCTTATTTGAAATATCAGGTTATCCTAAACTTAGAAAATTTAGCAAATTAGCATATCAAGATCTTGATAAACATATCATGTTTAGCAATGACTTATTACATTTTGATAACTAACCGCATATATTATTTTTGTAAGACTTTTCTGGAGGTATACAATGATTAAAAAACGTGAATTAACTGAAATCTTTGATAAATATAACTTAGATAGTAACAATTTTGTTAGTATCAAACAAATAAAGATTGGTCATATCAATAGTTCCTATATTCTTTATTTTGATTTAGGTGCTACTGTTAAAAGATATTTCTTACAAGAAATAAACACCAATGTCTTTAAACAACCATTTGAACTAATGGAAAACATTGAAAGAATCACAATGTTTTTAAATAACAAGATTAAGACTATGGATGTTACCAATAAAGAAAACCTAGCTTTAAGAGTTATAAGAACTATTGACGATAAGGCTTATATGATATCTAGCACTAACCACTTCTATCGCATGTATAACTATATTGAAAATGCTAAGACTTATCAAAAAAGTAGTAATGTTAAGATTATCTATAATGCTGGTAAAGCAATTGGGAATTTTCAAAACATGTTAACTGATTTTGATGCCACATTATTACATGAAACCATCAAAGATTTCCATAACACACCTAAAAGATATCAAACATTTCTAGACATCCTAAATAAAGATAGTTGTAATCGTAAAAAGAATTGTTTAGATGAAATAAACTTTGCTCTTTCTATGAAAGACTACACTAACATTATCATGGACCTAATAGAAAGCAAAAAGATCCCTATCAAAGTAACCCACAATGATACTAAACTAAACAACATCATGTTTGATTATAAGACTAAAGAAAGTCTATGTATGGTTGATTTAGACACCGTTATGCCAGGTTCAATCTTATTTGACTATGGTGATGCTATTAGATCATCATGTAACACTAAAGAAGAAGATGAAAAAGATGTCTCACAAGTACATTTTTCAAAACCAACCTTTATAGCCTTTAGTCAAGGCTATCTAGAATCAGTAAAAGATAGCATCACAGAAACAGAAATAGACCATTTAATCGACAGTATTATCATTATGACCTTTGAATGTGGACTTAGATTTTTAAGTGATTATCTAGATGGTGATAATTATTTTAAAATAGATTATGAAGACCATAATTTAATTAGATGTAGAACTCAATTCAAACTAGTAAAAGAAGTACTAGCTCAAAAAGATGAACTAGAAAAACTAATAAAACAAATCATAGCAAATTTAAACTAATCAAGGGGGAATAACTATGAACATTTGGAAAGACATTAAAAAAGAATTAATCACACCTGATAACTTCGTTAGCTGCATTGAAATACCAAAAGGATCAAAGATGAAATATGAACTAGATAAAGAAACCGGAAAACTAAGACTTGATAGAGTCTTATATACTTCTACCCATTATCCTCAAAACTATGGCTTTATCCCTCACACTTATGCTTTAGATGATGATCCATTAGATGTTCTTGTTATGTGCCAAGAACCTATTGTTTCAATGTGTCTTGTTAATTGTTATCCAATTGGCGTAGTTAAAATGATTGATTCAGAAAAAGAAGACGAAAAAATTATTGCAATTTGCAAAGATGATCCATCGTTAAATATCTACAAGGATATCAAAGAACTACCACCTCATATCCTAAAAGAAATCATGCATTTCTTTAAAGTCTATAAACAACTAGAAGGAAAAGAAACGGTGGTAACTCAAGTCTTAGGACCTGACAAAGCAAAACAAATTATTCAAAAATCTATCGATTTGTTCGACAAAAAGTTTACTAAATAGTTTAAAAGAGAACCGAGGTTCTCTTTTTTTATGTCAAATTAATTTTAAAATTATCTATTGCTATTAATCTACTTATATCATAATCATAAGCAAGGACTACACAATCATTGTTTCCTTCGGTCGGACATTTATTGTATTCGCTTTTACTTAAATTATAAAATACAAAAGCATCACATGTAGATAAATTTGATTGAATATCATCTGGAAATAATAACTTAATTACTCCATCTAATTTTGGTTGCCATAACTGATTTGTTTTTATTGATTTTTCAAATTCTTTTTTTTCGCTTTTATCGGTAATTTTTACATAACTTACATCATAATTAATTGCCTTTTGGGTGTATATTTCTATACTATTAGGAAGTTCAATATTTATTTTGTTTTCAATTGTTTGTAATTTTTGAGGATTAAAATTGTTATGATCTATAAAACCACTGATACCATACACAACATGAAATATAATAAATATAATTCCAAAAACACAATTTAATTTATAATGTTTTTCCTTTGTTTTCTTTTGTTTCATTCCAATAATAAACAATATGGTTGGTATTGGAATAAAAAGAAGAATAATCCAGGAATATCTAAAAATTGCACCTCTACCAAAAAAATTAATATCTCCAACCTTGCACGCTATTGCTATACCAATAATTAGTGAAATCGAAGAAAGAAAGAAGAATATTTCGCCTATAGTTTTATAATTTTTGGTGTTTGCTTCCATATTAAATTATCTCCTTTTTGTCGATAGAATCGTAATATTTTGTAATTACAATGTTCTCTCTACTCCGTGTTTTTGTAATATTGCTTCAAATTCGTCTTTATATCTAGTACATATAGTTGTCTTTTTATTATTTTCATATAATTTAAACACATAAATCCTTCTGTTAGAAAACAATTTAACTGAATAATAATTTATTTCATAAATGTTTATTTCTTTTTTTCTAAACAAAGTTCTAAGTCTTATAGTATCATCATCTACTTCAAACCTATAGATTAAAAAATAGATAAAAATAAACAATCCATACAAGAATAAAATAGGAAATAAAACACATTCAAATATATCTATTTTTCCTTCATTGGTTGCTAATATTATGCCAAACATAAAAACAATCCCAGCAAGATAAAGAATACCATAGATTACTATGCTTTTATAAGTTTCTACTATTTTGTTATCCATATATACCCCTTCTCACATATATTATACAACACTTAAAAAAAGCAAACCAACATATATTAATAATTGATTTGCTTTTAATAATATTTATTTCTTTTCTAAATTGCTTTTAGCAGCTGATAACATTAATTTGATTCTGTTTAATTGATTTACTTCACTAGCACCTGGATCATAATCAATTGCTGCTATATTAGCCATTGGAAAATCTTTTCTTATAATCTTTAAGACACCCTTACCAACAACATGGTTAGGTAAACATGCAAATGGTTGAATACAAATAATGTTAGGAGTATTAGTTTGTAATAATTCTACCATTTCACCGGTTAAAAACCATCCTTCACCATATTGATTACCAATTGATAAATATGGTTTTGCAAGTTCTGCCACTTTTTTAATCGGATAAGGTGTTTCAAATCTTTTACTACGTTCTAGGGCTTTGAAAGCTGGTTTTCTAATCTTAAACACTAGTTTTAAACCAATTCTTGCAAGCATTGCGTTTTTCCATTTAGAACCTAGATACTTATGACGGTATTCAAGATTATAAACACTATAATTTAGAAAATCCATTAAATCAGGAACAACTACTTCAGCCCCTTCTTTTTCTAATAATTTAACAACATTATTATTAGCAAGAGGCATATATTTAACAAGAATTTCACCAACTACACCAACACGAGGTTTAACAACATCTTCATTAATTGGTAACTTATCAAATTCAGTTACAATCTTTTTGCATAGTTTTTTATAACTCAAACTCTTCTTTTGATGAGTAAGTGATTTAACACATAATTCTTTAAGTTCTTTATGTAGTTTATTAGCGCTACCAACTTCTTTTTCATAAGGCCTTACATGATATAAACATCTCATGAATAAGTCACCATAAACAACAGCTCTAGCAACATCAACAGCAAATGGAATAGTAATCTTGAATCCTTCATTAGTTTCCATACCATTTAAGTTTAATGAAATAACTGGTATATGAGATAAACCAACCTTATCTAAGGCTCTACGAATAAAGCCAACATAGTTACTAGCTCTACAACAACCACCAGTTTGAGTCATAACAATTGCAAGTCTATTAGTATCATATTTTTTAGATAACACAGCATCCATAATTTGACCTACTGTAATAATTGATGGATAACAAGCATCATTATTAACAAACTTAAGGCCAGCATCAATAGCATTTCTATCCATGTTTTCTAGTAATTCTAATTGATAACCATAATATTTAAAAACTGGTGATACTAAATCAAAATGAATAGGACTCATTTGTGGGGCAAGTATTGTCCAACCTTCTTGTTTCATTTTCTTAGTAAAATAACTACGTTTATAAGTTATATCAGTAACTTTATTTTCTTTGTTATTTCTTTTCTTGATAGCTGCAAATAAACTACGAATTCTAATTCTTGCAGCACCTAGGTTATTAACTTCATCTATTTTAAGTACAGTATACATCTTATTACCACGTTCAAGAATTTCATTTACTTGGTCAGTGGTAATAGCATCTAATCCACAACCAAATGAATTAAGTTGAACTAATTCTAGACGAGGATTATTTTTAACATATTCAGCAGCCTTATATAATCTTGAATGATATACCCATTGGTCATTAACTCTGATAGGTCTTGTTGCTTCAAAGTCATCAGGAATACTATCTTCAGTAAGAACTGGATAATTAAATGATGCTATCATTTCAGGAATACCATGATTGATTTCTGGATCAATATGATATGGTCGACCAGCAAGAACAATACCAACTTGATTATTTTCTTCGAGAGAATCGATAATTTTTCTGCCTTGTTCTTTTATAATTTGTTTATTTTTTTCTTGTTCTAACCAAGCTATATGAGCAGCCTTTTTAACTTCGCCAGCTTTGATATTCCATTCTTTTTTACATACATCTATCAATCTATTAGTAGCAACTTTTTCATTAGTAAATGCTATAAATGGACGAACATAATGAACTTCGTTATTGGTAATAGCTTCAACATTATTTTTAAGGTTTTCAGGATAAGATATAACTATTGGACAATTGTAATGGTTTTGAGCCTTCTTGGTTTCTTGATGTTCAAAGAAAACACAAGGGTGGAAAATAGTCTTAACACCTTGATTTACTAACCATTGAACATGGCCATGAGCAAGTTTTGCTGGGTAACATTCAGATTCACTAGGAATTGAATCCATACCTAGTTCATAAATCTTTCTAGAAGAATAACTAGATAATTCAACTCTAAAGCCAAGTTCCTTGAAAAACGTTAGCCAGAAAGGATAATTTTCATAGATATTTAAAACTCTAGGAATACCAATTGTACCTCTAGTTGCTTCTTCTTTTGATAATGGTTTATAACTATCCATTAAGTCTCTTTTAAACTTAACCATGTTAAATGCACTAGTGGCTTTAGCATCACTATTCAATCCTTTTTCACAACGATTACCAGTGATATGTCTTCTACCACCTGAAAAGATATTAATAGTAAGCATACAATGGTTAGAACAACCTTGACATCTAGTAGCTGTTGTCTTATATGTTAAGTTTATCATTTCTTTTAAAGATAAGGCTGCTGGAGTTTGTCCAGTATAAGTTTCACGAGCATGCAAAGCAGCCCCAAAAGCTCCCATTAGGCCGGAAATATTTGGATTTATAACTTCTACTCCAGCAATCTTTTCAAAGGCTCTTAACACAGCTTTGTTTAAGAATGTTCCACCTTGAACAACTATATTTTTACCTAAATCAGCAACATTAGATAACTTGATAACTTTATATAAAGCATTTTTGATTACAGAATAAGCAAGACCAGCTGAAATATCAGCAACTGATGCCCCTTCTTTTTGAGCTTGTTTAACATTAGAATTCATGAAAACTGTACAACGTGTGCCTAAGTCAATTGGATTAGCAGCAAATAAAGCTTCTTTAGCAAAGTCTTGAACACTATAACCTAAAGAAACTGCAAAGTTTTCAATAAACGAACCACAACCAGATGAACAAGCTTCATTTAACAAGACATTATCAACATTACCGTTTTTAAGTTTGATGTATTTCATGTCTTGACCACCAATATCTAAAACACAATCAACATCTGGATTAAAGAATTGTGCAGCTTTACAATGAACTATTGTTTCAACTTCGCCTTCTTCTAGATTGAATGCGGCTTTAAATAAAGATTCACCATAACCGGTTGAACATGATCTTACAATCTTAGCAGTATCTGGTATGATTTGAGCAAGTTTTCTAATTCCTACAATTGCGGTATTTATAGGATTTCCTTGGTTAGATGAATAGAAAGAATATAAAAGTTCACCTTTTTCACCAATAAGAACCAATTTAGTCGTTGTTGAACCAGCATCAATACCTAAAAAACAATTACCACGATAAGTGTTAAGTGATACTTTATTTATCATTGCTTTTTCATGTCTTTTATTGAATTCAAGATATTCTTGTCTAGATGCAAATAATGGTTCAAGTCTTTTTAGTTCATATTCCATTGAAACACCATTTTCTAGTTTCTTAATTAAATCTTTTAAAAATATTGGTTGTTCTTTTTCGCTTTCTAAAGCAGCACCAATAGCAGCTAGTAAGTGACCATTACTAGGAGCCACCACATTTTCGCTAGTTAACTTCAAAGTTCTTATAAAACATTCTTTAAGTTCCGATAAGAAATGAAGTGGACCACCTAAAAAGGCAACACAACCTCTAATAGGTTTACCACATGCAAGTCCTGAAATAGTTTGATTAACAACCGCTTGGAAGATAGATATCGCTAAATCTGCTTTAGTAGCACCTTCATTAATCAATGGTTGAATATCTGATTTAGCAAAAACACCACATCTAGCAGCAATTGGATAGATTTCTTTATAATTCTTAGCTTCTTTATTTAAACCTTCAGCATCAGTTTGTAATAAAGCGGCCATTTGATCGATAAAAGAACCGGTTCCACCGGCACAAACACCATTCATTCTTTCTTCTAAACCACCGGTAAAATAAATGATTTTTGCATCTTCTCCACCAAGTTCGATTGCAACATCAACTTGAGGAGCAATAGATTTTAAGGCTGTAGCTACTGCTACAACTTCTTGAATAAATTCGATATTTAAGGCTTTACTAAAATTAAGTGAGCCTGAACCTGTAATTTTAATAGTTAAAGGATTGTCTAAAACAACTTCGTTTGCTTTTTTAATGATGGCAATTAGGGTATCTTGAATATGAGCAAAATGACGTTCATAACAACTAAAAATAGTTTTATTTTTGTCGTCTAAAACGACCATTTTAATTGTGGTTGAGCCTATATCAATACCAGCTTTAAATTGCATATTTGACCACCCTTTACTTCCTCTTGTTTTTTAAAATATGGTATATTATAACATAACATTAAAAATATTTTAAATATTTTTAACCTATCTTTTTATATAATAAAACACCTTGTTTTAACATTCTTAAAGCTTTGTTAAGTTGAGTTTTATTACAAGCAATATTCATTCTAACAAAATTAGTGCCATTCCCTCGATAAACTTTGCCGTCTGATAAATAAAGACCGGTTTTTTCTCTAAGAAAACTTGCAAATTTTGAGACATTTTTGCTTACTAATGAACAATCAAGCCATAGTAAATAGGTTGCTTTGCTTTCAACTAATTTAATTGGTAGATTGTTTTCTTTTAGATATGTTTTTACTATTTGTTTATTTTCATAAATGTATTGTTTTAGATTCATAAACCAATCCTTAGAATCATTAAATGCTGCTACTATAGTATCAATTGCAAAACAATTAGGTTCAGCAACTTCATCCGAATTCAAACCTTTTACAATAATCTTTCTTAGTTTTTCATTAGCACAATAAACAGCGGCTGATTGAATACCAGCAAGATTAAAAGCTTTACTAGCAGAAATACAAACAATACTATTGTTTAAGCATTCATCTGATACCGAAGCAAACGGAACATAACTACAATCCATATCAGTGATATCACAATGAATTTCATCAGATAAAACAACAACATTATATTTATTACATAAATGACCCACTTTTTCTATTTCTTCTTTAGTCCAGATTTTTCCAATCGGATTATGAGGATTACAAAAGATCATCATAGTAGTTTTTTTGTCTTTTAATTTGTTTTCTAAGTCTTCAAAATCTATATGATAAGCACCATTTTCATAAACTAATGGTGATTCTAATGTTTTTCTATTAGCATTTTCAATTGAATGAAAGAAAATATCATAAACTGGTGTTAAGGTAACAATGTTATCACCAACATTAGTTATTCTTTTAACAATGCTAGAGATTGCTGGAACAACACCGGTACTAAATTGTAACCATTCTTTTTTGATTTCAAATTGATGTTCGTTTTTCCACCAATTGATGATACTTTCATACCATATATCAGGAATGATAGTATAACCATAGATTCCATGTCTTGCTCTTTTTTCAATGGCTTTTATAATAGCTGGAGCTGTTTTGAAATCCATATCAGCAACCCACATAGGAATTTCATTATCTTTTATATCCCATTTAAGTGAATTAGTATTTCTACGATTTACTTTTTTATCAAATTCATTTTGTTTCATTTTCTTATCTCCGAATCACTGTAAAACGATCACTTTTAGTTTTAATATTGTCACATTCAATAACTGTTTTAGATGGATCAATCTTAGTTTTATCCATGATTAATTCTTCAATTGTGTTAACTTTGATATAACCTTCATTAGGATTTAGTATGCTATCAATGTTAATTATGTTTGCTTTAACTGATGAATATTCAAAAGCTAAAGTGGTTCCAGTTAAATCACAATTATCTAATTCAAGATTATTGATATAGCAAAAACCTTGAACACTTTGAATCTTACAATTAACAAATTTTAAATTGATTGAATTCCAACCAATATATTCACCATTGATAACTGAATTATAAACAGTTACATTTTTAGTATTCCAAAAAGCATCTTTAGAGTTTAAAACACAGTTTCTAATTATAATATTACACGCACCATCAAAACAATAATTACCATTTAAGGTAACGTTATTAAGTTCGATATTGTTTGAATTCATACCAAAATAATCGCAATTATCTATTTTAGAATTATTTATTTTTATATCATTACATTCCCATAAAGTTTCTTTAGCATCTAAGAAGTCAACATTATTTAAAATTATCCCATTTGACCGACGAAATGTTTTAGGGGCAACAATGGTTGAATTAGAAATATTAATATTAATACTATACCAAATACCAGCTCTTGCCATTTCGTCTAGTTTACATTTTTCAACCTTAATGTTTTTTGAATACCATAAAGGATATTTATATTCAAATACACTGTTTTCTAGATAAATATTTTTACATTCTTTTAAAGGAGATTCACCATTAGAAAAAACACAATCAAATATTTTTAGATTGTTTTCATTAAATAATGGCCTTTCTTCTATAAAATGTTTGTTTCTAATTTCTTTTTCCATTGACTAATCACCCCAATAAATGCTTTGTTTTCGATAAACATTATACATGGGTTTTTAAAAGAAAAAAAGAATAAAATATTTATAAATATTTTATAGGTATATTCTCTTGTTAATTTCTATCATGATAGCTATTACTTTCCCTTTTACTTTATTATTTATAATGCAATTTGGAACAAGACTTCCTTTATAGGGATGATTGATTTGATAAGAATAGCCTCTTTTTTCTATTTCTTTGATAATTTTATCTACTATTTCTTTATCATAATAGTCTGATTCTATTCCTAGACATATGTCTGGAAAAGGTTCATTAAAGAAATAACTTGCCATTTTGTTTGAAAAACTATGACAATCTAAGATTAATAATTCATTATCTTTTTTTAACATTTTTGTTACTTGTTTATCTAACTTTTTATGATATCTATCATAGTATTTTAGTCCTTTTTGTCGATAGTTTTCATCGTGTTCATGAAATAGTTTTCCATCATATAGATGAGTATAAATGACACCTTCACCATATTTAGACATTATTTCTTTACTATCGTCTTTGAATCTTTCAATATCTACATATAATCTTGAATATTTGGCTTTTATTTTCTTATAAGGTAAATCTTTAAATAAATAATCAACACCTAGATCAGACATTTCTAGATTATATTTATTGAATTCTTCTTTAGAAATTAATAAACCTTTGTAAAAATGTTTTGGAACTTTAAGTGAAGCATGGGGAATGTGTAATAAAACTTGCATAATAATTTAATCCTTTCAATGTGATTCCATAAAAAAACTCCCATCGACACGATAGGAGTAAATATTTATAATAATATATCCCATCGTTCAAGCTTTAGCACCTTACTTAAAAGGTTGCTGACGGTTTGGAGCTTGTCTCTAGCCGTTCTCTTTATGGTGTCTACATTATACTTGTTTTGAGTTGTTTTGTCTATTATCTTGAAAAAAGAAATAAAAAAAGATAGTAACAACAAGCATAATAAACGCTAGTTATTGCTATCAACGCTCAACTTAATTATATGCTATCAAGTCTCTCGTTTCAAGCGTATTTTTATCGATTATCAACCTTTTCAGGGTTTAAATCATGCCACAACAATCTTTGTTCTTTCATATTTTCGTATTTAGTATCAGGTTTACCATAATTAACATATGGATCAATTGAAATACCACCTCTAGGTAAAAACTTACCCCATACTTCAATATATTTAGGTTCTAGTAATTCAATTAAATCATTCATGATGATATTGACACAATCTTCATGAAAATCACCATGATTACGAAAACTAAACAAATATAATTTTAAAGACTTTGATTCAACTATATATTTATCTGGTATATATGAAATATAAATTGTAGCAAAGTCAGGTTGTCCAGTAATTGGACATAGACTCGTAAATTCAGGACAATTGAATTTAACAAAATAATCGTTTTCTGGGTGTTTGTTTTCTATTCTTTCTAGTAATGTTTTATCATAATCTGTAGCATATTTAGTATTTTTACTACCTAAACTTTTTACTTCATCTTTTCTTCTTGACATGGTTTTAAATCCTCCTTATCTAAAACTTTTATTTTTCTTGCTAGATATATAAATGGTGTATCACATAAACCAACGATAACTTTAAATAAATAAGTTGTACCAAGTATTTGTAAAAAGATTGAGGTTGGTACAGTGTTAACAAATGCAATGGTTACAAATAATAAAGTGTCTACTAATTGACTTATCATAGTTGCAGCATTATTTCTAAGCCATAGCTTTTTATTATTATTTCCGGTCTTTTTCCAAATCAAATGATATAAGATAACATCTAAACTTTGACTTACAATATAACCTATTAATGACGCTATAGTAATACGAGGTATAACTCCAAATAAAACTTTCATGCTAGCATGCATTGTATCAGTAGCACTAGGCTTAAATAATAATGTTAGTTGAGTTCCAATTAACCACAAAACATTAATAACAATTCCTAGAAATACTGCTTTTTGAGCCGCTTTCTTACCATGATTTTCAGATAATATATCGGTTGATAAAAATGTGGCAGCATATAAAACATTACCGGCTGTGGTAGTTAAACCAAACAACATAATTGATTTTGATACTTGAATATTAGCAAGTATTGTAGCAAAGGCAACAAAAGCATAAATGCCGATTTTACCGAAAAATTTATAGATTAAAACAGTAGAACATAAATAGATAACTACTGCTAAAATAAAGATTAACTCATTCATAATGATTCATCCTCATACGGTATTGGATCTTTAACATTATTAGCAAGAAATGCCTTTTTTCTATCGATACATGTGCCGCATTTACCACAAGCTAAATCATGTCCTTCATAACATGACCAAGTAAGTTCATAAGGAACTTTTAGTTCAAGTCCTAGTTTTACAACATCTTTTTTAGTTTTATTTATAAATGGAGCTATTACTTCAACCTTATTACCACTTCCAAGATAAATAGCTTGGTTAATAGCTTGATTGAATTCTTTACTAGTATCAGGATAAGCGTTCCCTGCTGCATCATCTTGATGAGCACCATAATAAATCTCATGACAGCCACTAGAAATAGCAATTGAAGCAGCCACTGATAAAAATAAACCATTTCTAAATGGAACATAGGTTGAAACTGGATTACCATTAGTTTCTTTTATTTGTTTATCATAACTTTCGTGAGGAATTGATGCTTGTCCTTCAAGCAAACTACATTTGGAATTTTCAAACAATGGTTTTAGATTTAATTCTTGATAATGGCAATGATAATATTCAACTATCTTTTTAGCAGCCTCTATTTCTTTTTTATGTTTTTGACCATAATAGACTGTTAAAGCTAAAACATTATCAGCACCATATTTATTAATAGCTAAGGATAGACAAGTGGTAGAATCTAAACCACCACTGAATAAGACTATTGCTTTCACGTTTCCACCTTCTTAGAAAAAAAGGAAGAAACTAAAAAATCAGTTTCTTCCTTAAAAGTCAACTCATTCCCTAGTTTTGTTTATAGACAGGATGGTTACGAACTGTCTTAAATATATTTTATCACACTAGATGCTTAAATGCAAAATAAAATAAGACTAAATATTAAAATTTGTCGACAGAATCAATAATTATAAGATGAAAAATAATACCAACAAAGCTGTTGTAATAGTAGGAATTGAAACCATCAATCCATATTTAACAAATGTTTTAAACCCATATTTAACATGTTGTTTTGCAAGTAATTGAGTAAACATGATACCTGCAAGAGCACCTATTGGAGTTAGAAAGGCACCAATATTAGAGCCAATAATAGTAGCATAAATTGCTCTAACTTGATTTAGATGACTTCCAATTGTAGGAAGCGTTGAAAATAAAACACTCATCGGAATATTATTAATTAAATTTGCTCCTATAAATGAAGCATAACCATAAGTAAATATATTATTTTTAGATTCAAGTAAATTGGTTAAATATTTTGATACTCCTTGATTTTTAAGTGATGCCACAATAACAAACATCGAAATCATAAATGGTATCAATTCATAAGGTAATCTTTTAATAGATAACAATAAATGTTTGAATGATTTTCTTTGAATTAAATTGGATATAGTAAGCATTATTAACAAACTTAAAGCACAACATAAAGAAATAAGCCACATAGCTAAATGAATATATGATGATATAACTAATAATATTAAACATACAGCTAAATGAATTAAACCAATAATTAATCCGATTCTATCGTCAATTTTTGTGGTTTCTTCACTAGTTTCAATTGGTTGTTTAAGTTGCTTATTAAATATAATAAACAAGACTATAATTTCAACTAATCCAGCTATCAAAGTAGGAATAGCCATAACTTTAAAATATTCAATAAATGTTATATTAGCACTAGTTGCCAAATAAATATTAGTAGGATTCCCTATAATTAACATCATAGACCAAGTATTTGCTGCTGCAAATTCAGCAACTAAATATGGTGTTGCTTTGATATTAGCGTGTTTACAAAAATAACAAATAAATGGAGTAAAAGTTAATATTACAATATCATTAGAAGTAAATATGGTTAGTATTGAAGTTAATATATATAAAATTATAAATAATTCGTGTTGACTAGTTTTTGCAATCTTTGCGGCTTTAGTAGCAAGATATTTAAAAAATCCGATTTCATCGAGAAAAATTGATAATAAGGTCATTGAAAAGAATAATATTAAGATCTTAAGTGGATTAATGCTGTTGTTTTCTATCAATGAATGTCCTACTTGTTTAAACGATATTTGTCTAAATATTATCATTAATAAAGCACCAACAATACATACAATCCAATATGTATTTATTTCTACCTTACCAATTTTTAACTTTGGAAAGAATAAAACTGAAGCAATTAAACATAAACTTGTTAATATTGCAATCACTAGAACAATAACCACGATATAATCCCCTTTTAAATGAACGTTTTATATTATAGTCGTTTATTTTTCTAGTTTCAATCGCTTTTTAACAATCAAAAAAAGTGATTTCCATCACTTAATTTGCATTGTCTTTTTTAGGATCTTTAATACATAACATAATAATACCGGCTATTGCATTAACCAAAACCAAAGTTAATATTTTAAATGCTAATGACACATCTTTATTTTGTTTTATCCTTGAAGAATAATAAATTATCATAGGTAACATCCAAAACAAAGGGATAATTGTTATTGCTGTAGATGCTAAAGATAAAACCATTAATAATAATGCAATTGTCTTTAGAGTCTTGTTAGTTGATTCTTTTTCACTAGAAGGAATAGAAACATTTACATTGTGTGGTTTTTCTGGTTTTTCTGGTCTATACCCAGTACTTGTTCCACAATATTCACAGATGGCTGTATCGTGTTTAATATCTGCACCACAATTAGGACACTTCATGTTTATCTTCCTCCTTTTTTATTATTTTAGCATTTTATTTTTTGTTTAGCAATTGACTATATTAGAAATATATATCAGTTTAAATTTAATTTTTATCGATTCTATCGATAGTTTTATTATATTTCTAAACTATTAGGATTCATTAAAAATTCTTTTAAACTAATTATCAAATAACCTTTTTCAGTTCTTCTTGGAATACTGTTTTTCCTAACAACAATAATTTTCTTAAATGAATCATTTACATTATCAAGTGATTGCATTTCTTGAGTTAGTTTTTCTTCACTATGAAGATCATAAACTGATTGAATATAATATCTTTTGCTTCCGAGATTAGCTATGAAATCTATTTCAAATTGTTTTCTTTTACTTACTCCATTAACTGTTTTTCTTGTATCTATAACACCTATATCAACATTATAACCACGATATCTAAGTTCATTATAAATAATGTTTTCCATAGAATTTCCTTTATCAAGTTGTCTAAAATTTAATTTAGCATTTCTAAGTCCAATATCTTCAAAATAAATCTTATATGGTGTATTTATATATCTTTTACCTTGAACATCATATCTTTTAACTTTTGAGATAACAAAAGCATCTTCTAAATAATTAAGATAATTATCAATTGTTATAGCACTTATTTGTTCGTGTTTTTCTGATTTAAAAGTGTTTGATAACTTATTTGGATTAGTAAGTGATGACATACCAGAAGCAATAACATCTAATAATTCATCAATATTTTTATCATTCGTTAAATGATTTTTTAAAATTATATCTCTTAAATAAACATTTGTGAGTTGTGTTTTTAAATATATTGTCTTTTGTTCATCATCATTCATCAATGCGATCATTGGTAATCCACCATATAAAATATATTCATCAATAGCTTCATTGATGTCTTTGTTAGAACTAGCATAAAACTCTGAAAATGAAAGAGGCAACATATGAATTTCATCACCACGTCCAGCAAACTCTGTTATCACATCTTTTGATAAAAACTTTGAATTACTACCTGTGACATAAATATCAAGATTATCTTCTCTTAAATAGCCATTTAACACTGCTTCAAAACTTGATAAGTTTTGCACTTCATCAAGTAATAAATAATACATACCTTGATCATCGGTTTTCTTACGAATGTAACTTAAAAACTTTTTAGCATTCACTTTTTGATTAGTTTTTGTTAACATTTCTAAATCTTCATCAATTAATTCTAAGTCTTTTGCAGAATCAAAAGCAAAACGTATAATGTGATCTTTAGAAACACCATTATTAATCAAATAATTATAAAAAATAGTATTTAATAAATATGATTTACCACACCTTCTAATTCCTGTTATAACTTTAACTAATCTATTGTGCATACGCATAACTAACATATTTAAATACTTATTTCTAACAATTTCCATCAATTATTCGCCTCACTTAATATTTGTGGCAAGATTGCCACATTTATTAATTATATTTTAATACAAGTATGACAAAAAAATCAATAAAACGATTAAAAAATATGTTTTTATCGGTAAATATTATTAAAAATTGATGTTAATATATAATACAATTAATTCACTTTATATTTATGGCGAGATTGCCGCTTTTATTAAGTGCTTGTGTTTTTTAAAAAGTGTATTGTTTAATTAACTTTTTTTATTTCAAAATATAGTATACGCTTCTACCAGAGCCAACTTTTTCAATAATGTTTGCTTCAATCAATTGTGATAATATTTCTTTTGATCTTGTTGCAGAAACTTTAAGTAATTCATCTATATTTTGTCTTCTAATTTTTTTATTTTTCTTTAAAAAATTAATGATTTCTATTATTTGCTTGTCACTATTGTTTTCTTCTGGTGATTTATAATTAATGTTTGGTAAAACAACTTTAAAAGAATTATCTAAAGGAATAAAATCCGGCTTCATGTCAAAATCTTCATAAATATCTGTCATACGTCCTATTCCTGTACCATAACTTTCAACATAACCTAATCTATAAAAAATGTTAGCTAAATTTTCATTCCGTGGTTGAGATACACCACTTAAAATATCGTTAATTGTTATTCCAGATACCAAACCACCCAACGAAACAACCTCTATTCTATTATCAAATACAGAAATTAAAATACTGCCAGAAAAATTATAATTTCTGTGAATAATAGCATTTAAAATTGATTCTCTAATTGCATATTCAGGATAATCCCAAACATCGTATCTTGTGTATTTTACAATTGTTCCGTGCATTTTATTAACTAAACTTAAAAATTGAAGTGCATCTTCTAATTGTTTAATAACCGAACCATTAAATTCTCTTCTATCTTTAAATGTAATTTTTGTATTTCCTTCAAATATTGCACACTTGATTGTAAATGGACATTCATCAGATAATAATAGTCCTAAATTGGTAAAATAATTATCTTCATTGACTATTTTTAATGTTTTATATTTAGTTTTATTAAAAGGGATGTTTTTATTTTTAAAAATTTCTTGAATGTATGAAAAATGTAAATCTTGATTGCTAGACATTTCATTTTCAAATGAATCGTGATTATTTTTAATTAATTGTTTTATCATTTCATCAGATGCAGGTGCAGAAACGTTACCATGTCTAAAAAACACACCACTAGATTTTATACCTTTATCAGCTAAATAATATGGCTTGTTTGGAGCATCCATTATTTTTAAAACAATAACTTCCTTACCATCATAATTTTGAATTTCCATGTTAGTATATAAAGATAAATCTGATTTAATTCCATCACGTATCATTCCGCTTAAAGCTTCAAGATCTTTTTTTGCGTTTGATAAACCTTTTACTGTTCCGTCGTCATTTATTCCAATATAAATAACTCCACCTTTAGAGTTTGCAAAAGAAACAATTTCTTTTTTTATTTCCTTTGTTAATTCACTTTTTAATTCAACAAATTCATTTTCATAAAACATATTCTCACCCCAACATTATTATACACCCATCAACATTCTTTTTCAACATTTTCGGCAACCTTTCAGCAACCTTTTCAGCAACCGTTTTTTGGTGGTGTCCGAAAGGTGTCCGAAAAGCATTGCTTAAATTTTGTAAAATAAAAAGCACTGTTTTAGCCGGCAAAAATCAATGTTCGTTATTTGATAAATTTGATAATTTTGTAAAAAAATCATATGATTTATTGTTATAAAAAGACTAAAAGATTATAAACTTAAATAACATTTTTCTTTTAAAAATACTTTTATTTTTTTAACATTCTTTCCTTCATAATAACTAATTAACAAATTTTTATATTCATTAGTTAACTCCGCCGGAATAACAATTATTCCTTTACCTTTTGATATTAGATAATGATTTGCAAATATTATCGCTGTTCTTTTGTTACCATCAATAAATATTTGTTTTTTCATAACATATAGCAATAATTCTATTGCTAGATCTATTTCATCTAAATCACTATTAAATATATTAGCTAAATCTTCTTTAATTACACTTTCTATCGGTAAATTTGGCACCCATTTAGTTCCTGTGATTGATACTGGCGTACTTCTAATTTTACCAGCGTTATAATAAAATCCTTCTTCTACAAGATTATTAATTTTACATAGCAAATTAAAATTTGTTGGTAGTTTAATAACATTTTTATTAAGTATGAATTCCCAAGCGTGCTTTAAATTAATTATTTTCATAACATCTTCTACAGTCATGTTATTAACTTTACCACCTTCAACAATACTTTCTGTATCAGCAAAGGTAGTAGCAACACCTTCTAAAATAACTTGTTTATAAATTGTATCAACTAGATGTCTTTTAGCAAAATCAATATTAACTTCGATATTAGAATCTAAATCCTTTTCAATGTAATTTAATGATTTTAGTATTTTATTAATATTTCTAATTTCTTTTTTTATTGATTTAGCTTCAATATATTAAAAATAAAAATGTGAAACATTTTAACTATTTTTTCTTTGTTTTGTTTCACATTAATTATATATTTACACACATTTGTGATATTTTGTTGCACACATTTGCGATATTTTAATTAATTACTATATTATTTTATAAAATATTTAAATCCAATTAGTTTTAGATTATAGATGATCTAAAAAGTTATAAGTGACTATAATATGACTATAATGCAAAATAAAAAAAGCCTATTTAGGCCCTTAAAAATAAAAATGGAGCAGATGACGGGAATCGAACCCGCATGGCAACCTTGGCAAGGTTGTGTTCTGCCACTGAACTACATCTGCATCTCGTGCTCTATAATACTAGCACATTAAAAATTATTTTTCAATAATAAATTTATTACTATATTAGGACTATATTTAAAAATTATCGATAGAATCGAATATTTATATCAATTTTTAATAAAAAAAGATATTGATTTTATTTTCAAAAACCAATATCCAATAGTTAAATTTAATTATTTATTAAAAGAATTTTTTATCTTTAATGATTTCATCTAATTGAAGAACGTTTTCCATTAAACATCTTGGTAAATGGAAAGGTCCTTTAAAGATATTACCTTTTAAGGTGTTTGAAACACTACCATCACGATGTAAATATCCATACCATTCACCATGTTTCATATCTTTGAAATGACCAAAAGCATAATCATGAACCATTCTATATTTATTTAAATATTCTTCATTCTTAGTTAACTTATATGCCATTAAAAAAGAAATTAACATTTCGTTATGAGGCCACCATAATTTCATATCCCATTCAAGTTGTTCACAAGGTTTATTTTCAACATCAACAAAATACATTAAACCTCCATATTGTTTATCCCAACCTAAATCAAATGACCAATTTAAGATATTTAAAGCTTTATCTAATAACTCTTTATCATTACGATAAACAGCTTCAGTCATTAAAAACCATGATGCTTCAATAGAATGACCTGGATTTACTAAACGTCCTCTAGGACCACTTACTCTTTCACCATTAGGACCAACATTTTCAAATAATGCTTTTGCTTCTGGATGTAAATGATCTTTCAATATTTCTTTTAAGAAAATATCAATATTTTTATTATATTCATCTTTTCTTTCAACATCGATTTCTCTCATAACTTGTGAAGTAACAAGTAGAATCATAGGTGTTGCTAAACCTTTACAATTAACAGCTTCAACATTATATTTACTAGGATTTAATGATGGATTGTTAAACATTCTTATAATAGATTCATAAGTATCACGAGCTAATTCTAGACATTCTTTATCGTTTGTAGCACGATATAATTCAGCACTTCCAACAACTGCAAATGTTTCGCTAAAATAATATCTTCTTTTTTGAATTCCAATACCATCATCAGTAACTGTAAAGAACATTCTTTTATCTTTATCATAGCAATATGTTTTGATAAATTTAAAAGCATCTTTAGCAATTTCTAACCATTTAGGATTCTTTTCAATCATGTTATATGCTCTAGCAAAGATATAAAGACCTCTACCTTGAGCCCAAACTGATTTATCAGTTCCAAATACTTTTCCATCTTCTTCTAAACATACATAGAAACCACCATGTTTTCTATCATAACCATAGTTATACCAAAATGATAAAGTTTCTTGTAATTCTTTTTTATAAAATTGTTGTAATTCTTCAAAATATTTCTTTTCCATTAATTTACATCTCACTTTCGATTTCTATTTTATACCTAATTTATTTTAATAACAATTAATAAATAAGAGAATGTTCATAACCATATTCAGATAAAATGCTATTTAATTCAACAAGATCATAGATTTTATTTTCAATAGCATAACGGATAATCAAAGCATATTTTGATGAAGATGGTAAAGTATAACCAGCTTTCTTAAGTAAATATTTACATTCATGATTATTAGCATGTAAACAGAAAACAATTTTGATACAAACACTTAGTGATGGATTAGTTTTTTCACTAATAATTAAAGACCATAGTTGTCTTGAAATATTAGCTTTGTTATACAAATCTGATGCTTTTATAAAACCATATTTATCCATTAATTGATACAAATATGAGACAAATGAGATACCTTTTTCTTTTTCTTTGGTATGTATTTTAATATATTCATCTATTTTTGTTTTATCCATGATTACACCCTCTTTACAACTCCATTATAACAATTTCAATTGTCAAATTCCATTTGACCAAAAGAAATATAAAAATATTTATAATCAAATTGTAAGAAAGAAGGAATATAAATGACAAACATAAAAGTAATAAATGATTATTTAAAAACAATCAATTTTGATTCTAAAAAGATAAAAGATAGTGTTTCATGTTCTACTTATCTTGCCTTACAAATAGCAATCTATGCTCATAGAAACTAAACAAGAGTAAATGGTGAACCTTATATCTATCATCCTTATCGTTGTTTTCTTGCTTATCGTAAGATGTTAAATATTAATAAAGACAATTTTGATACATTAAATAAAGATTTATTAACTAATTTTCATTTACCTGTTGAAGGAGTAGAAGAAACAATATTACTACACGATGTTTTAGAAGACACTGATACAACTTTACAAGAAATAAAACAAATGTATCGTAAATTTGGTTTAGATTTATATTTTGAATCTTATATTGAAGAGCCATTATTAAATATAACTCACGATAAAAATATGCCTTATGAAGAATATATTAAGATTTGTATGAAACATGAAACATCAGCGTTAGCTAAATTCTTTGACCTAGAAGATAATTCAATGTTTTCAAATTTAACTGAATTTGATAATTATAATTATCTTAGAACTCAAAGATATATCAAGTATGCTTATACTATTAATAATCAATTCAAATTTATTGAAAATGCATGTTTCTATCGACAAAAATTAAAAGAATTATAAAATAATTGTTAAAATTATTAAATTTATCGATAAAATCAATGTTTTTCTAAAAAAATAAGTCAAGAATTATATTTCTTGACTTATTTAATATTAACATTATTTATTTAATTAATTATAAGTTCTAATAGGTAGAATTAATTCAATTAAATCTTTATTAGTTTTAGATTTCAAAATGATTGGTTTCATATCACCAGTGAAGTGTAATGAAATTTCATCACTATTTAAAGCTCTAGCTGCTTCTGCTAAATATTTACCACTAAATGAAATCATTAAAGGTTTACCTTCATAACCGAAATCATCATTGTTAATCTTTTCTAAAGCAGAACCTGTTTCAGAACTCTTAGAAGATACAAATACTTCATCTTCTTTCATATTTAATTTAACAACATTATTTCTTTCATTTAACAACACTGATACACGATCAATAGATGCTGTTAAACTACTTGTATTAATTGTTAAAATTTGGTCAAATACATCTGGAATTAATTTAGATGTATCAGGATAAGTACCACTGATTAAACGAGTGATAATTGTACAATCACCAAGATCAAAAGTAATTTTCTTATCAGTGATATAAATATTAACAGTTGTTCCTAATTCAATAATCTTGTTAATTTCATCTAAAGCCATCTTTGGTACGGTAACTCTAAATGAATCGTTATATTCAGTAGGAATAATCTTTTTAGATAAACGATACGTATCAGTTGCTACAAATTCAATTTTGTTATTAGCACATGAAATATTTAATCCTGTTAAGATTGGTCTTGATTCTTTATCACTTGAAGCAAATAAAGTTTGATCTAATACTGTTTTTAATTCTAATGCATCAATTGATAAAGGAGCACCAATGAATGTGAAATCAAAGTTAGGATAATCAATTGCTGGAATAGTATTAATGTTAAAAATTGAGATTTCACTTTTAATTTTAGCAACATTATCAGCTACCATGATTTCAACATAATCAGAATCAATTTTTCTAATAATGTCACAAATAATCTTTTCATTGATAACAGTGCAACCAGTTTCTTCAATTTCCATTACTTGTTCATTGTTAATTTCTTTTTTGATAATACAACGAATTGATAAATCGTTATCACTACCAATTAATTCTAATTGATCATCTGTTAAAGTAAATTTGATACCTGTTAATGCTTGATAAGGAACTTTACTATTAACAGCTTTCGATACTTTATTCAAGTTATTTAAAAATATTTGTCGGTTGATTTTAAATTTCATTTGCCTGCAACTCCTTTATTTTTATTTTATTTTTTTATTTATTTTAATAACAATAATAATAAGTGATGTGGATTTGTTGATAACTTATTTATTATGGCTTATATATATTTTAATATATATAATTTTAAAAGTCTATATCAAATTATGGTGAATAACTTGTCTATTTATGTTACTTTGATGTTAATAATTTTTTAATTTTGTTTACTGTTAATTTATAAACTTCATCGTTTTTATAAAGTTGTTCAATCTTTAAACAAGCATTCATAATTGTTGTGTGATCACGATTACCAAATTCATTACCAATATCTTCAAAAGTCATATTTAATAATGTTCGACATAAATAAATTGCAATGTGTCTTGGTATTGTTAAGATGTTTGTTCTACTTTTTGAATCTAGTTGACTTACTGTTAAGCCATAATATTCTGCAACAACATCTTTAATTTGACTAGCAGTTAAAGATGATAGATTTCCTTTAGGTGGAGTGATCGATTTAAAAGCATCCATCGCTAGATTTATATCGATTCTATCGCCATTATTGAAGGTTGTAGCATAGAAAAATAATCTAGTTAAAGCACCTTCTAATTGCCTAACATCACTTGAGAAGTTACTAGCAATATAATGTAATACTTCATCATCGATATTGTTGATATCTAAATTCTTAGCTTCAATTTTTCTTTTTAAAATAGCATAAGCTGTTTCATACTCAGGAGCATTCATACCAACTGTAAGTCCTGAAGCAAATCTACTAACAAGTCTTGATTCAAGTCCTCTTAAATCATTCGGATAACGATCAGATGTTAGAACAATTTGTTTCTTTTCGTTAAATAAATTATTGAAAATGTGGAAAAATACTTCACCAGTTTTATCTTTACCAGCTAAAAATTGAACATCATCAAGTAATAATACATCGATACTTCTAAATTTTGTTTTTAATGATTCAATATCTTTATTTTGATTAGAACGCATGAATTCATCGACAAAATCATTAGCAGTAGTGTAATAAATATTCATCGATTTATTATGATGTTCTTTACAATAATTACCTATCGCATGAAGTAAGTGAGTTTTACCAATACCACTTTTACCATAAATAAATAATGGGTTATAAAACTTTCCTGGTTCTAAGGCTGCAGCAAGTGAAGCTTGATAACATTCTTCATTACTTGGACCTACAACAAAGTTTTCAAAAAGAAATTGAGGGTTTAAATTAGAATTTAAAGTAGAGATTGTTGATTCAACATTTTTGTTTATATTTTCTTTTTCAGCTGCTTCTTTAACAACTAAATAAAAATCAGTTTCAGTTATTTCTTTTAAATAGTCATTGATTTCTTGACCAAATTGTTTCAAAAGTACTTCTTTTACAAATCTTGAAGGGGCTTCAACAACAAATTGTTGGTCTTCAACATATAAAGGCACAACTGGTAAAAAGAAGGTGGTAAACGCATTAGCGTCATATTTTTGTTTTATTTTATTAAGAATTTCGTTCCAAATTTTTGTTATTGTTGGATTCTTTTCAATCTCCATTTTGTACCCCTCTTTTCCCAAAAAAGTTTCACACGCGTATTATAATAACATATATTTGTGGAAAAGTAACTAAAAATTATAAAAAATTGAGTTATCCACCAAAATTCGACAAAATTATATATAATATAAAAGCAGTTATCCACATTTTTTTGTTGTGGATAACTTGTTTATAACTTTAATCAACGTTGATAAGTGGATAATTAAAAAACGACTTATCCACATTTAAAAATTTTAATTTTTTAATTTACTAGAACCACCATAAATAAAATAAAGTTATCCACAAAATTATCCACATCTATATATATTATTATAATTAATATATTGTTTGACTTATTAGTTTTTTAGCGTTATAATCTTTATTGCGTAATGAAAAGCGGGGTGTATTAGGTTATGAAAAGAACGTATCAACCAAGTAAAAGAAAACATCAAAATGTACATGGATTTAGAGCTCGTATGGCTACTCCAAATGGAAGAAAGGTTATTGCGAGAAGAAGACATAAAAATCGTCGAGTTCTTTCAGCTTAAAATTGTTAGCCACTAGTTAAATGCTAGTGGTTTTTTCGATTTATTAAGAGGTGTTTTTGTGAAAAAACAATTTAGATTAAAACGTAATGAAGAAATCTCTAGAATAGTGCATGAAAAAAGATTTGTAAGCAATCAAATATTTAGTATTTATTATGATGAAAACGACGAAACTTTTTCTAGAGTATGTGTATCTGTTAGTAAAAAAATGGGTATTGCTGTAGTACGTAATAAAATCAAAAGACAAGTAAGAGAAATGGTAGATAAAATTTTTGATTTTTCTCTTTCAAAAGATTATGTGGTTGTTGTAAGACAACATTATTTAGATAACAACTTTCAAGAAAATTATAAAAATCTTGAAAATTGTTACTTAAAAATACAAGGAGCGAAGATATGAAAAAGCGTTTTATAAAAATAATTGGTATTTTATTTGCTTTTGTCTTTTTATTTATTGGTTCTGGCTGTTCTAACAATGTTTATGATGGCGATTTTTGTGGTAATGCCAAGAAAACAAGTACTGAATATGGAAAAATTAGAGCAACTTATATTGCTGATGAATTAGCTGATCAAGAAAATATTGATACCAAATTTGAAATCAAAGAAGTAAATGGTAGTAAAACATTAGTTGAAAATAATGAATCAAGTACAGCAACTTATTTATTTGTTCACTATGCTGATTTTTATAAAACTAATGATGAAGGTGTAAATGAACAATTAGTTGGAAATTATATTGCTCAAAAATATAGTGTTGTTTTACATGTTAATGATGAAGCTGAAACTAGTCAAAATAAATATTCTTTTTCAGGTAATGAAGAAGATGTAGTTAAAGCTAACGAAGAATTAACTAAAAATATTAGTTTAGCTGCTCGTTATGTTGAATGGATTAAAAATCCTAAACAAGATTCTAAAACATCTGTTGAGCAAAGATTATCATCTTATTCTAAGGCTTGTTTTGTCGTAGGAAAAGATGGTCTTCCTGATCCTGGAGGTTCAGGTGTTAATTTAAAAAATAAAACTTGGAAAGATGCTTTTAAAGTAAGTTTCTTTACAGGTTTATTAGTATTTCCAATTGCTTGGTTATTAAATAGTTTTGTTAACTGGTTTGGTGGTAGTGGTGTTGCTCAAGTATTTGCAATCTTTTTAGTAACTTTAATTATCAAGATTGTTGTTATGTTAATTACTTTCAAGGGCACTATGAGCACTCAAAAAATGCAAGACATTCAACCAGAAATAGCTCGTATTCAAGCAAAATATGCTAACAATAAATCTGCTGAAGCAAAACAAAGAATGAGTATGGAAATGATGGGTGTTTATAAAAAATACAACATCAAACCATTTGCTCCATTCTTATCACTTATTATCACATTCCCAATCTTCATTGGAATGTATCGTGCTGTAAGTCAAACAGCAATATTAAGAACTGGTAACTTTTTAGGAGTTGTTTTAGGAACAACTATTTCTCAAAATATCTTTGGTCATTTTAAAGTTGGCGCATTAGTTATTTTCTTAGTGATGGCAGCATCACAAATTCTATCAATGAAAATGCCAAATATTTTAAACCGTAAACGAATGACATTAGAAGCCAAAAGAGCACAAAAACAAACAAGCATGATGACCAATATCTTTATGATCATGATTCTTGTAATGGGCTTTATGATGCCAGCAACCATGTCTATTTATTGGATTGCCAGTGCCCTAGTACAAGTACTTCAAAGCATTATTATGCATCACATCAATAATGCTGCCAAAGGTAAAGGAAAATATAAATTAAAGAAAAAAGAAGTTCATTATACAATTCCTCAAGGTGTTAAAACTGATAAATAGTTAAATTTAAAGTGGAGGGAGTAGTTATTATGAAATATTTTACAGGTAAAAGTGTCGAAGAAGCACTTGAAAAAGCAAGTCAAGAATTTGATGTACCAGCTGAAAATATTAATTATGAAGTTGTCGAAGAAACTAGTTCATTTCTAGGACTTAAAAAGAAAGTTCAAATCTCAGCTTATACTGAAGCAATGGTTGTTGAATACATTCTTGATTATTTAAAAACTGTTATTGAAGCAGTTGGATTAAAAGTTAATTCTATTAGACCAAAACTAGAAGAAGGCTTTATTAGAGTTTTAATTGATACTGATCATAATTCGATTTTAATCGGTAAAAACGGTAGAACTATGCAAGCCTTAAATCAATTGGTTCGTAGTGCAGCTAATAAAGAATTCAAAAAAAGAGTTCGTGTTCTAATTGATATCAATGGTTATAAAGAAGATAAATATAAGAAACTAGAATCACTTGCTAGACGTGAAGCTGTAAAAGTTTCTAAAACAAAAATAACAGCTGTATTAGATCCTATGACTGCTGATGAAAGAAGAATAGTTCATAATGTTGTTTCTAATTTTAAAAATGTAAAGACCGTTAGTGAAGGTGAAGGAAACAAACGTCACATCACAATCGTGTATGTTAAAGAATAATGTGACTTGTTCACATTATTTTTTTTAAGGAGTAGCTATGAAGATACATAAAGAAAACGTTAAGAGATACTTTAAGGATAAGCATACAATAACAGCCTTAGTCTTGTTATTTTGTTTTTTATGTGTCTTTTTTGTTTCACTAACTAACTTTGCTACATCAATAAAAGGCATTGTCGAATTGTTTTCTAATCATAAGATTGCAGATGTCTATACCAATAATTATTCAGTTGTTTATGCTGTTGATGAAGATAATACACTGTATTATAGTTACAACAAATTAAACAAAGGCCATCTAAATTCTTATGAAGGAATAGAACCACTTGATAATGAATATGGAAGTGCTACAACTCATTACTATAACTTTATAAGTATCAGTTATAAATTTAATAGTAAGATTGTTAAAGTTGATGGCTTTAGAGATAGCATGTTAGCAACTGATGGATATACTTTGGTTTTAACTAAAAATAAAGAATTATATGTTCTTTATGAATCTATTCAACAAGGGGCTCCATGGTTGAAAATTGCCGATAATATCATAGATTTTGATGTTGGTTATCAAAACTTTACAACTCTTAATAGTAATCATCAAGTTGTTGAATATTTCCATAAAGATGCTTATTTCTATATGTTAGAAACTCAAACTAACAATATTAATAAAATAGCTAGTCAAGGACATAAAAAGAATACTGAAAATCAAAATGTTTATATTTCTTATTATGTAACTGATAGTAATCAAATCATTCAAAATAAGATAACTATAGATTATGATAAATTAGTGCCAGTTAATTATGAAACAACTGAAATTCCTGCTGTTAAAAAACTCGATAGAAACGAGATAAATATTGAATCTAAAACACTTAATATTGTAACTGATGTTAAACAAATATTAGCTATTGAAAATGCTACAATTATCTTAAATAACAACAATGAAATATATGCTATAGGTGATAATTATATTGGTGATACTTATGTTGAAGAAGATTCAGGTATCTTTGGTAATGATGTTCGTAGTTATGATGAATTCACATTAATAGCTAGTAATATAAAAAATGTTAAAAGTATTTCTACTGGTGGTCCATTTTGTTTATTAATTTATACTAAGAATGGTATTTATTATAGTGGTAATGTTGGTTATGAAACATCAAATGAATTTAAAAAGATAAATAAATATGGAAAAATTGATGAAATTTATCCAAGTTATTATTCAACAATTGTGTTAAAAAAAGGAATTGTGTATTATATTAATTATGATGAAGGTAATTCTTTTACAAGAATGTATGAAAACTATATTATGAAATACATTGTTCGTTATGTAAGTTTATTTTTATCAGCTATGACTTTGTTCTATCTAGTCGTTTACTTCTGTGAAGAAAACTCTAGATATAACAGATATTTTAAAAGGAGATATGAAGAAAATGAAACTAAACAAGATAACTAAATCATTTTTAGCATTACCTTTGGTATTTAGTCTTTCTGCTTGTTTTTTAGTTGAAGAAGCTAAAACATTTGAAACAAAAGGTGTTTCTATTACTCTAGATAGCACATTTTTGGAATTAAATAGAGAAAACAGATTATCATATTATCGTAGTTATAAAAATGATGGAATTGAAATTGGTATTATTGATCCTGAACTAAATGTTTCGGCATCTAGTTTGTTAAATCAAATAAGAAATGAAGAAGATATTTTCTTACTAGATGATACTCAAGTCACTCCTTTGTTTCCAATGTATCCTAAAAGAAATGATTTGATGCCTAATTCTTATTATGAATTCTATTACAAGCAAGAATATAATGGTAATTCTGAAGCAAAAGTCTATACATTGTTATGTGATATCAATACTGAATACAATATAACAGTTGAAGCATATATGCTTTATACAGAAGAAAACAAAGAATATTATACTAAAAAATTATTTGAATGGTTGGATTCAATTAAAATTGATGTATCAAAATTAACAGCTAATTAAATATTCCATTCTATCGATAAAATTAACAACAATCTCACTTTTTAAATTTTAAGTGAGATTTTTTGTTTTTAATCGGTAAAAACGATAATTTTAAAGTAAATAAAAAAACATATTAATTTAATTAATTAAATTAATAACAACACTTGAAAAACAAACGTCAATATACTAATATTGAATTGTGAAAAAGGAGAACAAATTTATGAATCAAAAATTAAGAGTTGGTATTATTGGTTGTGGTAATATTTCACATAGCCACACACAAGCTTATAAAAATAATCCAAATGTTGAACTTGTTGCTTGTTGTGATATTAATGAACAAAGAGCGAAAGATTATGCTAAAGCTTATGGAATTCCTAATGCTTTTGGTAGTGTTGATGAAATGCTAAAAATGAAAGATTTAGATGCTGTTAGCGTTTGTGTTTGGAATAATGGACACAATCCAGAAACATTAAAAGCATTAAGAGCAAAGAAACATGTTTTATGTGAAAAACCATTAGCAATGAATACTGAACAAGCTTTAGAAATGCAACGCGTTGCTAAAGAAAATGATCGTTTATTAATGGTTGGTTTTGTTAAACGTTTTGCTGGAACAACCACAGTATTTAAAGATTTTGATAATAAAGGTACTTTTGGTGACATATATCTTGTTAAAGCAAAATATTTAAGAAGAAATGGTAACCCTGGTGGTTGGTTTGCTGATAAAGAAAGAAGTGGTGGTGGACCACTTATCGATTTAGGTGTGCATGTTATTGATTTATCACGTTATTTACTAGGAAAACCTAAAGCTGTATCAGTATATGGCGCAACATTTAATAAATTAGGTATGAAAAAAGAAATCAAAGGTGTTAGTCACTGGCATCCAATGGATTATTCTGAAAAAGATAAATGCACTGTTGAAGATGCAGTAATTGCTATGGTTCGTTTTGATGATGGCAGTGTTCTTGAAGTTGAAGCAAGCTTTACTTTGAATATTAAAGAAGGCCAAACTTCCTTAGAAGTATTTGGTGATAAGGGTGGAGCTTTAGTTGAACCAAGACTTGAAATCTTTAAAGATGAAAATGATTACATGGTAAATATTGCTCCAGTAATTGAAGATGGTGGTAATGTCTTTGGTGCAATGTTCCAAAACGAAATTGATCACTTTGTTGATTGTATCTTAAATAAAAAAGAATGTTTATGTCCTGTTGAAGATGGTGTTGAATTAATGAGAATTCTAGATGCCATCTATGAATCAGCAAAAACTGGACATGAAGTTATAATTAAACGCTAGGAGGAAAAATAAATGAATGTTAGTGTATCATTATGGTCATATGTTTCTTTAATTAATAAAGAAATGTCTGTTAGTGAAGTTATTAGACACATGCATAAGCATGGTATTCAATATGTAGAATTATTAGATACTTTTTTAAAAACTGATGAAGACAGATTAGAAGCAAAAAAGACAATTGATGAACTTGGTATGAAAGTTGCATCATATTCAATTGGTA
Source organism: uncultured Bacilli bacterium (assembly GCA_947627355.1). Classification (GTDB taxonomy): domain Bacteria; phylum Bacillota_I; class Bacilli_A; order RFN20; family CAG-631; genus Caccosoma. The sequence goes on along the minus strand of CANQVX010000002.1, from coordinate 10,399 downwards.
ATAACTTTGTATGTCCTGAAAACATCAGATTATCTCAAGTTGAAATGGTTAAACAAGCATGTCAATATGCTAAGATGTTTAATACTAAAGTTATCAGAGTTTTCTGTGGTGATGTTTGTGAAGGTTATGATTTTGAAAAAGCTTTTGATTTAATCGTTAAAAGTTTCAAAGAATGTGTCAAAGTTGCTGAAAAAGAAGATATTTATTTCTGCCTTGAAAACCATGGTCAACTTGCTGGAAAAAGCAAACAAATCGAAGCTGTTATCAAAGCAGTTGGTTCTAAACATTTAAAAGCAACTACTGATACTGGAAACTTTATGTTAGTTGGTGAAGATCCATTAGAAGCAGTACGTTACTTAAAAGATTATGTTGGTTTAGTTCACTTTAAAGATTTTGCTTTAGTTAGTAAAGAAGAAGCTCAATATATTGGAAACAATGGCACAATCTTTGCTAAAGGTACTGTTATTGGAAAAGGCGAAACTCCTTTAAAAGAAATCGTAGACTTCTTAGCCAGCATTAATTATGAAGGTTGCATTTCTATTGAATACGAAGGTGTTATTCGTTTAGATTATATTGAAGAAAGCATTAAAAACACTTTAGCTTTTCTAAAATAATAGGAGATATTACTTTATGCGTTTAAAAAAAGATGATGTTATCGTATTTTATGGTGATAGCGTAACTGACACTTGTAGATTTGTAAATCCAGTCGATTATGGCTTTGGTTCAGGTTATGCCTTAATGGTCGATGCTCATATCAATACTAATTTTAAAGACTTAAATGTTAAAATGTATAACAAGGGCATCAGTGGTAATAGAACTAAAGACTTAGTTGAAAGAGTTAACAATGATGTAATAGCATTAAATCCTAATTATGTCTTTATTTTAATTGGCGTAAATGATGCATGGCGTCGTTTTGATTCAAATGATCCTACTTCAGTAGAACAATTTATAAAAAATTATAAGACCTTCTTAGATGCTATTAAAAAAGAAGTACCAAAAGCTCAAATAGTACTTCTTACTCCTTTTACTCTTCCATCAACTGATTGGGTATTAGAACTAAAAGATGATTTAAATGAAAAAATCGAAGCAGTTATAAATCTAGCTAAAGAATATAACTTACCTTTAATTAGATTACATGAAATCCTACCTGAATATGGAAAGAAAATAACTCCTAACATGGTATCTGCTGATGGAGTTCATCCAACTCTTGTAGGACATGCAATTATTGCTGATTTAATTGTTAAATATTTATTAAGTGATTAATTAATAAAAAAAGAATTTAATTTTACAATTATGTATCATTAAATTCTTTTTATTATGCTTATTTTTTCTTATTTACATTTGATTCTTTTTCAATATAGATTGGTCTATGTTTTACTTCAGCATAGGTTTTTGCTAGATATTGACTCATAACACCTAGACATACAAATAAAACACCAAACAAGAAAACTAAAACAATGCTTAAATATGGCCAACCACTATGGAAAACAATATGTTTAGGAACAACAGCAAGTATAACTGCTGTGATAGCCATTAGAAATGATAAAACGATAAATGAGATGCCAAGTTTAGTTATCATTTTAAGTGGTGATGTTGAAAAAGCAATGATTCCATCGATAGAATAACGAAGTAACTTTTTAAAATTCCACTTAGTTTCTCCAGCCACTCTTTGAACATTTTTATATTCTAACCATTTAGTTTTAAATCCAACCCAACTAAAGATACCTTTTGAAAAACGATTGTATTCTTCAACTGATAAAATGGCATCAACCATTTTTCTTGTCATTAGTCGATAATCTCTAGCGCCATCAACTATTTCAGTTTCTGACATTTTATTAATTGTTTTATAAAATTGTCTTGCAAAGAAAGAACGAATCTTAGGTTCTCCTTCTCTAGTAACTCTTCTTAAACCAACACAATCATAACCTTCAAAAGCAATGCCGTTATACATATCAATTAGTTTTTCTGGTGGATCTTGCAAATCAACATCCATGATGGCAACATAATCACCTTTTGTACTAGAAAGTCCAGCATACATAGCACTTTCTTTACCAAAATTTCTACTAAAAATAACGTATTTGATATGACTATCGTTGTTTGCTAAGTCTTTAATAATTTTTGCTGTATCATCTTTTGAACCATCATCAACAAAAATAACTTCATAATCAAGACCAATTTGTTTTAAAACAGGAATAATAGCTTGATAAAAAGCAGGAATTGTTTCTTGTTCATTATAGCAAGGAACAGCAATTGAAATCATTTTCATAATAAGTTCACCTCTTTTAAATGAGCTCTTCTTGAAATAATTATAAATAATTTAATAAAATTTTAAAAGCATAAATAAATTATAGTTATTTGTATTTGGAATGATAAAATACTAAAAACACAAAAACTGTCGAGAAAATCGAAAAAATTTTAAAAGTTTATCACAAAAATTGCATCTATTTGGACCATCTTGCATATAAAAATTGCATCTATTTGGACTATGTTGGTTTAGGTATAAAAGATATTAAGATATTTATACTATTAACATCAAGGACATTTGTTAAATATATTTTTTTACCAGTGTATTTAAATTTCAGCTGTTTACAAATTGTAATAACCGAGGATTATACCTTTTTAATTGAGCCAAATATATACGTAGATTTTTGCTATTAGTCTATGCTTTTATGATGTAGGTAACACAAAAATATCATTTAGAATCTTTCTTATTCCAAGTGGCTTTAATTGGTATATCTTAAAAATTTATTGATGTTTTTATCGTTTTTTCATCTTTTTTGAAATTTACAAATTATTCTCCCAAAATTTAGACGAAATTGGTAGATTAGTCGATTTTTTATTTTGTTCTATAATAAAAAGTAGCTTTGCCTATTCCCTCTTTTTTCAGTTCTCCTAACTCTGTAAGTTTCTTTAAAGAACCTTCGATACTACTTATACTAAGAGACGGACATTGTTCTCTAATATCTTGCTTTTTGAATTTGCCAAGTTTATTTGTTGCGGCCCGTCTTACTATTTCTATTGCTGGTAGTTTTGTTTCAACAAGTGCGAATCTGTCGGCAAAATCTCTATATGCCGCCAAAATAGTTCTAAGTAAATATTTGATAAATGGAACCACATCTTCTTTTCCTTCATGCCAACCGTTTTGTGAGTCATTCAAAGCATAATAATAAAATTCCTTGGTAATAGATATTTTTGTTTCTAGCGATATATACTTTCCAACATAAAAACCACTATGATATAAAAGTAGTGTTGTTAACAATCTAGATATTCTTCCGTTTCCATCGCTAAATGGATGAATACATAAGAAATCATGAATAAAAATAGGTATTGCTATTAATGGGTTAACTTCCATCTTTCCTATAACTCTATTGTATTCACTACAAATGTTTTCTAATGCTATTGGTGTTTCAAAGGGATCTAAAGGTCTGAATAATATTTCTATACTACCATCAGTGTAAGTTGCACTAATATAATTTTGAACATTTTTTGTTTTTCCAGCCATCGGGTTATTTAGATGGTTATATAAAATTTTATGGAGTTGAAGTATATAATTTGGTGTAATTTGAATAGTATCAAAACTTTCATTTATAATTGAAATGGCATCACAATATCCAGCAATTTCTTGTTCATCTCTGTTTCTTGGCGTGGTTTTATTTTCAACTAATTGTTTGATTCTTGTGTTTGATGCGACAATGCCTTCAATTTCATTTGATGCTTTTGTGCTTTGTATTTTTGCGATTTCGACCAACTTTTCTAATTCTACTGGTCTTTGTTTTAAATACATTTCTTGCTTTCCTGCTTCCTTATATATAGCTGCAACTAAGCCAAGGATATCGCTATCCCATTTTAAATCTTTAATTTTAGAATAATTAAAAGTTCTCATACAATCACCTCAACTTTTCCCTTAAAATATATCAAAAAATAAGCGTAAACACATTTGCTGTGAGAATATTTCCCTTAAAAACATATTGAAAATAAGCGAAAATGTGGCGTGTTGGCATAAAATGTGTTTTAATAAAAAATAAATTTGATAAAAATCATGTGTTTAAAATATGACGCTTAACTATAATTTGACTATAATGCAAAATAAAAAAGCCCTAAAAATCGGACTTTATTTGTCGATGGCGGAGCGGCTGTAATGTAAAACGAATCTAGTTTCTAATTTGGAATTTCTGTAAGATAATTTATATTGTTTCTCAATACATCCCAAACCGCAACCTTCATTTTCTTTATTCTTTTCCCATTTCCAAAATCCAATAAATCTTCTCTGCCAAATCCTTTCAATAATTTGTTAAGAGATCCTAAATTGTTAGAAGTAAATAAGAATGCTTCTTCGGGATCTATAAGTTTGCAATATGCCCACAGTTGTCCCAAATCGCGTAAAGTAAGCGGAGTAATTTTAGCTTCTATAAAAAACAATTTGTATTGATCGTCCTTTTTTACTATACCTAAAACATCTATTTGAATATCAACTCCGGTTGCAAGATCATTTGTTATGCCATATTTTTTTAAAACTCTGTCTAACCTTTGTGCATGTGAATCTTCGACAATAATTTCGCTATTTTTATATTTTCCTGACAAATAGTTTTTTAGCCAGTTCGCCATTGGGGCATATAACTCAAACTCTTTCATTTTCTATACCCCAAATCTTTTGCTATTTCCTGCCAACTATCATAATGCTTTCCCCGTATTTCTTTTGGGATACTCATGTCATTTTCACAAGGATGTGTTTGTCTGTGTTTTTTAGGTGTTCTGCGTTCCCAATAAAACTTGTGGGTCGTTTCTTTTATATCTTTACCCTGCGAAGAAAAGAATTGTTCCATCTCTTTTACAAATTTTATCAATGCTTGATTTTTATGGATAACTGTAAATCCAATTGGTATGAATTCATTAGCCGCAATCTTAATTTGATGTTCTTTTTTCCAAAAATTCGGTTGATTATCATTATACTTTTTTAAATTGCCATCTCTCATATTAGGATGAGCCCAGTCTATATTATGAACGGGAATATCTAACTGCTTTAATAAATTACATATATCAATGACTACATACCAATTATGCATTATTTCAATATATACTCTGTGAAATGACTTATCAAAGAAATAATTACTTCTCCTTATGTAAGCGGTAACATCACAAAATCCTCGCAAGAAATATAGTATCTCATCTCTTGGCGCAGAGAAGAAATATTTAGGAACCCTCATCGTTTCGAAAGTCCTTTCATTATCACACATTCTCATTATCTCGCTTATAAGATAATCAGAATTTGGTTTTTCAAAATAAATTGTAGAAACTCTATCGTTTTGGGTATGGTTTACTGTTGCTCCTATCGTTTGTTCCAAAGCGCTTTTAATGTCTGCTATACTCGCTTTTACATACACTTTAACATCATTACCATCGTCTGTTCGTTCATTTTTATGCGGAATATTTATAAGTATTTTAGTTGTAGAATTACTTCTTTGTATTTCTCCATTACCAATAATCATTCCCAACAAATATGCCATTTGAATATTCATCGAATTACTCCTTATACATTATTAAAATATACTCGTGCACTTTATTTATCCTGAATTTATATGGATATCCTAATGTTTTCATGTTATTGTAATCAGATTGTCTGTCCCATATAATTAAATCGTCGTAAATAAAACCAATTTCTCTTAAAGCATAAGCCAAGTCACTATGTAGTGGATAAAACTTGTCTTTTTTACGCAAATCCATAACGTTAATCAAACAATAAGAATTGTGCTTCATCAAAGGATAAACCTTTTCAAATATTTGTTTTAAAGCATTTATAAATAAACGATAATCGCTTATATTTCCAAGATCATTCACCTTGTTTGAATATGAAGCTTTTTCTTTTTGATCAACGCTTCTTTTTTGATTTAAAATGTCCCAATAAGGCGGGGATGTTATTACTAAATCAAAACTTTCTTTATGTAATTTGTCCAACTCCTCAATACTGTCGCCTTGTATTATTTTTATTTTGTTTGTTTTAATTCGCTTTTTTGCAATTTCACAATATTCTGTAGACAAATCAATTCCGGTCCCCAAACAATTTAGATTTTCTGCGGCTACCATGGTAGTGCCAATCCCATTAAAGGGATCCAAAATATTTGCATTACTTCTAGAAAAGGTTTTGATTAACTTTTCACATAAAGAAATTGGAAAAGATGCAGGATGCCCCAATACTTTTTCTTCCTGCGTTTTTTTTAAGTCTCTCCAAATACTGAAAGAATTTTGCAACCATTCTTTCCCTGTTAAATCATTTGCTCTATTTGCCATTTTTGTCCCACTTTTTTGATTGAAGTTTTTTTATTGTCAAATCTATAAAATTAATTTCTTTTTGACTTAAATTGTATATTCTATAGACCATTCTATTTAATAAGTCATAATACTTAAACCATTCATCTGACATATAAGTAAGATTTTCAAGTTTATTAACATATTCTAACACTACATTAAAATTTTCATTGTCAACTATAAAAGGAATACTTTTTAAATATCGTGCATCTATATGCATTGTTACAGTTGATATATTAAAGCAGTATTTTAACAAGTAAAAGTTTATTAAGCGAGAATGTATTAGCCCTAAAACATATCTACACATTGTGGGATCACCATCGGTGAATATTGTAATAGTATCATTTGCTTTTAACTCACCACCAAAACAAGCGATAATCCCAGCCTCTGCACTATATATGTTTTGAATAAAAATCTGATTGCCACTTGTAACAGCCGTTGGTGTTTTAAATCCAAATTTTCTGATATCCTTTCCACCAATCGAGTTCTTATCTTTACTGTGGCCTCTACCAACATATCCTTTTACATAATCATTCAATGTTGTATATGCCTTATTAAATTTTTTATAAATATTAACATCTTCATCATTTTCAAATAAAATGATTTTATCATTATAGAAGTCTTGTTTTATTTCAGTCAGCAATTTAAATTCATTATCTATCAATTTTTTTATTTTAATTTTATTATTATCGTTCTTTTGTTTTTTTAAGATTAAAACAATTTGTTCCCCACGAACATTTTTAAAATACATTCCTAAGTCAATTATTGAAATGATAGAGAAATCTCTCAATATCTCTCTTCTAAAAAAACTATACGCGTTTACATGTAAAAAGTTTTTAGGAATAATAAACGCTATAAATCCATTGTCATTAACCATTTCTTTTGCACGTAATAAAGCTGCAATATACAAATTATCACCATAATTTTTTACTTGCCGCAAGAAAAGATATTCCTTTGTATTTAAACTTGTTGATTTTAATGGAACGTATGGCGGATTGCTGATTACAAAGTCAAATTTCTCTTTTAGTTTAAATCTTTTCATGATGTCTTTAAATTCACACGCTATACTATCCATACAAGTAAATTTTGCAGTCGGAGTATATTTCTTAGCCAAGTTAATTGCCTTCTTATCTAAATCTATGCCAAAAAGGTTTTTCATACCCTTTTCCGCAGCTGCCGCCAAAAACACACCCGTTCCACAATAAGGGTCAATTATCTTCATATTTTCATGATCAAAAGTCAATTCATTAAGAAGCAAAGTGGCAAGTCTCAAATCTGTATAAAAAATTCCGTTAGCCTTTTTGAATTTTACTTCTAACGATTCTTCATACTCTTTTGAAAATTTATCAAAATTTTCCATCATCCTTCATCCTTTACTTCCATAATATCTGAGATGTCACAGTGTAAAGTCTTACAAATCTTTAATAATACATCCATGCTTACTTGTTCATTTTTGCTAAGTTTGGCAAGTGTTGAAGTTCCAATCTCTGCCTTTAATCTAAATTGCGTTTTGGTAAGATTTTTATCTATCAACAATTTCCAAAGCTTATTATACGATACACACACTATTTATTACCCCGCTTGTTTTTAATTATTATATCACTTTTGTTTTTATTTCGCAACAAAATATTCTTATATTAAAACATTTTATTTTAATTAAATTTATAAAAATTACAAAATTATAAACTTAATCACAAACAATTAAAATATTGAGTTTGTTTTTATTAATATTTCTCACTCGAACTTCTTCTTTGCAACTTTTGATAAACAAAAAAACAATTAGATCCTTAAAATATTTATTACATAAAGCAAACAACAGCAAAATCATCAAACCATTTTAAATAAAATTGCCTATGAAAAAATTTTACTCGGGAGCATTAGACGACACCTTGTCTTATTAACGAGAGCGTGCTGACGCACGCTGACAAGGTGTCGTTTTACAAACAACCAAACGGCTTGTTCAGTACAAAAGAATGGGCTAAAAAGTGGGACTTGGGTAAACCCCGTTGTCCCACTTTTTAACGCCCATTTTTTATTTGCAGTTTAAGTGAGTTTAGGAAAAGTTTGGGTAAAGTTTAGGAAAATTTAAGTTTTTTTGGGGTTTTGTTTGGGTCAGTTTATTAACTTCTAAATTTAAGCGTGCTATCCTTTTTGTGTTTCAAGGAGATAGCATGAAAGTTGTTTTTAACAATGAACTTAATACAGATGTTTTTGATAATTCTTTTTATCAAATCCTTTTGTCTAGAATTTTGGAATTAAAAGATACTTGTCTTTCGTCAGCGAAAGTGTAAACAAAATCTCTTTTCAGTCAAGGTTAAAGTGCATTGTTTCACAAACCTTGACTGAAAAATAAAGCAAAGAAAAAAGTATAAATCATTTAACCGCTTTTGTTTCTTTCGCTTGTGTCGAAAGACAAATAAAAATAAAAGGAGTTAAAAACTATGAAAACAGCAGTAATCTATGCGAGATACAGCAGCGACAACCAAACAGAACAGTCTATCGAAGGACAACTTAGAGTATGTGAGCAGTATGCCCAAAATAATGACATACTCATTTTGAACACCTACATTGATCGTGCCATGACAGGAACAAATGACAATCGACCAGATTTTCAACAAATGATTAAAGATAGCAGTAAAAAGGAGTTTGAATTTGTGCTTGTTTACAAAATTGACAGATTTTCAAGGAACAAGTATGAAACTGCAAAATACAAGAAAATTCTAAAAGACAATGGTGTAAAACTTTTGTCCGCCATGGAGAATATTCCAGACACGCCGGAAGGCATTATACTTGAAAGTTTGCTTGAAGGCATGGCAGAATATTATTCAGCCGAATTAAGTCAAAAAGTAAAGCGTGGAATGAACGAAACACGACTGAAAGGCAACTTTACAGGTGGAACAATCATCTATGGCTACAAAGTGGAAAATCACAAAGTGTTAATTAATGAAGAACAAGCAGAGGTTGTGAGATACATTTACAAACAATATGCTCTTGGAACTTATGTTAAAGACATTATCGACTATCTTACATCACATCAAATTTTTAATCATGGCAAACCGTTTGCAAGAAACACAATTTACAACATACTCAAAAACGAAAAATATTTTGGAATATACAGGTATCACAATGAAGTATTTAATAACATCTATCCTCAAATTGTCAATAGCGATATTTACAACAAAGTTAGAGAGAAAATTAAACTAAATAAATATGGAAAACGCAGCACTGAACTTGTATATTTACTTAGGCACAAACTCACTTGTGGCTATTGCGGAATGCCAATTAGTGCCGAATGTGGAACTGCCAAAAACGGAACAAAGAAACATTATTACAAGTGCTTAGGAAGAAAAAGAAACAATGGTTGCCAAAAATCAATGGTTAGAAAAGAATTATTTGAGAATTTTATACTTGATTCAATTTTAGAAATCTTAAAAAGTCCAAAATATGTCAATGAGATTGTAAACTCACTATATGGATTGCAACAAGATAACAACAACTCGATTTTAACAAACTTAATAAAGGAGCAAAAACGAACTGAAATTACACTTAACAATATTATGAATGCAGTCGAACAGGGAGTGGTTAATAACACAACAAACAAACGAATGAAAGAATTGGAAAGTAAACTAGAAGAGTTAGAGAAACAAATCCTAATTGAAAAAAGTAAAAACTCAGTAAAACTTACAAAAGAAGAGATTCAACAATATTACATCGAAGCACTAAAACTTGAACCTAAGCTTTTGATTGACTATGTAATTAAAAATATTAAAGTTTTTGATGATAAGGTCGAAATCACATTCAATAACCCAATAAAAACAAGTCCTGACGATAATCAGGGCTTATTTTTGTTTACAAGACTAAAACAAATGCCAAGGATAATCCAAAATGTAAACACTCCAAGAATGGTTGATATACAAATTGACTATCTTGTCTAACGTGGCTAATTTATTCCATGGTGAACTTGACAAGAGTACTCCGGAATGGAGTTCTCTCTGCAATTAAGACAAAGAAACAAGCACTATGCTTTTGTTTCTTTGCCTTTTTGAGATTATGTTACCATTCCACCTCTTGTCAAGCACCTTTCACGGCATAAAGT
>CANQVX010000001.1 GCA_947627355.1 uncultured Bacilli bacterium | reverse complement strand
ATTATACCAAATTTTACTATTGCCAGACAAAAATGTTGTTGTTTCAAAAAACTATATTTTACTTTGTCAAGTTACTTTATCTGTTTTTTTATGTAAAACCAAATGTTAAAATTGACTATTTCCTATTAAATTGTTATACTATATACAGGGTAAAAAGTCGTATTTACTAAAAAATAACCTGTCAGGAGGACTTTTATGATTGATAGAAAACAATATCTTGATAAATTAATAAGAAAAAAAGAAAACGGACTAGTAAAAGTTATCACAGGAATTAGAAGATGTGGTAAATCCTACTTATTATTTAATATTTATTATAATTATTTGAAGTCAATAGGTGTCGATGATAAGCACATTATTACATTATCCTTAGAAGAAAATCAAAATGCCAAATATAGAAATCCTATTTATTTAGATGAATATATTAAAAGCAAACTTCAAGATGATAAAATGCATTATGTTTTTCTTGATGAAATTCAAAAAGTTAAATCAATTAAAAACCCTTATTTAGAAGATGATAGAATAGGTTTTGTTGATGTCTTACTTGAATTAATGAAAAAACCTAATGTTGATCTTTATGTTACTGGTAGTAATTCTAAAATGTTGTCCTCTGATATTTTAACAGAATTTAGAGGAAGAGGAGACGAAATAAGGATAAATCCTTTATCTTATAAAGAATTTTATGATGCTTATAAAAAAGATAAACATCTTGCTTGGGAGGAGTATTCTACCTATGGTGGAATGCCATTTATTATGTCATTAGAAACCCACGAGGATAAAAGAAATTATTTAACAAATTTATTTGAAAAAGTGTATTTATCTGATATTTTAGAAAGACATAACCTTAAAAATGATAAAAAAATATTAGATGATTTATTAGATATAATTTCATCTTCTATTGGATCTTTAACAAATCCATCAAAGTTATCAAATACTTTTTTATCTTTAGAACATGTTAATATCAAAAATACCACAATAAGTAATTACTTGGATTATTTTATCGATGCATTTATGATTTCTAAAGCACAAAGATATGATATAAAAGAAAAGAAATATATGGAAACTCCTTTAAAATATTATTTTTCTGACATTGGACTTAGAAATGCTAGATTAAATTTCAAACAACAAGAAAAAACACATATAATGGAAAACATCATTTATAATGAATTGTTAATAAGAGGCTTTAGTGTCGATGTTGGAATTGTAGAATATAACTTTAAATCTTTTGATGGAAAAAGTAAAAAAACACAATTAGAGGTTGATTTTATTGCCAATAAAGGTAGTAATAAATACTACATTCAATCGGCCTTTGCTATTCCTACAGAAGACAAAAGAACGCAAGAAACAAAAGCTTTTTCTCGCATCAATGATTCATTTAAAAAGATTGTCATTGTTAGGGAAAACATTATTCCTTGGTATGATGAAAACGGTATATTGTATGTAGGCGTTGAACAATTTTTACTAGAAGACTTTTTACATGATTAATAACGAAAAACCAGATTGATATATGTCAGTCTGTTTTTTTAAAAACAACACACAAAATATGACAAAACGTAAAAAAACACGACAGGAAAGTGTTATAATAATAGTGGTTTTTCTGATTATCGAAAGAAGTATTTTCATTAATTACGATAAGCCTATTAAGAATAAAAAAATAATGTTGAGGTGAGTAAATAAAATGAAATACTTATTCTTTGATTTAGAATTAAAAATTACTTTGATAAAAAAGAGGCAAAGAACCTGTAACGGTTTCACAAGTAAGTAAAACAACTTTAGGTGATTTGTATGGTGATTTATTCGAGCAAATAAAAAAGGATTTGGAAGAATAAAACATTTTTAAAGTCTACTTTAAAGTATACTAAAAAAGTAACCAATAAGTAGACTTTAAATAGACTTAAAAGTATACATTAATTAGAGGGGTCGATTGATATGAACATTAATTTAAAAGAAAACGAAGAAATTGAATTTAAAGAATCGCTAGCACAGTTAGATAAAGGCCTTAAATCGTTGTCTGCTATGCTTAATAAAAACAATCGCGGTTCTATTTATTTTGGAGTCAAAGATAATGGTGATATTTGTGGCTTAACATTAGGAAATAACACCCTTAAAGACATTAGGCAGCGAGTTAAAGAACTTATCAAACCACAAATTATGCTTCGTTTAGAAACAAAAAAATATGAAGATAAAGATGTTGTTATTTTATCTTCTGAAGGCAGTGATGTTCCATATTCATGTGATGGCAAATATTTTATTAGAAATGCATCATCAGACGATCAAATTGAACCTCAATTATTAAGAAAAATGTTCATATATGATAATCCAAATTTACTTATCGATACTAGTTCAAACAACCAAAATTTAACTTTTAATCAATTTCTTGGTTATTGTATAGTAAAAGGAGTTAACATTATTGATAATGATGAATTTTTAAAGAGCAAAGTCTTATTTACAAAAGATGGTGCTTACAATTTAATGGCTTTTATTCTTTCGGATCAAAGTAACGTTTCAATAAAAGTCGTAAAGTTTAATGGCACTGATAAATCTTCTTTTTCAGAAAGAACTGAATACGGCAATCAATGTTTGTTAAATTCAATCAACGATGTTTTGGCTTATATTAAAAGTTTAAACACCACTAAAATTGATGTGATTTCATCGACATCACGAAAAGACATTCCTTTATTTGATTATGAATCTTTTAGAAAAGCGTGGATTAATGCATGTTTGCATAACCGTTGGATAGAAATGATTCCGCCATCTGTTTTCATTTATGACGATAGAATCGAGATTTTATCTTATGGAGATCTTCCTTATAACTTATCAAAAGAAAGCTTTTATAGTGGAACAAGTGTTCCTGTAAATCGAGCTCTTAAAGATATCTTTATGAGTGTTGGTTTATCAGAACAAAGCGGCCACGGAGTTCCAATTATTGTTTCACATTATGGAAAAGAAGCTTTTTCTTTTGAAAGTAGTACTATTAAAGTTACAATTCCGTTTGCTTTTGAACCCGATTATGTTTTAGGTAGAAAAGTAAGAGAAAATATTGTAAACAATTTAAACGAAAGCCAAAGAAAAGTTCTTAATTATATATTAGATAATCCATATGCCAGTCAAAAAGAAATTGCTGATAAATTAAATATTAGTTTAGCTAATGTAAAGAAAATCACATTAAAATTACAATCATCAAATCTTTTAGAAAGAAAAGATGGTAAAAAAAATGGCTATTGGCAAGTAAAACTATATTTATAAAAGCATATTTTTCTATATAAAAAAGAAATTATATAAAAAACAAATAGGTTTTAGAAATCATTATAATAACGTGTTTCTAGAACTTTTATTTTAAAACATCGATTTGGCCGACAAAAAATAATGATTTTAAATATAAATATTGTGTTTAATAGCACTTATAAACCAAAAATTATAATCTCATCTCAGAAAAAACGGAAAATTTAAATAAAATTAACCGCAAAAAAACGGTAAAAATGTTGATTTTTTCACACAAATTGTATAAAATAAGGCTGTGGGTGATAAAAATGAAAAGAAAAATCTACGAAGATTTATTGAATTGGAAACAATCAAGTGATAGAAAACCTTTGCTTTTACAAGGAGCAAGACAAGTTGGTAAAACTTATATAGTAAATTTGTTTGGTTTCAATGAATATAGTAATGTTGCTTACTTTAATTTTGAACAAAACGAGGATTTAGTAGACTATTTTAGTGTTTTAGATCCAGATAAGATTGTAAAAAAACTTGCTTCCCATAGTAAAAAAGAAATAACAAAAGGTAACACGTTAATTATCTTTGATGAAATCCAATACTGTCCTAGAGCTTTAACCTCTTTAAAATATTTCAACGAACAAGCAAACGAATATCATATTATTGCTACAGGTTCATTACTTGGTATTGCACTCAATAGAGAATCTTATTCATTTCCTGTTGGCAAAGTGCAGTTTATGACAATGTATCCTATGGATTTTGAAGAGTTTTTGCTCGCTCAAAACGAGAATTATGAATTTTTAATTGAAGAAATTAAAAGATGCTATAAAGAAAACGAAGCACTTCCTAGACCGATGCATGATGAAGCAATGGAATTATATAAAACTTTTTTATATGTTGGTGGAATGCCTGCAGCTGTTGAACAATTTCTAAAAACTAAAAATCTTGAAATGGCAAGAATAAAACAAGATGAAATATTAGAATCATATTTTGATGATATGAGTAAATATAATAAGTCTACAGAAATTCCAAAAGTTAAACTTGTATATAAAAACATCAGCACACAGCTAGCTAAAGAAAATAAAAAGTTTAAATATTCACTTATTAAAAAAGATGGCAGGGCAAGAGAATTTGAAGACGCTATTGAATGGATATGTTTATCAGGAGTAGCAAAACAACTTTATAAATTAGATCAAATTAAACTTCCTTTATCAGCATTTAAATCACTTGATTGTTTTAAGTTTTATATAAATGATGTTGGGCTGTGTTGTGCTAGTTACAAAGCTCAATACGGCGATATTTTTTTGGACAACGATAGTTTTGAATTTAAAGGAGGACTTACTGAAAACTATGTATTTAATCAACTAACAATGAATAAATTTGACACTTATTATTGGATAAGTAAGGATAGTGCCAAAATTGATTTCATAACAAGAATTGGTAAAGATATCATTCCAATTGAAGTAAAATCTAGTGATAATGTTCGTTCTAAAAGTTTATCGGTTTATGTTAATAAATATAAACCAACTTATTCAATAAGGATTTCAACTAAAAACTTTGGTTTTGAAAACAATATTAAATCAGTTCCTTTATATGCAGTATTTTGTATTAAATAATATTTAAGCCAGCAATTTAAATGTTTTGCTGGCCTTTTTATAACAAAAAGATTAAACACTTTTGAAAAGTAAATCCGCTTCTGTAGTGGGTTTAAGGGAAATCACTATTCTTAAAAAAGCGTGCGTGGGAATAAATCATAAGTTAATCATTGTTTTGGGTGAATTATAATAAAATGAAAACTTTCGCTGTTTTTGCAAAAAGTTTTCAGTACAAGTGAAAACTTTTGTTGATTTTTAAAAAAGTTTTCAGTATGATTATGGTGGTAGGTGATTCAAAATGATAAAAAGAGAACATTACATCAAAGATGTTAGAGAGTTCTATGATTCAAATTTAATTAAAATTATTACTGGAATTAGAAGATGTGGTAAATCTGTCATACTAGAACAAATAATGGAAGAAATAAAACAAAAGAGCAGTAATGTTATTTATTTAAATTTTGAAAACAAATCAACCAAATTAAATATACCTAACGCCAACAGCATTATTGAATATGTGCGTAATAAAAAGCAAAAAGGTCTATGTTATGTATTTTTAGATGAAATACAAATGATAGATGACTGGGCTGATGCTTGTAAAACATTAAGACTAGAAAATTGTTCAATATTTATAACAGGATCTAACTCAAAACTATTATCAAGCGAATTTACCACTCAATTAAGCGGCAGATTTGTCTCATTTAGAGTTCGTCCTTTTGTATATAAAGAAATCATAGAATATTCAAAAGAATTAGGCATTGAAACATCTATATTAGATTATTTAATCTATGGAGGATTTCCAAATAGATTTGAATTTAAAACCAAAGAAGGACAAATAAGATATTTAAATGATTTAGATGAAACGATAGTAATAAACGATTTAATCGCTAGATATAAAATTAAGAAAACAGAATTGTTTAAAAGATTTGTTAATTATGTACTTAAATCTAACAGTAGAATCTTTTCAGCTAAATCAATATATGATTATGTGAACAAGAATATAATGAAGTGTTCTATCAACACAATTATGAAATACTTAAATTATTTAAAAGAAGCATATATTATTGATACAATCAATCAGTATTCTGTAAAAGCAAAAAAAGAATTAGAATTTTATGTTAAAATTTATAATGCTGATGTCTCATTGAATTCTATTCGTTGTCAAGATAATGACTTTGATTTAACTCATAATTTAGAAAATATCGTTTATAACGAACTTCTTTATATGGGATACAATGTTAATGTGTTTTCATATAATGGTAAAGAAATTGATTTCATAGCAAATAAAGAAAATATGAAATATCTTGTACAAGTAGCATATACTATTATTGAAAAAAAGACACGGGATAAAGAGTTTGAATTATTTGATAAATTAGATAATTCAATGCAAAAAATAATCATAACAAATGATGAAATAGATTATTCTACAAGTGTGGTAAAACATATCAAATTAAAAGATTTTCTTTTAATGGAAAGTTTATAAACATTAATGCTTAAGTTTAAAAATAAAAGACTTGAGCATTTTTGTTTAAAAAAACAAGTTTCACAGCAAAACTTGACTATTGGACACAAAAAGTTGACTATTGATGTAAAAAACACGACAAGGAGTAAAAAAAGAATTTGCGCTTAAATAAGTAAAAACTCTGTCACAAATTCAAAAAAATTTCAAATTTGTGACACATTTTTGACTAACTGTGATACAATATAAATGGTGGTTATTTATGTTAATAGAAAGAAAACAATATTTAGAACACATACGAAGATTTTATGAATCAAATTTAATAAAGGTTTTAACTGGTGTAAGAAGGTGTGGTAAAAGTGTTTTATTAAATCAAATTAAAGATGAATTGATAAATCTAAGAAAAATAAAAGAAGATCACATTATTTTTGTTAATTTTGAAGATATAAAATATTCAAAAATTAAAAATTATAATAAACTAAATGATTTTATTTTAAAACAAATCAAAGACACTGAAAAATATTATATTTTGTTAGATGAAATCCAACACGTTAATCAGTTTGAAAAGGTGTTAGCTTCATTAAAGGCAACTCAAAACGTTTCTATTTTTGTAACTGGGAGCAATTCAAAACTCTTATCAGGTCGTCTTGCTAGTTTGCTTGTTGGCAGATGCAAAAAATTTAAAATTATGCCTTTTACTTATAGTGAATTTATTGAATATTATCAAGAAAATAAATTAGAATTACCTAATAAACCATTTCAAAACTATATTAGATTTGGTGGTATGCCTCAACGAATGGATTATACGTTAGAAGAAGATATTAAAGAATATTTGAAGTCAATATATTATGGAATCATCGATAAAGATATCTGTAACAAAAACTATAAAGTTGATAAAGAAACTTTTATTTTAGTCTCTAAATATATTATCAGCAATGCTTCTAAAGACTTTTCAGTTCAAAACATAGTCGATTATTATAACGTGAATAATCAAGATGCTCTTAATCGAAAAACCATCTATAGATATTTAGAAAAGTTAGAACAAGCCTGCCTAATTTCTAGAGTAAAAAGATATGATATAGCGACCAAACGAACATTAAAACAAATTGAAAAACAATTTGTTGTCGATAACGGATTCATGTTGGCGTGCAATGATTCAAATAAAATCTTTGTAGCTCACGCTTTAGAAAATGTCGTTTACAACGAATTATTATACCGTGGTTATGATGTTAAGATTGGTAAAACATATAAAGGCGAAATAGATTTTGTTGCTATGAAAGATGGCAAAAAATGTTTTATTCAAGTGGCATATTTATTAACAAGCGAGGATGTAATTGAAAGAGAATTTAAAGCGTTTGATTCGATAAGAGATCAATCTCCTAAGTATGTACTTAGTTTGGATGAGTTTGATATGTCTAGAAATGGAATAACTCATTTAAATATTGAAGAATGGTTGTTAAATAAAGTAGATATAACATTATCATAACTGTCTCAAATTCATAACATTTTCAAATTTGTGACACATTTAACTGTTGATAGACTCGTTTTGGTTTTTCAACAGTTTTTAATTTATATCGTTCAAAAAATATATAAAACGAACGATAACCAAATAAATATATAATAATATCGTTCAAAACAAATTAAAAATGAACGATATAACTTGAATTATATTTTAAAATCAGTTTATAATTGTATCGAGGAGTGTTGTTATGAGTTTTAAATCTTTATATAAATTATTCTTAATGAATGATAATTCAGTATTTAACGACATTTACAACGAAAAGTTTAACTCGGAATGTACTATTAAATTTGATATTTATATCAATGGATATCAATCGTTTTTTACATACGATAAAAATATTATGTCCTTGATTTCAAAAATAAGAGAAACCGACGCTAAAATAACTAAAACATTTTTAGAATTACCTTCAACTGCAACGAGTCAATATATAAGAAAATCATTGATTGATGAAATCGAATATACCAATAGTATTGAAGGTGTAATTTCAACAAGAAAAGAGATCAATGATTTAATCAATGAAATTG
The DNA here is from genome assembly GCA_947627355.1 of uncultured Bacilli bacterium. Taxonomy (GTDB): domain Bacteria; phylum Bacillota_I; class Bacilli_A; order RFN20; family CAG-631; genus Caccosoma. The sequence goes on along the minus strand of CANQVX010000001.1, from coordinate 230,201 downwards.
AAAAAAAGATTAAAAACCAAAATAGATTTCAAGGAATTGTTAATAAATATCTATTACTAACTCAAAATCAACTAAACTTTAATAGCCCTGAAGATATAAGAAAACTATATGATGAAATGTTATATGATGAAATAAAAGTTGAAGATAAAAACAATTTACCAGATGGAAGACTATTCAGAAAAGAAGTTGTTCATGTTTATAAATCTACCGATAAAATCGTTCATAATGGCGTTATGCCAGAAGAAAAAATAATTGATTATCTAGATAAAGCGTTAAAGATTTTAAATGATGAATCCATTGATATATTAATAAGAATAGCTTTGTTTCATTATTACTTTGGTTATATTCATCCGTTTTATGATGGAAATGGAAGGATAAATAGATTCATATCAAGCTATATTCTATCTAAACATTTCAATCAAGTTGTTGGATTTAGATTAAGTATGACTATCAAAGAAAACTTAACACAATATTTAGATGCTTTTTCACACACCAACGATATTAGAAATAGGGCCGATATTTCAACATTTGTTTATGAATTTCTTGATATTATTTATAAATCATATCAAAAGACAGAAATATATGCCTTAGCAAAAAAACAAGAATATGATAAATATGAGTCTATTATCGGAAAAATAATGTCTTCATTTGGTTCTAATGAAAATCAAAAAGACCTAAAACAATTGTTAACTATTTTAATACAATGTAGTGTTTTTGGAGATTTTGGTTTAAGCAAAGCAAACTTGTGTAAAACATTAAATCAAGGAAATACAAAAATAACCGATTTACTCGGCAAATTAAAGAAATTTAATTTGTGTGTTGATATAAGAAGTGGTAAATATCATTACTATAAAGCTAATTTAGATGAAATAGACAAGTTTTGAAAATAATAATGCTTCTAAGTTTGATATTAAGCATCAAAAAGTTGTCATCACATAAAAAAACGTGATTTTAAGAAAAACGGAGTAACCCCCCACTTATTTGAGGTTTTTTGTAAAAAAGCAGGAAATATTTATCACTAAAATGTCCAAATCTTTATCACTTTTGTTTGCAAAAACGGCATTTGCTTAATAATGTAAATACGTAAAACATGATTAAATAAAAAAATATAGAAAGGAGTAACTTGTATGAACTATATTTTCAATAATGTAAAAGTAAAAACTGTTGAAGAATTTTATCAAAAAGTTGAAATTGGATATTTCTTTAATAGGATTATTATTGATCAAAGCAAAGAAAGTAGTTTACTTAAGTTTTTTGAATCAAAAGCTGATAGTGTTGTAGGACAACGTTGCATAGCTTGCTGTTATTATTTTGGTAAAGGAGCAAGTAAAGATTACCACAAAGCGGCCTATTGGTGGTTACAAGCAGCAAAAAAAATTATGCACCTGCACAATATCAATTAGGTATTTGTTATACTTGGGGAAGAGGCGTAGAAAGGAACGATGAAGCGGCTGCTTATTGGTGTTTAATGGCTGCTAATCAAGGGTTTGCTGTTTCTCAAGGAATACTTGGCTACTGCTATAAAATTGGCCGTGGTGTTAAAGAAGACCATAGAACAGCCGTTTACTGGTTTACGTTATTAGCAAATCAAGGCAATAGTTATGGTCAATACCAATTGGGAGTTTGCTATAAAAACGGTGAAGGCGTTGAAAAGAATCATAGAATTGCTTATGAATGGTATTTAAAAGCAGCTAGGCAAGGCGACGTAGAAGCTCAAAAAAAGGTCGATGAATATCAAAGAAAAGGAAGGTTTGACTAATTTATATGGATACAAATATTGAATATGATAAAACAAAAAGAAAAAACATTTTAGCTATAGTGTTTATGGCAATTGTGTTTGTTGGAGCTTTGCTTATAGGAATAAGCATGTTTATAGCAGAATTTAATTATCCCCATATTGAAGAACTTTTTGATTTTCCAATATGGTATCAAATATTCTTGTATGGCTCACTTGTTTTAGCTATAGGTGGAATTATTGGTTGTTTCTTTACAAAAAACAAGAATAACACTTCAAAAATTGAACTTTATATAGAACTAGTACTATTAATAGGCGGTCTTTTTCTAGAAATTGTACTGGCGCTTGTTAGAAGTGAATCAACCATAAAAGCCGTTCTTATTTGTTGTTGCGGTTTAGCTAGTTCTATTGGTATGTTTTGTGGCATAGCCACTTTAATTGGTAGGTATAGAAAACCTAAAGAATAATAAAAAAAGCAGACTTAGTTCATTAGTTCAACTAACCTGCTTTTAATTTTGTCAATAGAATCGATAAAAACCTATTTTTTATCTTTGTCTTTTGCTTCGTGATAACTCTTTTCAGTGTTAACACTCCATAAAGAAGATTTATCTTTATTATTAGTTTTGATTAATTCACTTGCAACCATTGCAGTTACCATTGAATGGTCCATGTTATTATAACGATGTTGGCCGTTTCGACCGACACAATATAGATTTTCAATGGTATCTAAATAAGTCTTAACTTTATCAAATTCTTGATAAGTTCCAAAGTAAGCCGGATAGGCCTTCTTAACTTTGATTCTTGTTGAATCTAAGACATCTTTTTTGTCTTCGATGATATCAATTTGTTTTAATTCATTGATAGCAAACTTAATGAATTCTTCATCACTTGAATTCCACATGTCATCGCCTTCAGTACAAAAATATTCAAGGCCAATCCATACTTTGTTTTCAAAATCTTCAACCATGTAAGGTGACCAATTGTTGAATATTTGAATTCGTCCAAGTTTAACATCTCTTTCTTGAACATAGATCCAACAATCAGGAACTATATCATTAAATGTTTTAGTTTTTGTTTCGTTTTTGATTTTAAGTTTATCTAATAATAAGCCAACTGTGATGAAATCACGATATGGAAGATTAGTTGCAATATTATAAACATCTTCATTGCAATTATCTTTTCCAATACTTTCAAATAAATCTTTAATAGGCATTGAAGAAATAAAGTAATCACCAGTAAATGTTTGTCTTTCGTTATTTACTATTGCTTCAACTGATTTGATTTTTCCATTATTTATAATAACTTTATCAACCTTGGCATTTAAAATAATTGTTCCGCCTTTGTTTTTTATTTCTTCTGCCATTGTTTCATAAAGTTGTCCTGGACCTTTTTTAGGATAAAGGAATTGTTCAATCAATGATGTTTCTTGCTTTTTAGAATTTCTAACAAAAGGCTTTTTTAAAACATTTAAGATTGCTTTTGATAAAGATAAACCCTTCACGCGTTGAGCACCCCAGTCAGCTGAGATGTTACTAGGATGAACACCCCATAATTTTTCGGTATAGTCTTCAAAAAACATTTGATATAAAGGTTTACCAAAACGATTGATGTAGAAGTTTTCTAATGAATCTTCAGGACGTTTATGAAAGACAGAACCAATATAGCCAAAGCCTGCTTCCATAGTTCGTTTAAAGCCCATGTTTTTAAAAGTTCTAAACTTTAAAGAAATTGGATAATCAAAGAATTTACGTAAGTAAAAGATTCTTGATACTCTTTTTCTTATAAGCATAACTCTATCTTCGGTTTCTGGATTTGGTCCACCTTCAGGAAGATCTTTATGAATTTCTAAAGCAATATCATCTTTAGAAGGAAAACCTTGAATTGGCATAAGTTCTTTCCATAAGTCTGTTACACGTTCATCTTTTGAAAAGAAACGATGACCACCAATATCCATTCTATTTCCGTGATATGTTGCGGTTCTTGAAATACCACCGATAAATTCGGATTCTTCTAAAATAATTGGTTCATAATTTTCGTCTTTTAATAATTCATAAGCAGCAGTTAATCCTGCTGGACCAGCACCGATGATAATTACTTTCTTTTTCATAATAAATCCTTCCTCTTTTTAATATTTTAACACGAAAAAACTGTTAGAGTAAACGATTAATTGGTTGGTTAATATATTTGGAATGTAGGATAAAAAAGTTAAAAATTTATATGAATAATACGTTTTAGTGAAAATTTTCTGGGTTTACCCAAATATTTTTCACTAAAAGCATAATAGTTTGAATTTTTCTAGCCACTAAGATCGCTTGGTTTTAGTGGTTTTTAAATGTCAAATTTAATTTGACCAAACTTAAGTATCCTTCTAGTTATAATTTAAGTGTATCGAGGAGGATAAATAATATGAGTAGAATAAAAGAAATTCAAGATTATTTGATTGCCAGAGGCGATAACGAAGACGAAGTAAGAGAAGCGGCACAATATTCAACTTATTTAAGTATGGAAATAATGGCCTATGCATTCCGTGATAAGCCAATAGAAAACGAGAAGGATTATGTAGTTCATGCAATGAGTAGTCTACAAATATATCGTGATTTAGTTGGAATTATTCCAGATGATCCGTTTTGTATAGACGTAGATTTAATGTTTGAAAATGGTGTGTTTTATGAAGGTGTTCAAGAAGTATGTTTATTACAAGATGTTATTTCTAATAGCGACTTTACTATAGAAGACATTGAAGAAATCTTTAATGAATATGACTTAGGAAGACATTTTAGATTATATATCAAACAAGCATTACTAGACATTGCATATAACAAAGAAATGGATTTCAAGGAATATATAAAGAAATGTGTAAACAACGAAATAGCATCTTTATGTAAAATGACATCTATACAAGATGATCTAAATATGTTTTCACTAAAAAAGTTTGATAAAGATGTCTTGGATGAATTACAAAACGATTTAATATTTGCGTATCTAATAAATAAAACATATGGTTTTATCGATGGAATCAAGAAATATCGTAAAGAGTTTAAAAAAGAAAAATAAACAAATAGGAGAGTGGATAACTATGAATGAAGAACTAAAATATAAAGATGAACCATTAGCTTATAAAGAATTTCCAGAAAAAGAATTGAGACAAAAATACCCAAATTTAAAAGATGACACAATCCAAGTAATGAAAAAATGTTTTTATGAAGACGGATTAGATAAAAAGACATATCGTTTTCAACAACTAAACTATTATTTGGGCGTTAGAATTGCAGAAGAAACAGGAAAAGATGTTAAAGATATTGCAACAAAAGAATTTGATATAAAAGAAGATGATTATGATATTATTTGCGATGATTATTCTTATTTTTCTTATTATAGTTTAAGCTGGCACTAGCACATTAATATAATGTCGTATGTACGCTAGTATCAAACAGCATTGTTGAAAACAGTTTAATTACTAAGATGCAGCTCACAAAAGGGCGTTTAATTAAAAAAAACATATGATTTGACCGATAATATTTCGTATATATGCATAAAAATTTAAAAAAACAAATAAATTGTCGGTAAAATCGGACATATTAATAAATAAACCATATGTTTTCTAGCGTACTCCCTTTGCGAGCGTACTCCCTTTTCTAGCGTACTCCCCAAACCCTTTATAAAAATTATTTTTTATTTGCGAGCGTATCCCCTAACTAATTGTTAGTTAAGGGGGTATTTTTTGCTGTTTTTTAAAAATTTACCCCCTTAACTTGAAAAACAACCCGTTAAATGTTATTATAATTATGCTTGGAGGCGTTATAATGGAATTTGAAATTAGAAAAGATTTATATAAAAGAGAAAAATATTTAAAAAATATTAGAGGCTTTTATGATGAATGCGAAATTATAAAGGTATTAACTGGTGTTAGAAGATGTGGTAAATCATCCATTATGAATCTAATCATTCAAGAATTATTAGATAATGGAATAAGTAAAGATAACATCCTTTATTTTAACCTAGATAAAAAGCCATATGAAAACATTAAAACAAGCAAAGAATTAGATAATCTTATTGAAAATAATAGCAAAGCTAATGGAATCAAGTATTTGTTCATTGATGAAATTCAAAACATTAAAGGTTTTGAAACTATGATTAATGCATGGCGTGAACAAAATGATTTTTCTATTTTTATTACTGGTTCTAATTCATATTTATTATCCGGTGAATTAGCAACAAAATTAACAGGTAGATATATAGAATTTAACATTTTACCATTAACATTTGATGAATATCTAGAAATGAAAAAGTTTCTTAATAAAGATGTATCAAATGATAACCTAGAAGAGTTAAAAAAATATATTTACGATGGTGGTTTTCCTTATACTATAAGACTTAATTCGATAAATGATAAAAGAACATATGTAAAAAATCTAATTGATGATATTTTTAACAAAGATATTAAAATAAGAATGAAAATTAGAAATCGTTTTATGTTCGATGTTATTATGAAATACATTATCAATAATTTTGGTGCATTGATTAGTATAAATAACATTGTAAATGAATTCAAAGCAAGACAAATTAATATTAAAAGAGAAACAATTAATCGTTACATAGAAGCAATGATAAATGCCAAAATAATCATGCCTTGTTATCGATTCGATATGAAATCAAGAAAATCATTAAATGGTGATCGTAAATATTATTTATCTGATTTCTCATTCTATTACGCTTTAAATACTGATAACCAAATTCATTTTGGTCCAGCTTTAGAAAACATTATTTTTAACTATGCTTTTAGCAAAGGATATTCGATAAGTGCCGGTAGAATCGGTAATTTAGAATGTGATTTCATTTTAAGAGATAATGAAATGAATTATTCATACCTTCAAGTTGCTTATACTATATTTGCTAGTAAGGAAACCGAAGATAGTGAATATAGGAGTCTTGAAATGATAAAAGATAATTATCCTAAATATGTTATGACTCTAGATTCTTTGATTCAAAAACGAAACGGAATTAAACATGAAAACATCATAGAATTTATCAAAAAAGATAAAAATTTCTAAAATTCCCTATAAAAAGATGCAAATGTTTACAAAAACTCGGTATAAAAAAGTGCAATAGTATGTTGAAACTCGCTATAAAAAGATGCACAATATTACTGGGAAGTGATTTTTGTGTTTGAAAGAAAGATATATCAAGACATTGTTTTATGGCATGAATCTTTAAAAACCAAAAAGAGAGCTTTAATCATAAAAGGGTTAAGACAAGTTGGAAAGACAACAGTAGTAAAAGAATTTTGTAAAGCTAATTATGAAAATGTAGTTTATATTGATTTTATGCATAATCCATCAATTAAAAAAATCTTTGAACAAGATTTAACTGTTGATAATTTGATTGTTAGTTTGTCAGCATCAAATTTAAATGCTAAATTTATTCCATATAAAACAATTATTATTTTTGATGAATTACAAGAATGTCAAAATGCAAGAGCAGCTATTAAGCCATTTATGGAAGATGGTCGTTTTGATGTTATTTGTTCTGGTTCATTAATTGGATTACGAGGTTATAATAAGAAAATTTCACGCGGTGTTTCAACTGGATTTGAAAAGGTTATAACTATGAAACCGATGGACTTTGAAGAATATTTATGGGCTATTGGTCTTGATAAATCAGTAATTGAAAACGTTAAACAAGCATTTATTAATAAAACAAAAGTGCTTCCTGCGATTAATGATAACTTAATGAAATATTTTAAAGAATATTTATGTGTTGGTGGCATGCCAGATGTAGTAAATGTCTTTAATACAACTCATGATTTAAATCAAGTAAGAGAAATTCAACAAAGTATTCTAGAAAGTTATAAAGATGATTTTGGTAAACATTTGAATAAAGAAGAAATCCAAGAAGTAAACGAAACTGAATTAGTTAAGATTATGGAAGTATATAATTCTATTCCCAATCAATTAGCTAAAGAAAACAAGAAATTCCAATATAAGTTAATTTCTAAAAATGGAAATGCTAGAAAATATAGCAACGCAATAACTTGGCTTGAAGAATTTGGCTTAATTAATAAATGTTATAACTTAGATAGTCTAGCTCTACCTTTAGAAGCTAATAAGAATCAAGATATTTTTAAATTATATGTTGCTGATACTGGTTTATTTGTATCAATGCTTGAAGAAGGAACTGTTAACAATATCATAAATGGTGATTTAAAGATATATAAAGGTGCTATTTATGAAAACATCATTGCTGATGCTTTTTCTAAATTGAATAAAGGTTTATATTATTTTCACAAACAAAGTGGCTTAGAAATTGATTTTGTTACTCGTTATAATGATGAATTAACGTTGATAGAAGTAAAAGTAAAAAATGGAAACTCTAAAGCATTAAATGAAATATTAACTAATAAAGAAAAATATAATGTAACCAGTAATTTTAAACTAGCTAACTCTAATATTGGCTCATCAAAAGGAATAAATACTATTCCATTATATATGGCTTTTTTGATTAAATAACCCGGATAAAATCTGACAAAACAAGCAATCTTGTCCCCGAAAACCAAAATAATTCGGGAATTCGGGAAATTTTTCGGGGAATTCGGGGAATAATTCGGGGAATAATTCGGGGAATTTCTATGGACAAATTCCCAAAAAAGAGGTGACTATATGAAAAAACAATTAGATGTAAATAAAAATTATGATGAAGTTGTAACTAATATGAAAGTAGATGATTTTTGTTTTGGTACTCTAAAAAAAGAATATCAAAAACAAACAGGAAACACTTTTACTAAAGATGATTTTGTCTTATTTAATCTTGCTAATGCCGATGGTTATCTAACAAACGCTGGTGTATTGTTTGCTGATAACAATCCGATTAGACAAAATCGTGTGTTTTGTACTAGATGGAATGGTATAGGTAAAACAAACGAAATGCTAGATGATAAAGAATATTATGGTTCATTAATTCAACAATTAAAATTAGCATTTGAATTTTATAAAGCAAACACCGACAACAATTGTTATAGTGATACAGCAATAAAAACAACTTTAGCTAATGCAATTGCTCATAGAGATTATAAAAATCCAGGAGTAGAAGTGTGTTTTAACATTTATGATGATAGGATCGATATTTCAACTCCGGGATTTGAAGATTATCAACCTAATAATGTCATTAACAAAAAGATAGAATGTAGAAATCCAATTATCGCCAATCTATTTATAAAACTAGGTTATATAGATAAAACAGATATGGAAATAGAAAAAATATCGATAGAAACGAATAAAATGTTTAATGATAATCATAACCATGTATCATTGTTTAATAGAAATGCGTATTTAATTGTATCTATAGAAAAAGCTAAAATTGATTATTAAAGTTTTTGCTCCATACAGCGAAAACTTTAATTTTTTTCGACTTTTTGCTCTATAGAGCAAAAATTTTGTTGATTTTTAGCCTATATTTGTTATATACTACGTTTGAAGGTGATTACAAATGATACCTAGAAATGAATATCTAAACCAACTAATAAAATGGAAAGAAGAAAAAGTTATAAAAGTTGTAACAGGTATAAGAAGATGTGGGAAATCGACACTTTTAAGTCTATTTCAAGAACATTTAAAAGATAATGGTATAAATAAAGATCAAATAATTGCTATTAATTTTGAAGATTTGGCTTATGAAAATTTATTAGATTATAAAAACTTATATCAATATATAGTAGATAGATTATGTAAAGATAAATGGACATATATTTTTCTAGATGAAATACAAAATGTAAAAGAATTTCAAAAGGCTGTAGATAGCTTATATATTAAAGATAATGTGGACATTTATATTACAGGTTCTAATGCTTGTATGTTATCTGGTGAACTTGCTACCTTATTATCAGGAAGATATATAGAAATATCGATGCTTCCTTTTTCGTTTAAGGAATATCTTTCGTGTACTAATAAAAATAAAGAAGATGCTTTTATAGATTACATGAATAATGGTGGTTTTCCATTTTGTGCTAGTCAAAGTGATAAAACAAAGATAAATCAATATCTAGAAGGAATATATAACACAGTTATTGTTAAAGATATTGAACTAAGACAAAATAAAAAAAATGATAACAAGTTAGTTGACATAGCATTAGTAAAAACCATTTCTAAATACCTAGCTGACGTTATAGGAAATCAAGTAACAGTTAAAAAAATAACAAATTATTTGATTTCTAATAGTAGAAAAGTATCAGATCATACTGTTAGTGATTATATAATGGCATTACTTGAAACATTTATGTTTTATCCGGTTGAAAGATATGATATGCAAGGCAAAGAAGTCTTAAAAACTAATAAGAAGTATTATATTGTTGATACTGGATTAAGAAACACATTAGTGTCTAAAAAGAGTTTAGATCTTGGATTTGTTTTAGAAAACATTGTATTTTTAGAATTAAAACGTCGTGGTTATCAAGTATATGTAGGCAAAAGTTATAATAAAGAAATTGATTTTATTGCCGATAGAAACGGCAAAATAGAATATTTTCAAATATCAGTTGATTTAAAAGATGAAGATACATTCAATAGAGAAATATCAGCATTTGATAAAATAAAAGATAATTATCAAAAAACCATCTTAACATTAGATAAATATAGTGTTGGTAATTATAATGGTGTTTTGGTTGTTAATGTTATTGATTGGTTGTTAGATGATAAATAAAATATAAAAAACATAAAATTATATGATAAAATAAAAAAGGCAAAAGAAAAAATAAATGTGAGGGGGAAAACACATGCCAAAACAAGTAAAAAGAACTAAAACGGGTATGAGTTTATCAGTTGCTATTACTTCATTGGTTCTAATTTTAATTCCAGTTTTAATTATTTTATTTACAGGAACAGCTTCATTTGGAAAGCCATATGGCATTTATATGTTAGCAGTTCTTGGAATCGTTGCTTATTTTGCATTTATCATGGGAATGCTAGCATGGAAAAATAAGATTCTCTATATTGTTTTAGAAATCATTAATATTGTAGCTGCTATTGGCTTTATAATCTATGCTTATATCGATTCTAAATATCAAGGTGGATTGTTATTACATATAGCTGCGGCCTTATTTTTCACATTAGCTTTTTATCAAACTGGTGATGCCGATCAAGGTGATAGTTACTTCATGCGTTATATGGTACCAGTTATCCTTGATATTGCTGGTCTAATCTTTATTTTATGGTTCATTAATGTTCATATGTCTGTTACAGTTCATATTGTATTAGTATCTATCTTTAATGCTTTTAACTTATTGTTTTTCTTTATTCCATCGCTTGTTAAACTTATTTCTAATCGTGATGAATTCTTTGAAGGTCTTAGCAATAAGAGTGTAGAATACGAAGAAGAAACCGAAGAAGAAATCAAAGAAAGAAAAGAAGCAAAAGCTGCTGAAAGAGCTTTAAAAGAAGAACAAGAAAGACAAGAATATGCAGCTAAGCAAGAACAAATTCATGCTCAAGATGTTCATAATGCTGGTAATCATACTAGATGGAAACCATTTCCTAGCACAATTAATCATCTAATCTGGCATGTTGATTTTGAATTCAACAAGATTATTGAACATATTAATGATGATATTAAACGTAACAACTTTACTATTGATTTGGATAATCCTTATGAACATAAAAAGATGGCTGCTAAATCTAATAAACAAATCATAAGTGGTAGTAAATACATGAGAAAAAATGCTAGAAAGATAAAAGAAAACCTAAAAGAATTAGGTAATCGTGTATTTACAAAAGAAGATTGTTATAAAGAATTCACTTTCAATCCTATGTCTGGAAAGATGAAAGTAAGACCTTCAAAATACGAAGTACCTATTCTTGAAATATTAAGTTATAAGATTTATTTTTCATATATTGATCCTGTTAGTGTTCCTAGAACTAATATGACAAAAAGAACACTTCAATTTAAAGGTGAACCAGATTGTTATTTAATGTCTATTGATTAATATAATAATAACAATAAATATCTAAAGGGTTGGCTTAATTGCCAATCTTTTTTGTGTAAATTTATCGATAAAATCATGTGTTTTGATTTTAGGGAACATGATGGGAACATGATCATAAAAACATAGGGAACATGATCAAAAACTTCTTAAAAACATATTTATATTTATTTTTTTCATAAATCGACAAGGTTATTTTATTTTTGCTAATTTTCTTGTGTTTTTCATGGTTGAATCAGTTGTTTATCATTTATGTGTTTGTTTTTTCTTAAAATTGTACTATAATGTGGTTGGAAAAATTTTTTTGAGGAGGGAAATATAAATGTCAGAAAATGCAAAAAAATTATTACCAATGATTTTAAAAGGAGTTGCTGCACTATTTGCTGTACTAGCATTGATTTTCATGTTCGTACTTCCAGGAGTTTCTAATTCAGCTTCCCAAGAAGGAGTTACAGCTTCTGCTTCAATCGCTATGTTTAGTTTAGTATTTGGCGGCGGAAAAATCACTTCAAAAGTTGCTGGAATCACCGTGGAAGGTGGTAAATTTAATGGTGCCCTATCAATCTTTGGATTAGTAGCTTTCGTTCTTTTAGTAGCAGCTATCGTAGTTTTAGTATTAAGCTTCGTATTAAAAGAAAAATCTAAAATGTTAGTTTTAGTAGCAGGTGCTTTATTCTTAGTTGCAGGCGTATGTGCATTCTTAATTACAGTTGCTGGTACTTCTGCTAACCTTGCTGTTTTGGGTAGTCAAGCAGTTAAGGTTGAATGGAAAGATTTCATTGGCCAATACAAAGTTGGCGTTGGCGCAATCCTATTTGGAATCTTTAGTATTATTTCTGGCGCAGCTTTATTAGTTGACAATTTCGTAATCGAAAAATAATTAATAACTAAGAAAAGTATTGATCCGTCGGGTTTCCGGCGGATTTTTTTGACCTCATTTTGTGTTTTTATTTAAAAAGAATATAATATAGGTAGTTAAACATTTAGGAGGAATATAAAATGTCAGAAAAAACAAAAACTATTTTGTCGTGGGTGTTTAAAGGTGTTGCAGCCTTGTTTGCAGTCCTAGCATTCATTTTTATGTTTGCTTTACCAGGTATTTCTGCTTCTATAGTTCAAGACGGAATAACTATGGAAGGTCATATTAAAATGTCTGCTTTTGTTTTTGGTGGCGGAAATATTTCGGCGTCATTTTGGGGACTTAAAATAGATGTTATGAGTTTCAAAGGTGGTTTATCAATCTTTGGTCTTGTTGCATTTATTTTATTAGTTATTGGTATTGCTTTAACTGTATTGAGCCTAGTATTAAGAAAACAAGCTAAGTTGTATGCTCTTTTAGGCTGTATCGTGCTTTTACTTTCGGGTGTTTTCGCGTTTTTATTAACTGTTGCAGGAACTTCTGCAACTATAACAATAGCAGGAGAAACACAAACAGTTGTTGAAACATGGAAAGAATTTGTTTCAGGCCTGCATCTAGGAACCGGTGCTATTTTATTTGGTGTCTTTAATATTCTTGCTGCTGGTATTTTATTAGTTGATGCTGTAATGTTTGAAAACCATAAACAAGATGATGAAAATAGAGATGCTCAAATTCAAGAAGAAAGTTTTCAATAATTATTAACAATTCTATTTGTAAAAAAACAAAAAAACTATAAGAGTAAATGGTTAGTAAATTAGCTGTTTACTCTTTTTGTTATAACTAAAAAACATTAAAACGCTCGTAGAGCCGCATAAATGCTGAGAAAAATGAATATGACAATAATCGAAATGCAATTTTTTGGAAGGTTTTTTCATACATATTGCAACTTTTTGGAAGGTTTTAAGAGGTCATATTGCAATTTTTTGGAAGTTTTGGTGTATTAAAAACGGAAAGAAAGTGAACGCCATGGAAAGAAAAGCAATGGAAGACTTACTTAATTGGAAAAACACTCATGATGGAAAACCATTAATCATTTATGGACCAAGACAAGTAGGAAAAACTTATTTAGTAAGAGAATTCGCTAAACGATATTATGAAAATCTTTATGAAATCAACTTTGAATTAAATAAAGAACTAGTGAAGTTTTTTAATGGTGATTTAACAGTTGATAATATTTTGTTACAATTATCAGCTTATCAAATTAACAATAAAATAAAACCTCAAAAAACCCTGATATTCTTTGATGAAATTCAACGTTGTCCAAATGCTATAACCTTACTAAAAGCCTTTGCTATGGATAAAAGATATGATGTTATTGCTTCAGGATCATTACTTGGTGTTAGTATGAGTAGTGTATCTTCATATCCTGTAGGATATGTAAGAACATTATATATGAAACCTTTTTCATTTGAAGAATTCTTATGGGTTAATAATTATTCAAAAGAAGATATTAGTAAATACCAAGAATTCTTTGATAATGAACAAGAAGTACTTCCTTTGATTCATAGTACATTAAACAAACTATTTCTTGAATATATCATTGTTGGTGGAATGCCAGAAGCCGTTAAAACATTTGTCGAAACAAAAGATTTTGGCAATGTTTATCAAGTACAAAAAGATATCTTAGATTTATATCTAAAAGATGTTACTAAATACGCTTCAAATAACCTAAAAGAAAAAATTAAAGATTGTTTTAATTCAATTCCAACTCAACTTAGTAAAAAAAATAAAAAGTTTCAATTTAAATATGTAAAGCCTAATGGTAGTGGACGTTATTATTATTCAAGTATTGCTTGGCTAGAAGATGCTGGTTTAGTTTCTAAAGTACATCGATTAAAAACATTTGATAGGCCATTAAAGGCTTATAAAGACTTAGCTAGTTTCAAATTATATTTTGTAGATACAGGTTTATTACTAGCAATGTATGAAGAATCTGGAATTCAATCAGAAATATTAAATGGCAACTTAGGTATATTTAAAGGGGCTTTATTTGAAAATGTTATTGTAGAAAATTTAATTGCTAATGATATGCCGGTTTATTATTATCGTAAAGATAGTAAATTAGAAATAGATTTTGTTACCTTTTATGATAATAAGATTGTTCCTATTGAAGTAAAATTTGGAAGGAATACTCAATCTATAAGTTTTAATCATGTTATAAGGAATCACAATTTAGATTATGGCATTAAATTATCTTTGAACAATGTGAATTGTTCAAACAAACAATTTAAATGTTTTCCATTATATATGGTAATGTTTATTAAATAAGAAACAAATATGAGAAAGATTTAGTACAAAACTAAGTCTTTTTTGATACAAATATAAAATAATAATGGTTTATTAATGTAAAAAAAGTTATAATTTTGTCGGAGTGGTATTTATGGAAAAAACAACAGGTTATATTTATATTTTGACAAACCCATCATTTAAAGAATATGTAAAAATAGGTTATGCTGATGATGTTAATAAAAGACTAGCACAACTTAATCGAAGCGAATGTGTTCCATTTGCTTTTAGAGTCTATGCAACATATGAAGTGAGTTCTAGATTATCAGATAAAAAGATTCATGAAATCATTGACAAACTTAATCCAGATTTAAGAGCGATTGAAAATTTTGATGGCAAGAAAAGAGTAAGAGAATTCTATGCTATGTCAAAAGAAGATGCGTATGCATTGTTAAAATCCATTGCTGAAATCAATGGCATGGAAGATAAACTAAAATTAATAAAACCAAATGAAGATGAACAACATGCAGAAGCTTTAGCAGAAGAAATAAGAGAAAGAGGAGAACTTTTTTCGTTTACAAAATGTAAGATTCCTGTTGGATCAGAACTAGAATATATCTATGATAAAACCATTAAATGTTATGTTGTAGATGATAGAAAGATTAAATATAACAACGAAGTTATGTATATGACAACACTTGCCAAGATATTAACCGGAAAACACACTGTTGCAGGTCCTACTTATTTTTCTTACAAGGGTAAGAATCTAGATGAATATTATGATATGTATCAAAGAAAGAAATAAAAAAATACCGATAGAAAGGCAATATCTATGAAAATATATAACAAATTAGTGAGAGATAGGATTCCTGAAATTATTGCGTCGGATAATGGTAAGACATGTTCTACTAGAACAATGCAACCCGTGGAATATCTAAAAGCATTAAATAAAAAACTACAAGAAGAACTTCAAGAATATTTAGAAAGTGGTGAAGTGGAAGAACTAGCTGACTTAGAAGAGGTGTTACGTGCGATTCTTGATGTTAAAAATGTATCTTATGATGATTTTGAATCGATTAGAATTAAAAAAACAAATGAAAGAGGAGCATTCAAAAAAAAGAACATTTCTTGAATATGTAAAAGACAAAAATGATAAATAATCAAAGATTATATAAAAGTCTCAAATTAGAATCAAAAAAAGCACCAAAAATAAACCAAAAAACTGTTAAGTAAAAGAAATATTTTTGTCAAAAAATCATTTCAAAAAATTGCTGTGTAATCTCGGAGTAGGTATAAAAGCATTGACAAACCCGGGGGGGGGCTATGTTATATTTATTACATAAATATAAAAAAGTTTAAAAAATAGTAAATAAAAAGTCTTCATTAACAAGTTTATTTATTTTGTTTTGCTTATTTTATATTTATTCATATAAATGCATTTTTTACTGAATTCTAGGAGAAAAAATATGGACAGGAAAACGTTATTCATCAATTGGGTATCGTCGAATAAAATTAAAAATGTTACTTCGAAACAATTAGCTAACATAATGGAAAGCGCTTTTATGTCTTTTTTTAATGTCAACATTTGGAATATTGATGATGAAGAATTATATAGAAAATTAAAAAATGATTTAATTAGTGAAAAGAAATTTAAAAAAGAAAGAAAAAAAGATTGGAAAGTTATACAACTTTACGGGAAATATTATGCTATTTTTTTGAAAATGCATAACAATTCTTCAAATGACAACCAAATCGAATCAAACAAAGATACAATTAACAAAGAAAATACAGATAAAAGTGATGAAGTTATATATAAAGAAGAACAAGAAAAAATAAATAAATTTTTTCATGATAAAAATCATGCCGAGATTTTTTATAATATTTTTGTATACTCAAAAAAGCAAAAAAGCAACATATTTTTAGATGTTAGAACAACCATAATAGGTGTAAAAATGAATAACGAAAGATTACGTTATTATGCCACACCAAACGGGATGATAAAGTTTGCAAACGAAGTTGGAATAGTAGAATTAAGTTCTTTAGATTATGACAAATTATGCGAAAAAATAGATAAAGTTGATTCTTTTTTTGAGCAAAATAAAGAAATGGTAATGCTAAAAAAAGAAGAAAGCAACAACTTAAAAAAAGAATATATATTTCACGAAAAATTTGGTTTTGGTCAAGTCTTATCAAGAAAAGATTGGCATATTACTGTTAATTTTGACATGAGGCCTAGCACTTTCTTGCTAAAAGATAATCATCCGTTTTTTTCTTATATTTCAAAAGAAGAATATGACAGCAAAAAGTTTATAACATCAATTGATCAACAAAAAAAAGAAAATGATACAAATATGACAAGTAAAAAACCAGCCATTTGGAATGAATTTGAAACCGCTTTGTTAATCGAGGCGTTTTGGCAATCTGAATCATCTAGCAAATCTGAAACAGAAAAAATAATTCAAAATTTGTCTGATATGTTAAGACAAATGGCAATTAGCCAAGGTAAAACTATAGATAACAAATATAGAAATTTAGACGGAATAAAGATGCAAATGATAAATATATCTCAAGCGTTTTTTCCAAATCGATATAATTCAGAAAGACATATATCAACCATTTTTGAAAGGGTTGTAAATATATATAAGACAGATAAAGATGAATTCAACAAAATTTTAGCGCAAGCAAAAGGCATGATAAAAGCGAGAGCTAAAGCAAATAAACCTGTTGTTTTTTCAATGAACAAAAAAGAAAAAGAGTTTTATGATTTTGTATTACAAAAATATAAAGAAAAGCACAAAGATGATGGTAAAGCATCAAACGCTGAAATATATGCTCAAGTTTGCATTAATCAAACAAAAATTATTAATCAAAAGTTTGACACAAATTTATTAGCAATTTCTTCAAAAAAAGAAGTTGAAAAAATGATAAATAGTGTAAATAATGAAAAAATTGTTGATGAAAAACAACGCAAACAAATGATATATACCTTAAAAATTTATTATAATTTTTTAAATCTTTCCAAAATTGCAAAAACTCCACAAAATGATTATAAAAAAATAATTGAAGAATATTTTAATGATAGCGGATATGCTTATAACAACGGGTTACAAAAACGTAAATTCAAAACAAAATATTCTGAGGTTTATAATAAAGAATTTAATGATGATGACAAAACTTATTTAAAAAAAATAACTCAAGTTGGAATTGTTTGTGAAGAAAAAGTTTACCCTGAAAATATGGTATCTGATGAAGTAAAACAAGAAATAAAAAAATATATTGATGATTGTTTAGAAAATCAACAAATTCTTTCTTATAGTGTTATACACAACGAGTTTACAAATAAAATACCAACTATTTTTAATGAAGATATAACAACAAAATATTTAAAATTTGTATTTGCAAATGAATATAATTTTGAAAAAGAATATTTATCAAAAAATGATACCAACATTGAATTAAAAGAAATGTTGATTGAAATTTTTAAAAATAACGGCGGGCCACTCGATAAAGAAAAAATATTCGAAAAATTACCGAGTGTTGAACCAAAAACTATCATTTCTATGCTAAGGAGTAAAGATTTTATTGTTAATAAAAGAGGAAGTTCATATTTTTGTGTAGAATCATTTATTATTGATGAAGATCAACTATCAAGGATTGAAAACTTTTTAAATCAACGCATAAGAGAAAACGATCATTCATCAGGGAAAGAATTATATGAATTTATAGAAAAAGACATGCAAGATTTGGTTGCTAATAACCATCCTGATATAACACCAAAAGGGTACAAGGAAGTAATGAATAAAATGCTTGGAGACAAATTTTCGTTTAATGGTGATATCATTGGTCCAAAAGATGAAAGTGTAGGAATTCGAGAACTTTTTGCTAATTTTTGCAAAGAACGAGAAAGGTTTAATTCTGATGAACTAGAAGAATTTAAAAAAGATATTCATTGCAACTATGTTGTATGGGACACCATTTTTGAAAATTCAGTGAGAATAAACGAACATGAATTTGTAAGAAATGACAAGATAGATTTTAACATTTCAAAAATCGACGAAGCTATCGATAAATTTGTTGCATCTAAAAAGTTCATTTCTATAAAAGATATTTATAATTTTTTAGACTTTCCATCTTGTGGCTATAGTTGGAACACATATATTTTAGAAATTTATTTGTACAATTTTAGCAATAAATATATGCTTTGTCACGATTCTTTTAGCAAAGATACTCCTGTTGGCGGAATTGTAAAAAAAGACAATTTGGAAATACAATCATTTGACGATTTGGTTAGAGAAATTATCAAAGAAAATAAATTATTTAACGAAAATGATGTATTTGAATTTTTGTTAAATAATCAATTTGCTAAAACAAAGAAAAAGAAAAACATCAACGAATTAATTGAACAAGTAAAAAGGGGGATGTAAACAATGTATTCCTATGAATGGGATGTTGAAACTGGAGGTATTTTACTCAATAATTCACTATTGCCAATGAGTAAAGAACCCAGACCAGTTTATTATAAAGAGCTCGATCTATTAGGCTTGGATAAATATTGGAATTATGAAAAAGACGATACTTATCCATACATGTGGGCAGAGGCTAATAATTATTATTATCGTGGCAGATTGGTTGCAAAAACTAAAGGTGGTACAATGTGCAAGGCACCAGAAGTTGTAATCATTGAAAAGCCAGAAATCGGTAATAAGAAACTTAAATTTGTTGACATTAAAAAAATGGTGGAAAAAAACAAAAACATCATTTTGCAACTAACGCAATATACCATTAAAAAAATTTATGATATATTTATGAAACATAGAAAAAAAGTAGATATATTTTATGTGGCTTTCAGTGGTGGCAAGGATAGCGTTGTAACGTTTGACATTGTTAGAAAAGCAATACCACATAACGAATTTAAGGTATTATTCGGCAACACAGGAATGGAATTTCCCGACACATATAAATTGATAGAAACCATTAAAGAAATGTGTAAAAAGGAAGGCATCGATTTTATTACATCATGTTCTCATTTAAACCCTCTTGATACCTGGAAACAATTTGGTCCACCATCATCAGTTACTAGATGGTGTTGTAGCGTTCATAAAACCGCGCCCCAAATTTTGCTTTTAAGAGAAATTACAAAAAAGCAAAATTTCACCGGTATGGCATTTGTTGGTGTAAGAGCCGCTGAAAGCATTGCACGAAGTGACTATGATTATATTGGTGTCGGAGAAAAACATAAAGGACAATTAAGTTGTAATCCAATTTTGGAATGGAATAGTGCAGAATTATATACCTACATTTATTCTGAAAACCTCCCTTTAAATGAAGCGTATAAGAAAGGAAATAGCCGTGCAGGATGTTTGGTTTGTCCAAATGTGTCGGAAAAAAATTCATTTTTTAGAAGAAGCTGTTATAGAGAAGAATATGATAAATATATAGCAATTATCAGAAATTCATATGAAGATAAATTTCCTTCTGACGCACGATTGAACGAATTTTTAGAAAACACAGGATGGAGGGCAAGAATGAATGGTAGGGATGTTAATATTAGAGTTGGTTGTAAAGAAGAAACTAGCAACGAAGAAATAATATTACATGTAACTAACCCAAAAACCGATTGGAAAGAATGGATAAAAACGATAGGTGTTTTAGTTAACGAAAGTTCACCATTTAAAATTGTATTTAAAGGAAACGTTCGCTCATTTGAATTAAAGGAAAAAGAAAACGGATATGATGTAATCATACCAGTAGAAACCGCCAAAAAAGATGCTGTGTTTGTTAAATTTTTAAAGAATGTTTTTCATAAAGCAGCTTGTTGTATTGGTTGCAGAGAATGTGAAGCAGATTGTCATAACGGTTATATAAAAATGGAAAACGGTAAAGTTTCAATTTCAAACAATTGTGTGCATTGTATGCAATGTCACAAAGTTGATAGAGGCTGTTTGATATACAAATCATTAGAATTACCAAAAGGAGACACAAAGATGAAAGCAAAAAGTTTGAATTGTTATTCTACACATGCGCCACTAATAGAATGGATGGAAGAATTAATGAAGAAAAAAGAAAAATTCTTTGAATCACCATCAATTAATGGTCCAAAAGTTGAATTTTTCTCGATATTTCTTAGACACGCTAATTTATTAGAAAACGGCAAGCTAACAAAAACGATGGAGATTGTTGATAAATATGGCCTAGAAAGCGAACTTCCATGGGCACTAATGTTAGTTAATTTGGCTTATACTCCTGAAATAAATTGGTATATTAAAAATATAAATTTCAACGAAGTGTTTAATAAACAATATGTTATTTCAAAATTGTTAGAAAATGAAGGTTGTGCAAACGAAAGAGCGGCAAACGATATTTATAGAGCATATTCCAGATTTTTGAAACTAAACTTCAAAGATGTAGGAATGGGTAATTTTAATCAAATTGACAAAAACGATTCTGAAATTTTTAGAACAAAATGGAAAAATCCAGATTCTAGAGTTGTTTTATACGCGTTATATAAATTTGCTGAAAAAAGTGATGATTTTTATCAATTTTCTTTAACTAGATTGTTTGATTATTCAATCGAATCAGAAGGAATAAGTCCAACAGAAATTTTTGGCATTGATAGAGAAACAATGGAGCAAATATTACAAGGATTATCAATAAATTATCCTGAATTTATATCTGCATCATTCACTTTGGGTCTAGATAACATAAATTTAAGAAACGATAAAACAGCTAACGATGTATTAGAATTGTTTTAAGAAGGAGTAAATTATGAGTAGTAACAAATATTCTAAATATTTTCAAATTGATGAAAGTTTTAATCCAGCAATCAACGAAGAAATCATAAAAAATCAAAAAGATGTATGGAAAGATTTTTATCCCCACGAATCTTTTAAAAAATTGTTGCAAAATGTAAAAGATGTTTTAAATAGAAAACAAAAATTATCAATATGGGTTGAAGGATCGTATGGTACAGGAAAATCCCACGCGGTTTTAACATTAAAAAAATTACTGGATTGTAATAACACAGAATTAAAAGAATACTTTGATAAATATGAAAAAGAATTATCAAAAGATTTATATAACGATTTTTATCAATTAAAAAATCAAGACAAGAAAATATTAACCGTTCATAGATATGGTTCTTCAGATATTAGGGAAGATAGAGATTTAATGATTTGTGTTCAAAATAGTATCATCAATGCTCTTAAAGAAAAAGGATATGAATTCGGAATTCACGGAACAAAAGATGGAATTATAGAATGGCTATCTAACGGAAATAACAAAACCTATTTTGATGCAATTATTAAAGAACCCGAATTTAGAGGTAAGTTCATAAACGAAACCGCAGACGATATTTTATGCGACCTTAAAACTATGACGGATGAACAAGCAATACAAGAAACGATGAAAAAAGTTTCTGAATTTGGCGCTAAAAAAGGCATCAATACTTTTGTGTTAACAAAAGAAACACTAAGAAGTTGGATAGTAGATGTTATTAAGAAAAACAATTTAAGTGCCATTGTTTTTATATGGGATGAATTTTCCGATTATTTTGATTTCAACGGAGGAAATTTATCTGGTTTTCAATATTTAGCAGAAATAAGCGAAAGTAACCCATTTTATTTCATTATTGTTACTCACAAGTCAAGCATTTTTTTTGAAAAGAATTTAAGCAATGATGAAGAATCAGTTAGAAAAAAAATAAATGGTAGATTCATAGCTCCACATTGTCAAATCGAACTTCCAGATAACATGGCTTTTATTTTGATAGAACACGCCATGAAAAAGACAGAAGATAAAAATCTTCTAAAAGAGTGGGAAGATATTGAAAAAGATTTATGCGATTTAACATCTGAACCAAGAAATAAAATATCTGCGGTTGCAAAAATTGCTGACAAAGAATTAAAAGGTGTTTTACCGATTCACCCTTATGCAGCATTGGTTTTAAAAAATATTGCTGCAGCGTTTGATTCTAACCAACGAAGCATGTTTGATTTTATTAAAAACGATAGAGGAACGGATGTAAAAGGCTTTAGATGGTATATTGAAGAATATGGACCAGACGATGATGAAAACGCCTTTCTAACAGTAGATGGTTTATGGGATTTCTTTTATGAAAAAGGTAAAGATCAATTGTCTATAAAAACAAGAACAATTTTAGAAGCCTATCACAAAACAAAATCATTTAATTTAGATTCTAAACAACAAAAAATCTTGAAGACAATACTTTTATTACAAGCTATTAGCGAAAGCGTTAGAGATAATGTATCGTTGTTTATTCCAACTCCAAATAATATCGCTCTTGCTTTTGAAGGAACTGGAATTACCAAAAACAATTGCCAAAGCTTTGTTGATAGTTTAGTTAAACAAAATATTATTTTTGAAAAACTATTAGGAAACGGAGAAAAAGCATATTCGGCATTAATAGCTGGTGGCAATCAAGAAAAAATAGAAGAAGCTAAAGAAACTTTGGAAAAAAATTTAATTACATCAAAATTAATAGAAGAAGGCGGTTTTGAAAAGAAATTTGCGTTACCTAAATATTTATCACTAAGATATGCTGTTAATCTTTCAGCGCTTGATAATTTAAAAACAAACATTAATAACGTTAAAAAAGCAGTAGAAAACCACCCAAATAAGCTTTTTGCATTATATACTTTTGCAAGAACAAAAGAAGAAAGCGACAAAATTAAAATTGAAATTAAAAAATTGTTAAATGAGACCTGTGAAAGAATATTGTTTATTGATTATTCTGAAAATTATATGCGAGATGAAGCGTACAATAAATATATTGAGTACATGGCAAACAGCAATTATTATAGAAATCAAGATTATGATCAAGCAAAAACTTATGCAAATAATGCACAAGAAGAACTAGCTAAATGGAAAAACGAAATAAAAAATGCGACAGTGTATAGTTGCAAAGATATAAATGGAACTATTTGCTATAGTGAAGAAGATGTTATAAGTAAAGCAAAAGAGTTTGATAGAGTATATTTCCCAGACGGATATGAAACAAAAATAAATGTAATTGATACCATGTATGAAGCAAACAATACAAAAATGGGTGCGGAATGTGGAATCACAAAAGATTTAAGAGGAACATTTAAAGTATCAAACGTTAATACAAAATTAGAAAACCAATTCGCTGGTGTTTGGAATGAAGATAGATACTGGGAAGTAAATAAAAACGAATTGCTTTCAAAATATAAAATTGCTGTAGAAAATGTAATTAAAACGAAATTAGACTCAAACGAAGCCAGGGTTTCAATTAAAGATATTTATGATGTTTTGGAAGAAGCACCATATGGATTTGCTCCATGCAATATGTCTGCTTTTATATTAGGGTTTATTTTACGAGAATATGCCTCTGAAATGTACTATTATACAGATGATCTTAGTACATCCCCAATGAGTGTTGATCGATTAAAAGAAATGATTGATAGAGTTATTAAACATCAACAAAATCCACAATCCAATTATAAAGATGAATTTATAGTTGCAATGTCAAAAGAGCAAAAAGAATTTAATAAAGCAACCGCTTTTGCGTTCAACATAGATGAATCAAAGTGTGCAAATATAGAAGAAACAAGAACAAGGATAAGAGAACAAATCACAAATAAATTGGGATTTCCAATTTGGACATTAAAGTATCTTGATGATTCTGAAATTGGCTCAAAAAAAGAATCGGTTATAAAATTAATAGATTTATATGTTGATTTTATAAACAATTTCAACGCAACCTCAGACCGTTCTGAACCAGAAATCGCAAAAGATATTGGCGAGCTTTGTCTTAATGATTCTGACTTGAAACAAGAATTTGAGAGAATATTAACTTCTTCCAATTGTGAAAAAGGAATGAAAAAATATTTAGAAACATATCAAGATGGAGCGTTAGCAAAATTAGTAAACGAAATAAATAATACTGGCAATTATATAAACGAGATAAAAAATAAATTTACTAAAGAATCAAATTGGGTGTGGAGTAAAGACACAGTCAATACTAAAATTGATGAATTAATTATAGAATATGAAATTGTAGCAGAAAGCAACAAAATGTTACCCGGTTCAAAATCCACATCATATAAAGAATGTTTAAAAGCATGGTTTGAAAAATGTAAGCAAATTAAAGTGCCATATCAAGCAATAAAAAACGAAGTCGATAGTTCGTTATCGTCTTTGCTAGAAATTTTATATAAAATTAGTAAATCAATGGATTTAGAAACTTTTGAAGAAAAACAATTATTGAATCTTTTAAAAGTTAATGAAACTAATTTTGGCGATTTTATAGAACACCAAACAGAGCAATTAAAAAGAACTTTTGGTAATCATTTAAACGGTTTAACATATGAAGACATAACAAAAATTTCTTATAATTTAAATGATGTTTTTACTTTGACTACAACTGATTTTATAAAGAATCTTATCGATTGTGTTAATGATTATAAAGCAAGCTCTGTTAGAAATAGTTTGATAAATTTGTGGAAAGATAAGACAAAAACCACCGATCCGATGGATTGGTCAAACATAAACTCAATGCCAATTTTATGTGTTGTTCCTGATGACGAACAAGAAAACGCAAGAAAAGCATTTGCTGCGTTTAACGAACAAAGCAAAGACGATGATTTAACATGGGCCCTTAATTATTTATCAAGTATTAATTATTTTGCTAATTTTAATGATAGCGAAGTAAAAGATAAGGCCTTTAAAGATAAAATGTTAAAGCAAAATTCGGTGTTAGTAGACGATGTTTCAACTGTTAAAAATCGTATTAAAGCAACAACTTGTGGCACAATTCATCCATATTATTGGCTTGGAAATAGTGTTATTGAAAAAATCATAGATGATTATGCATTTGCTCAATATGCAAAAATTAGTGATAACATTGATAATACAATAGATAAGATGTCAAATGAAGAATTAAGAAACGTAGTTAAAAAACTTATAAAAGAAAGTAAGAGTGTAGGAATTGAAATTTATAAAATAAAAAAGCGGGAGAAGTAAAATGTCAAACAATTTGGAAAGAGTTTTTGATTTAATAAAATCATATTTGGAAGGAAACGATAATCAACCATTAATTGTTGATGTTCAAACGATTGATGATTTAAAAAAGATTCAAACGGAGTATGGGAGTATTGGTTCTATCAATGTGTTTGATTTATGTAATAATAGCGATGCGTTACCAAAAATATCTACAATTTATCAAAAATTAGAAGATTATAATGAAACAGGTTGCTGTTTTGTGTATGGATATGGCACGCTTTTAAAATTATATGGCAAAGAAGAATTAAAAGAAAAATTACATACAATGTTAAGCAAAGCTTATAGAACAAAATTTGTTTTTGTTACGCATTTATGCGAGCATTTTTTCAAAGAAGAAAATGTAAAATATAGACATAAAAGTGTTGTTATTGAAAGTGAAAAGCCAACCAAAATATCATCGCTGGTTATTATCCCGGAAAAATATAAAAATAGCGTCTCAAACATTGTAATAGGTATATCAAAAGCTCTAATTCAAATAGAAAAGACAGAATCATTAAAAATATATGTTTCTACAAATTTACATGTAGATGATTTTCCAAATTCTATAATAGAGATAAAAGAATGTGCAAATCCATTTGGAATTTTGTGTTTAAAAGATGAAATCGCAAAGCAATTAGATGAATCTTATGGTGATGATGAAATGTGGAATAAATTATTGAAAAAAGTAGAAAATAGTACAATAGAAAAAGAACTTAGTTCAACATTTTCATCAAACGATATTGTAGGCGAATTTTCAAAATGGAAAAAAGAATATAATAATTATCGCAAATGGCTATTGTTTATTCGTTTGAAATTAAACAATATTAAAACTCAAAATTGGGCAGTAGATGAAGCTGTTGTAAAATCAAAAAACAATTCTGATTTCATAAAAAACATTTATGAATTGCTATTAAAGATTGATTATTATAGCCAAGATTTCAGAGAAAAATATGAAGACAGGAAAAAAGTTGTTAGAGAAATAGCGGATGATTCAAAATTAATTACATATTGCGAGATAGCATCTGAATTAAAAAAAGAAAACGCAATATATTATTTAACAGATAATACCGATGTAGAAAAAAAGAAAATTATAACAACAATTGATAAATTTTGGAAAGATTATCCAAAAAGTAAATTATTAAACGCATTAGAATATGTTTATCCAGATTTATATTATTATTTATCAAAATATAACTTTGAAAATGATTTTTATACTAAATATTTTGATGAATATAAATATTTAAAAGTTACCAATCAATTAACTCAAGAATTTAAAAATATGGTAGATGCGGAAGCAAAAGAAAGATCGTTTAGAAAATATTTGAAATATAGGACGCAAGAAATAGAAGACATAGATTGCGAAGATTCTGATGTGTATTTTGTTGATGCGTTAGGTGTTGAATTTTTGAGTTACATTGAACAAAAATGCAAAAATGTTGGATTTTCTTGTAAAATTCATGTTTGCCAAGCAAATTTGCCATCAATCACAGTGTATAACACAGAATTCAAAGAATATTTCAAAAATAAAGGCGTCAGAGTAAAAGACGAAAAAGAACTCGACACCCTAAAACACGACGGTAAGAATGATTATGATTTTGAAAAAAATGAATGCCCTATCCATATAGTTGAAGAACTAAAAATAATTGATAAATGTTTAGAAAATATTCAAAGAGATATTAACTCACAAAAAATAAAAAAAGGAATTATCGTTTCTGACCACGGTGCAACGAGACTTGCGTTTTTAAATAAGAAAGACATGATACACGAAAATCTTGATTCTTCTGGAGAGTTTGGCGGTAGAGCATGCAAGTGTACTGAAGAGACTCCAAACATTTCAAACGCTATAAAAGAGAACGGCTATTTAATATTAGCAGATTACAACACCATAAAAGGTGGTAGAACTGGAAAAGTAGAAATGCATGGCGGAGCCACATTAGAAGAAGTTATGGTTCCAATTATTGAAATATCTCAAAAAGATACAAGTGTTACTATAACTGTATTAGGAAACGTTGAATTTGCTATTAACAAACCATGTATCTTGCGTTTTGTTAGTAGTAAAAAATTAAACGATGTAAGAATTAAAATTAACGGAAAATCTTATCCTGCACAAATAGAAAATAATCTAACATTTGCTGTGGCTTTGGATATTAAGAAACCTGGAATATACAATTTTGAGGTGTGGGATAAAAACGGACTTCGTTCGGAAGGAAACCAATTCAAACTTGAAAGCAAAGCGGCTCAACAAAATGAGTTGTTTTAAGGAGGGCACAAAATGGTTGAAAAATTAAGAGATTATTTTAATGATATGGTTGTCTATAAAGATAACAAAAAAGCCAGTTTTTTTTCGAGCATTAATTTGCCTTCGTTTCTTAGAGACTATCTTATAAAAATGTATCAAGACGATGAAGGAAACATAGATTATGAGAAAATGAACTTGTTCATTAAAGAAAGAATTCCTAAAAAAGAAGATTGGATTGATATAAAAGAAAGAATAGTTATTGGGGGTGAAAAATTAAAATTCTTAGCCAGAATAACTGTCGATATTAGTATTGCTTCTCAAGAGGTGTCTTTTTCTTTACCCGATTTTGGATTAAGTAATAAAGAGACGATAATCGAACCAAGTGTTTGGGAAGAATACAAAGAAGAACTAAAAAGCGCACGAGATGTTTGGGGAATAGTTGAACTTGGTTATAAATATCCTGACGATTATGATATGTTTTTTGAAGAAAATAAAGCCAAAAGAAAAAACAAAGGGAAAATTAAACTTTGTTCATTCAAAAACTTTTGTCCATATATTATCAATTTAGATTACTACAAAGATGTTAGAAATGAATTTAACACCAGAGAATGGATAGATTTACTCTTGGGGGCTGTAGACTATAACGCAGATGGTTATGAAACCGAAGAACAAAAATTGACGGTTTTAACAAGACTATTGCCGTTTATTGAAAAGAAATTAAACATAATCGAATTGGCCCCTAAAGGGACTGGTAAATCATATTTATTTGGCCATGTAAGTAAATACGGAATGCTTGTTGATGGTGGAAAAGTTTCTCGTTCAAAAATGTTCTATGACAATGTTTCTAGGAGATATGGATTTATTCAAGGAAACGATTTTGTTGCTATTGATGAAATCAAACTAGTTAAATTTAACGATGATAACGAAATGAGATCTATTTTACAAGGATATATGGAATATGGGACATTTAATTGTAATGGCTTTGAAGGCGAAGCGGATGCGAGCATAGTTTTTCTAGGAAATATTTCACAAGATAAAATGAATGAAAAAATATATATGCTTGATGAATTGCCTCCATTATTTAAAGAAACAGCTTTATTAGACAGAATTCATGGATTTATTAAAGGGTGGGATATCCCAAGAATGAATGACGGCTTAAAAATAAATGGTTGGGCGTTAAATTCTGAATATTTTTGTTCAATATTACATGCCTTAAGAGATGACACATCTTATAGAACAATAGTTGATAGAATTGTGAGTGTTCCAGAAAGAGCTGACACAAGAGATACTGAAGCTATAAAGCGTTTATCAACAGCGTATATGAAATTGCTATTTCCAAACGTTAGAAGTGTAGTAGATATTTCTGCAGAAGATTTTGAACAATACTGTTTAAATCCCGCCATAAAAATGAGAACAATTGTTCGCATTCAACAAGCACTAATTGATAAAGAATATAAAGGAAAGGATATACCCGATTTAAAGGTAATCAAAGAATATGAGTAAGCAAAAAATTAATTGTGTTTCTTGTTTTAAAGAAAACCTTGATAAAGATATCATTGCTTTAAATAAAAAATTGTTTGGGAAAGAAACCAGTAATTTTTATTGTATAGATTGCATGGCAAATTATTTTGATACAACTACAGATGAACTATTAGAAAAAATCGAAGAGTTCAAAGAAGAAGGGTGCGAACTATTTAAATGAAAGAAATTGTATATTTAGATAATGCTGCGACAACTAAACTAGATTCAGAAGCATTAGATGCAATGTATAAACATTTTTTAGAAGAATATGCAAATGTTTCACAGCCATATTCCTTTTCTCGTTCTCAAAAAAACGCATTAAACCAAGCAAGAAAAATTATCGCAAATTGTATTAATGCAGATGAATCAGAAATTTACTTTACATCCGGAGGAAGCGAAAGTGATAATTGGGTTATCAAATGTTTTGGCAATTCTAATAAAAAAAAGAAACTGATCGTAACTACAAAAATTGAGCATCATGCTATTTTAAATGCTTGTAAAGCAAGCGGCTTCGAAACAATTTATTTGGATGTAGATAATAACGGATTGGTTGATGAAAAACAGTTAGATGATGTTTTATCTCAAAAATGTTCGTGTAAAACGGAGGTTTTGGTTTCAATAATGATGGCCAACAATGAAATTGGAACAATTGAACCAATAAAAAAACTTGCTAAGATAGCACATGAACATAATTGTTTTTTTCATACCGATGCTGTTCAAGCTGTTGGACACATTAATGTTGATGTAAAAGATTTGAATGTGGATTATTTATCAGCATCTGCACATAAATTTAATGGCCCAAAAGGAATTGGTTTTTTGTATATAAAAAATGATACACCAATTAGACCATTAATAGATGGAGGCAAGCAAGAGCAAAGACGTAGAGCGGGCACAGAAAATGTGCAAGCAATTATTGGAATGTCTATTGCTTTACAAAATAATATATTTTCATTAAGGACAATGCAAAAAAAATTGTTTGATATGGAATCATTATTTATAAAAGAATTGGAAAAACAAAAAATCGATTTTATAAGAAATGGTGCAAAAGAGCATCTACCTGGATTAGTGAACATTTCAATAAAAGGTGCAAACGGAGAACAAATTATGCATAACCTAGATTTGAGAGGATTTATTGTTTCTACCGGTGCAGCTTGTGATAGTGTTGAAACAAAAATATCACATGTTATAAATGTTATAAAAGTAGATAAAAAATATGCTTATGGAACTATTAGAGTTAGTTTTGGAAGATATAATAATTTGTCGGATGCAACCAAATTATCAGAAGTTTTAAGTATAATTCTAAAAAAGAACTAAAAATTGTTCAAAAAAGTTTCAAAATAGTATCAATATAATTTCATAAAATGTTCAAAAATGTAGATAGAAACGTTTATTTTTGTTTCATATTATTATTAATTTAGTCTCTTTTAATAGAGGCTTTTTTCTTAAAAAGGTATCAAAATAGTGCTATAATGCTTATTTGTATCAGTTTTGTATCAAAAAAGTTTCGAGATGTTATCAAAAAAATTATAAAATTATCGCTTTTATTGACAAATTTGTTAAATTTTGTTTTATGAAACTTTTTTAAAATAAACATAAAATTTAAATGATTTATTATTGATATATTTTTATGCTTTTATCAGAAAAAAATTTTTATTTTTGCATAAGACATTTTAAATAAATATCCACTATATAGGTGTAGTAGGAAAAATAAATGCATACTCGAGAAGAGTTAATACAAGAATTACTAAATCAATATAATAAAGTATTCTTTTATTGCATTAAGCACTGTGATAACAAACTATTGGATATATTCACTGTGTTACAGGTAATAATATACTTTTTGAAAGTATTGAATATGTTATTCTAAGATAAGTAAGGAAAACGAATATAAAATACACGAATTAATAAACCAAAGATATGCTTATCTAGAAAATAATAGTTTTCTATTGATAGATAATGATAAGGTAAAACAAATCGATAAATATTTCCTCCCATATAATGAGAAACTAAACATAGTTAAACAAGAAAAAGATAGAATCATAGAAAAACTAAATAAGGTACTTATAGATTCTATACCTACTTATTTAAGTCACGAGATTCCTTCTATTGCTTGTTATTATTTCATATCACTGATTAGAAAATATGTTGTTTTAGCTTTTGGAGATTTAAAGCTAATCAAGAAAGATAATAGCGATAAAAGATTTAACTTTAATATGTATGCTTAGAGATATTAATAACCTTGTTTTAAATGTGAAATTAGGTTCTTTGTTGCCATTAGCTTCCAATTAGAATTGTATTCTATATCATCAAATTCATCTTTTAAGAAATACTTTACTTGATTTGTTAAATGTTTCTTACACTCATCAAAGAATGCATCACTAAGTCCTAGTTGTTCTTGATAATATTGTAAGATATATCCTGTCTTTTGATATAGAAGAACATAATTATAAGCATTAAGTGTTTCAAGTAATTTATTTTCATCTAGGAGTTTTATTTGTTCAAGTGCTTCTAGTAGTTCATCAATACCACCACACTCATCAAGGTCGTTAATGCAATCTATGATGGTTCTTTCTAGACTAGTAACACGAACACCAAAATGTTTTTCAATACCACAATCAATCTTTGATGGTTTTCTAATATAATCGATACCTTGGAAAGTAAAGTCATTGAAACGACTTGTACTTGCAACTGTAAGGGTGTGATATACTTGATTTGCTTTGCCATAATATTCTATGGCAGCATGATAACAAAGATAAGAATCGTTAGATATCTTACTAGCAATTTCAAACTTTGATACTAGAGGAAGACCTGTAACATCCAAAAGAACATAAAGTCCTTTTCTTACTTTAGCAATTTTGTTTGATCTTATTTTGTTTGCTATCCAGTTATCATATTGAATATCATTATTAAAACTATTGATAATATCTTGTTTAGTAAATATATATGGAATTTTTTTAATCATATATTATTACCTTTTAACTATTTGGACTCGTAATAATGTAAAAAAATCAATGGTTATGAGTCGGTTTGGTTAAAAACATTATACAAAAATAGGAATGCTTTTGACATCCCTATTTTCATTGTTCTATTTTAATATTTAACATTTGTGAAATATAATTCAACAAAGGTTTATCTTCACAATAAATATAGCAACCCTTTTGTCCTCTAGATAATAAAGTACGATAAGTGTTTTTGATGATTCTATCGGCTAATTCATAGTTTTTAGAAGATTTGATACCTTTTAAAGATGAATCTGTTTTAGCTCTTTTAGTAAAATCGCTTATAACTTTACCATCACGATAGATTAAATCTTTGCCAATGATAACACCACAATAATCAAACTCTAATCCTTGAGAAGTATGAATACAACCAATTTGATCAAATGATTCTTTATCAATAGCCCAAGTATTCGTGTTAGAAAAATTCCATTTAGCTTTGAAATCGTTTTCTAAACAAATATCATAGATATCATCATATCTATTATTTTTGCTAATCCAGTTATAACAATAACCAGCAAGCATTCTAGATTTGTTATTTATCTGATTTTTTTTAGCTAATTCTTGCTTCATCAATACTGGATTAGAAAATAGTCTTATATCATAATCCATATCGAATGTGAGATTTGCGGTTTTTCTTATTCCTAATAAGTTATCTAGAAAAGCTAAATAACCATCGCTGCCATTACATCTAAATTGTGATACTAGATTGATTTCATTACCACAATAAACGATACTATTTTCTTC
Organism: uncultured Bacilli bacterium; assembly: GCA_947627355.1. Lineage (GTDB taxonomy): Bacteria > Bacillota_I > Bacilli_A > RFN20 > CAG-631 > Caccosoma. The sequence continues at coordinate 196,832 of CANQVX010000001.1, read as the reverse complement.
TTTTGCATATTTTTTTATTAGGTCAATTGAACCAATATCCATTGTAGTTACTTTTTGATCTTCATCAATTAAAAACACAGACACTTTAGAAGCATGAATAATTTCTTTTATTTGATTTTCACCTAAGTGATGAAATTGTCCTGATTTATCAGTTAATCGATGTGCTTCATCTGCAATCAAACAATCAAAATAATTATTAGGAACACCAATAAAAGAACCAGAACCTTTGAATAAGTTTTTAATATAATTCCATTTATAATTGTTTTGTCTTAGTTTTTCAAAATAGACATTTCTAGGTGCTGCATTTTTAGTAACATAATTTACAGCATAACCTTTTTGAGTTAAATCACATAATAATTGAATTGCTACAACCGATTTACCAGTTCCAGGTCCACCTTCAATAATAATGGTGTATTTAGTATTTTCACTATTTATTTGATTAATTTTGGATAATGATTTTTCAACAAGTTTCTTAACAGTTTCATAGGCCACTTTTTGTTCATCTATTAGATAGAATTCTTTGTTTCCATCTAGCATTGATGCTAAAGCATCTTGTAATGCTTTGGCTGGTTTAAGTTTTCCGTTTTCTATTTTCATTAAGAGATCGGTATTTCCTTTTTTCTTAATATATGTTTTTATAAAGTTTCTAAGCTTCACTAAATCATTTTCAAGAAAAATGGGTGCTAATTGAATAGCATTATGATATAAATCGTTATCAATATTTTTACGATTTTCTTCACGATAATTATGAAGATAGGCACACGGCTTCAATGTGATGTGTTCTTTATAAACATCTTCGTTGAAGTTTTCTACAATTTTTGCATAACTATAAGCTTGATAAGAAGGATGACAAACTGCTCTATTAGCACCGGCCACAAAAGTTTTAACCACATCTTCTCTTTGAGTTGGTTCAGAGTTTTCCCATTGCTTCAATTCAATAACAACGATATTGTTATTGTCTTTTTCATCCATGCCAGCAATAAGAAAATCAATTCTTTTAGCTGTTAATGGAATTTGATATTCAATAGCCAATCTACATTCATTTGAAATATCATTATCATCTAAGACGTTACGCATATATTGAAGTGAATTAGCCCACGCCCGATATTCAGCATCATTAGAATGATTGAGGTGGTGTAGTTCAAATTCTTTTTGTATCTTAGTTGCGATGAAGCCATCTCTAACATCATTTACAAAGCCACCTTTGGTATTTTGATATATTAGCATGTTTTCACTCCTTAAGTTATGTACTTACTTAAAAAGTATAACATTTTTGAGACAAAATAAATACTATTTGAACAAAAATGTGCAAATAAACAGACAACGAAACAAGAAAAAATATGCGGTTGTCTATTGAATATAGAGATTTTTTTCTAAGACGATTTTTGTTCATTTATTTAAGTGCTCGCTTTACTATTTCTAATTTTAGATTTTTCTTTTTTGAGATATCAACTAATTCCTTGTCTTTTTTTGTTATAACTTAAATCTTATTTATCAGCATCAAACAAGAAAGAACTTTCTTCATATTTAGCTTTATAGTCATCATATAAGATCTTAGTTTTTCCGATAAAATCTAGAATTTTTGTATGAAACCGGAATTTACTTTTCAATTTACAAATTTCAAAAAAGTATTGCTATATGTTAGTAAGAAGCAATACTATAATAATAACGTCAAAGACATATAATAAATTAAAAGGAAATGTTATCGTGGCAAAAACTGAAAATGTGATTATTACAAATAAAGGAACGGGCAGAAACCATTTTCAAAGAACTAGGACTTTCAATGTCAAATGCAGTTGGAATGTTTTTGCATCAAGTAGTATTGAATAAAGGTTTACCATTTGAAGTAAAACTACCAGCAAACAAACCGTTGGCTTTGAATTCATTATCAGAACAAGAATTCAATACTATAATGGAAAATGGAATGCAAGAATATTCAAATGGAAATGTTAAAACGGCTAAAGAAGTTAGAAAACAAGCAAAACTTGATATGAAACCCCTAAAATAAAATAATCAAAAAAATAATCTTTTTGTGAGTAAATTATACTTACTTCATGAAACTTAAAATTCATTTTTATAAGTAAGTTAAAACGTTGCAATTATTATGTTTTTAAGGAACTAATCATAAGTTAATTATTGAACCCTTAAACCATTAATGTCATAATGAAATCGCAAAAAACTGTAAAATTGCAGTTTTTTTGGAAAGGATGATAATATATGATACAACGTGATTATTATCTCAATCAATTAATCCTTAAAAGACACTCATCAAAAATAAAAATCATAACAGGACTTAGAAGAAGTGGTAAATCATATTTGCTAACTAAGTTGTATAAAGATTATTTGTTAAATGATGGTGTTAAAGAAAACCAAATCATAATAATTGAACTAGATGATGAAAAGAATGATGCTTTATTAGAAAAAAACAAACTGAGAGAATATGTTGAAAGCATTGCAACAGATAATCACTTACAATATTATATTTTTATTGATGAAGTGCAATTAGCTACTGATTTTGTTAGAGCCATCAATTCGTTAAATAAGCATGAAAACTATGATATTTATATCACTGGTAGTAATTCTAGATTTCTATCAAAAGATATCAATGATGAATTCAAAGATCGAGGAACTGAAATCAATGTTAGACCATTATCGTTTTCTGAATACTACAATGCTTATAAAAAGGATAAAAGATTTGCTTTACAAGAATATCTAACTTATGGTGGAATGCCGGGCCTATTTGAAGAAGAATCAGATTTAGCTAAAGAACAATATCTAGATAGACTCATGAAGAAAGTATATATCGATGATATCAAAAGAAACATTAACACCAACTTAGTTGATAAACTATCCGCAACTGTTGATGCGTTATGTTCAGTAACTGGTAACTTAACTAATCCGCTGAATATGAAACATTATCTAGAAAGTAACAGACAAATAAAAATAGATAGTAGAACAATTAATTCTTTCTTTGAAGGTATCACAGATGCTTTCTTATTTGATAAAGCACAACGATATAATATCAAAGGTATGAGTTATCTAAACACTCCATCTAAGTATTATTGTCAAGATGTTGGCCTTAGAAATGTTCGTATCAACTTTCGTGAACCTAATCAAGGGTTTCTAATTGAAAATGCTGTATATAATGAACTAAAAACCAGAGGTTATCGTGTTGATGTGGGCTTTTTTGAACAACGAAAGAAGAATAAAGAAGGTAAATATGTCTATGTTCAACAAGAAGTAGACTTCATAGCAAGAAGGGCGAGCAAAGAATACTATAATCAAATTATGGATGATATACCTAACGGTAATCATCTAAATAATGAATACAATGCCCTATTAGCTATACCTAACTCATTTAAAAAGATAATGGTTATCAATAAACCATTGATAAGTTATACTGACAACAAGGGGATATTAATTATTTCTTTAGAAGAATTCTTGTTGAATCAAAATAGCTTAGATTTATAAATTAGTCATTACGCCTCAATGTTTGGTAGCATGAGGCGTAATTTTTATATCAATTTTGTTTCCTGTAGAGTACAAAATTAACAAAAACAACAATTTTGTTTCCCACACAACACAAAATTGACACAAGAACATTAAAAGCATATAATAAATATGGGAAGTGATAAAAATGGTTATCAGAGAAACATATTTAAAAAGAATTAGACCATTTTATGATGTTGATTTAATCAAAGTTATAACCGGAATTAGAAGATGTGGCAAATCAACAATCTTAAGACAAATCATGGATGAAATCATAAAATCAGGTGTTAAAGAATCTAATATAATTTATATTAATCTTGAGTTTCCTGAATATTTTGATATCAAAACATATCGTGACCTATATGAATATATAAATAAGAAAATAGTAAACAATGATAAGTATTATTTGTTCATCGATGAAATTCAAAATGTTAAGAATTTTGAAAAAACAATTAATTCTTATAAAGCTAAATATCAAGATAAGATATCTATCTTTATCACAGGTTCTAACAGTGATCTATTATCAGGTGAATTAGCCACTTTATTAGCTGGTAGATATGTAAGTTTTAAAATATCACCATTTTCATTTAAAGAAGTCTGTGAATTTAAACATTATGAACTAGATAAATATAAATTAGATGAGCAATTTGATGATTATCTTACTTGGGGAGGATTACCTCAAAGATTTAGTCTTAATTCAGAAACAGAAATAAGAACTTATCTATTAGATGTCTACAATTCAATTATAATAAAAGACATTGTTACTAGATTTAAAGTAAAAGACATCGATTTATTTAATAGAGTTACTGAATATATTATGACAACACCAGCTCAAACCTTTTCGGCAGATAGTTTAACTAAATATTTTGAAAGCACTGATATTAAAGAGGTTAGCAAAAAGACCATCTATAATTATTTAGAATACATGTGCAAAGCACATCTAATAAATAAAGTTAATCGTTATGATATCAGAGGTAAAAGAATCCTAAATGGTAAATATAAATATTATCTAACTGATTTAGGTTTTATTAAAATGATAGATGACTCTAAAAGAAAACAACTAGGAGCATATTTAGAAAACATTGTTTATAATGAATTAGTTTCACGAGGCTATAGTGTTACAATAGGTAATCTAAAGAATGGTGAAATTGATTTTATAGCCTTAAAAGATGGTAAGAAAGAATATTATCAAGTATGTTATCTGTTATTAGATGAAGACATAATAAATCGTGAATTCAAACCATTTTCAAGCATTGATGATAGTTATCCTAAATATGTCTTAAGTCTTGATAAATTTAATATGTCAAGAGATGGAATTATTCATCTAAACATCATTGATTGGTTAATCAAAGAATACTAAAAAAGTGACTGTGAAAAACCAAGTTTTTAAAAATGTGGTTTCACAGTTTTTTTGCGTTTTTATACAAAAAAACGCTCAGGGAATCGAACCCGGAGACGTTTTTGTGGTAGAACATTTATGGTTCACATTATTCTACATGAATTATATAACATAAGGCAAACTTTTATAATACTCTTTTTATCTTCCACCAGGTCCAAAACCGCCAGGTCCACCAGGACCACCACCAGGATTACCAATACCACCAGATGAACCAACAGTAGTTATGATTTGACTAATGGTGAATTCACATAAACTACTATCACCACCATAGATTTGATATTTATTTCCAAGTGTTAGTTCAGGACAAGAAATAATAACTGATTGACATTGTTTAGGTGTCTTGAAACTAAAGATAGCATTGCCATCTTTATCAGTTAAAGAAATGTTTGTACCAGCTGCAATTGTTTTATTTAAAGCAAATGATACGACATATTGACTTGAATTGCTAGCAGGTGTTTCAACCATTCCAAGTGATCCTACAGCAAATAGATAACCACCATTTACAACAGTACCTTTATCAGAATCAATTGAACAATCCATGTTAGCAGTAGGTCCTGCTACATATACTTCACCACCAGAAATCAAAATGGTTCCATTTGAATCAATTCCATCACCACTAGCATCAACACAAACCTTACCACCACTGATAATGATATGTTCAGTAACACTATTATCATCACTAGCAGCATTGATTCCATCATCTTGTGACACTAGATTGATATCGCCACCACTTATTTCAACATAGCCACCTTCAATACCTTCATAACTTTTTAAGATATTGATGGTACCACTTGTAATCTTTGTTAGTTTATCACTAGTCAAAGCATCATCAAGAGTAGTAATTGTAAATGTACCACCATTGATTGATAGATTACCACTGTTAGCATGAATTGCATCATCAGTGCTATCAATAGTAAATGTACCTCCATCAATGATAATAGAATAATCACCATTAGTTACAGCGATTTCTTTACTATCATCATTAGGATCAGGATATTCTATTTCACCAACTTTGATGCCTTTACATCCTTGAGCTAGAGCATACATGGTAGTGTTTCTTCCAAAATAATCACTAGCCACTTTTTGATATTCATTACCATTTTTGATATAACGGAAGTCATCAGTAGTTAAATCATATTCAGCCATCATATCTTTAGTAACAAAGACACCATTGGTTTTAATGTTATAGGTTCCACCATTTATATAGATAACAGTATCTGCTTGAATTCCATCACCTGATGTATTACAAGTATAGTTAACATTTTTAAGATAGACATAACCACTTTCAGTAGTAAATGTTGTTGTTTTATCATTGCATTCAGCATTGATGCCATCTTTACCGGAATCTAAGACTTTAATATTACAATCAGTAGCGATAAAAGATAAAACTGAAATTGCATGATTGGCAGCAGTTAGTTCTAACTTACAGTTAGTAACAGCTACTTCTTTAGAACATTTGATAGCATTTTTACCACTGCTAGCAACAGATAATAAACCCGTTCCATTAAAAGCTAATTTAGACTTAAGATGAATAGCATTCTTACCACTAGCTGTTGAAGTAATCGAATTATTACCTATTAAAGTGATAACAATTGCATCTATATCACAATCAGATTCAGTGATAGCTATATCACTATCATTGGTTATTGTTACATTATCAAAGATAAGATGAACTAAAGAGGCTGTAGTATTATTTAATAAGATACCTCCATATGAACCACTAAAGCGATAAGCAAATTCATCACCAGTTTGGGTTATTTCATAAACATCACTAGTAGGTGTTACATTGATGGCATTATCATCACTAGTTACATCTGATAGGTTATCAAACCAACTAGCTGATATTTCATCTTTGATATCACTAGTTACATCACTAGCATTGCTAGCAACTTCACCAGAACCACCACCACCTAGATAATCACCAGGATTAACAAAGCCTTCTTCTTTACTACAGCCTGTTAAACCTAATAAAGAAAGAGTAAGAAAAGACATCAATAAATTAAGTTTTTTCATATGGAATGCCTCCTAAACAACAATAATTTTATCATAAATGATAATTCAAGCAAAAGTAAAACCGCTAATCTATGTAAAAATATTTTTTCGCATATTGTATTTTGAAAAAATATTGCATATACTAAGAGCGACGAGGACTATTGTGAAAGTTAGTCCTTGGAAGAACTAATTTTGATTATCACAATGGAGATGTGATAATCATTTTTTTTAGTTAATTTTGAAATTCTTTTATTTTTGAAGTTTAAATTTTAATTAACGGGAAAAGTAAAACCAGTAAAATTTATGTAAAAATATTTTTTCGCATATTGTATTTTGAAAAAATATTGCATATACTAAGAGTGACGAGGACTTTTTTTCAATTGTTAGTCCTTTGAAGAACTAATTTTGATTATCACAAGGGTAATGTGATAATCATTTTTTTTAGTTAATTTTTTTAACAAAAGTAAAAAAATGAACTTTAAAAATTTTAGTTTCATCATAAGACCTCCAATCTAGTGGGGCGGCAACAATAAGCCGCTGTGCCTAGATATTTAGAGTCCTCGCCACACAATTAGCATGAGGCAACAGCAACAAATTGCGATATGCCCCACCAATATTTAAAGTAGTCGGTAAATTTAAAAAGTTACCAAAAAAATTTTTAAAAGTTTAAATTTGATAAAAAATTAACCATTTGCTTTTAGTTTAGCACACACAAAATAACAACATCCCATTGACAAATTTTGTCGGGGGGGGTTATTATTTGCTCAAGGGGGATTTTTTTATGAAAAAAAGTTATTTATTTATGTCGTTTTTAGCACTTTTATTAGTTTCATGTAATGATAGTAAGGAAAAAGAAAGTTCTAGTTCTAGTGTTCAACAATCTAGTACACCTATTGCATCAACTACACCATCAAACGATGAAAGTAGTTCATCTGTAGTTGCTGGAAGTAACACTGTAACTGAAGCAAGATGGAAAGAAGTGTTTGCTGCTTTAGATAGCACAAATGGTACTATGGTTTCTGAAGCAGATATGGGTTCTGCTGATATGCATATGACTCTAGAAATGGAATCAGCAACTAAACTTCATGCTATTAGTTATAGTACTAAACCACAACAAACATATGTTGAAACTATACTAAACAAAGAAGGAACAGATTATTATGTTTATGCTAGACAATCTGCAACAGCAAAATATAACAAAACCAAAGTTGATGAAGCAGCATTTACTAGCCAATTTAATAGTCTAGGCGCTCCATTAGTAGCTATATCAGCACAATTTACACAACTAGACATTGTTAACAAGTTTTCTAGTTTTACATTTGATAGTAGTAAGAACGCTTATTGTGGAACACTTCATTATCAAGGCGAAGATATGAGCATGGACTTAGCATTAGAATTAACATTTGATAGTGGTAATTTAGTTTCATTCAAAGCATCAAATTCTGATGGAACAAGTATTTCAAATTATAGTAAACTTGGAACTACTACAGTAACTATTCCTACTGATGTTAATTAACAAGAAATCTTAAAATTTATAATCCTATGGTTTAGAAAGCCTAGATCATAGGATTTTTTATGAAGTTTTAACCTATTGAAATTTTTAAAAATATTGCATATACTAAAAGTGACGAGGACTTTGTTGGATTAGTCCTTGTGAGAACTAATTTTGATTATCACAACTGTAATGTGATAATCAATTTTTTTAGTTAATTTTTTTAACAAAAGTAAAAAAAAGAACCGCAAAAACATTAGTTTCATCATAAGACCTCCAATCTAGTGGGGCGACAATCAGCCGCTGTTCCTAGATATTTAAAGTCCTCGCCACACAATTAGTATGAGACAACAACAGCAAATTGCGTTATGCCCCACCAATATATTAAGTAGTCGGTAAATTTAAAAAGTTACCAAAAAAAATTTAAAAAGTTTAAATTTGATAAAAAATCAATCATCTGCACTCCTTTTTTCATTGTCCACTTTTAGTTATACATTACAGTATGTTCCTACTGATATAAATTAACAAGAAATCTTAAAATTTATAATCCTATAATTTAGAAATTCTAGATCACGGAGGTTTTTTATAAAGCAAAAAATTTTTTCATGTATTGTATTTTGAAAAAATATTGCATATACTAAAAGTGACGAGGACTTTTAATTGGTTTAGTCCTTTGAAGAACTAATTTTGATTATCACAACGCTAATGTGATAATCATTTTTTTTAGTTAATTTTTTTAACAAAAACAAAAAAATGAACCTTAAAAATTTTAGTTTCATCACAAGACCTCCAATCTAGTGGGGCGACAATCAGCCGCTGTTCCTAGATATTTTGAGTCCTCGCCACGTTTTTCACGTGAGGCAACAACAGCAAATTGCGTTATGCCCCACCAATATATTAAGTAGTTGGTAAATTTAAAAAGTTACCAAAAAAAATTAAAAAAGTTTAAATTTGATAAAAAAATCAACCATTTGCTTTTATTTGAGCACACAACAAAATAACAACAACCCATTGACAAATTTTGTCGGGGGGGGGTTATTATTTGCTCAAGGGGGATTTTTTATGAAAAAAAGATATTTATTTATGTCATTTTTAGCACTTTTATTAGTTTCATGTACAGACAATAAGACAAGCGATAGTAGCAGTGTTAAAAGTTCTAGTTCAAGTATTCAATTAACTAGTAGCACAACACAAGATAGCACTACATCAAATGATGAAAGCAGTTCATCAACAGTTACTTTAAATGACAAAGTAGTTGAAAGTGAATGGAAACAAGCATTTGATGAAATCGATACTACTAACGCTACATGTTCAAGAACATTTGGAACACAAAAAATGACTCTAGAAATGGAATCAGCAACTAAAGTTCATGTTATCACTAATGATAGTGTCACAGATAATTCATTTGTTGAAACTTATATGGCAGTGATTGGTACAACAAGAATTAAATATGTTAGATCTAATCCTACTAGTATCTTTACTAAAAGAGCTCCAAGTGAAAGTGAGTTCAATAATGAATTAAGTTCTTACATTGAACCAATTTCAATGATGAGTTCAATGGTTGAAACATTAGATTTAAAGAATAATTATTCAAAGTTTAGTTATGATACAGAAAAACAAGGTTATGTTGGTGATATAACTATGGAACCTGTTCCAGGTCAATCAACAACTATGAATGTTGTTCTTAAATTTGATGAAAAAGATATTACTTATATTTCTTTAAACACTGATAAAGCATCTTCAACTGGTGTTGGTGGAGATATGGAATATAGTAAGTTTGGCACAACTGTAGTAGAACTTCCATCTCTTATCAATGAAACAGAATGGAAACAAGCAATCAACGATTATAAAGAAGAAGACAACTACATTACTTCTATCGTTGTATCTAAAAACAGTGTATTCAAAGCTCAATTATCTATTCAATTTGAAAACGTTAATCGTTTCAAAGTGTTAAAAGATGGTGATGCTAGATTTGCTATTGATGATTCAGGTGAAGAATATCAAGAATACATCTATGACTATGATGGAACAAACTATAATCAATACTATAGATATTCAAGAGATGGCGAATATACTAAAGAAGAAATAACTAAGACAATCTTTGATAAACAATATAAAGACTATATGGAAAAATCAAGATTCTTAGATAAGACTTTTGATACTGAAAGAAATCCATTAGTTGATTGCTTTAGTCTATTAACACTTGATGAAGAAGCTCAACAATACAATGGTGAATTAAGAATGCAATTAGATGAAAATGTTTTTGAATCATTTGAATATACTTTTGAATTCTCAATTAAACAATTAATCAATGTTGCTGCTCGTGGTTCTATTGATGGTGAAATCTATAGTTGTCGTATCGGTTCAATTAACACTGTTCAATTAACAATACCTAGTGCACAATAAGAAAACTACATTGATTTTTTTAAAACATTGCATATACTAAAAGTAACAAGGACCTTTAAAGGCTAGTTCTTGAAATAATTAATTATGATTATCACATTGGTCGTGTGATAATCATTTTTTGGTTAACTTTTTAGTAATAGTAAAACCGGCAAAATTTATGTAAAAATATTTTTTCATGTATTGTATTTTGAAAAAATATTGCATATACTAAGAGTGACGAGGACTATTAAATGGCTTAGTCCTCTGAGGAACTAATTTTGATTATCACAACTCTGATGTGATAATCATTTTTTTTAGTTAATTTTTTCAACAAAAGTAAAAAAATGAACTTTAAAAATTTTAGTTTCATCACAAGACCTCCATTCTAGTGGGGCGGCAACATGCCACTGCGCCTAGATATTTAGAGTCCTCGCCACACAATTAGCGTGAGGCAACAGCAACAAATTGCGTTATGCCCCACCAATATTTAAAGTAGTCGGTAAATTCAAAAAGTTACCAAAAAAACTTTAAAAACTTTAGTATGCCTTTAAAAATCATCACTTAATGAAAATTAGTTATCTATTTTCTTAATAATTTGATAAAATGGAAATGTAAGGAAAGTGATGCTTATGATCCAAGTTAAAATAACAAAAAACGATCAAAACAAGAGACTAGATAACTTCATAAGAAAATATCTAAATCAAGCACCTTTATCTTATATTTATAAATTATTTCGTAAAAAAGATATCAAAGTTAATAAAAAACCGGCTAAACCGGATTATATAACTAAACTAGATGATGAAATAACCATCTATGTTAAAGAAGAAAGCCTTCATGAGATAAAAGAAATAAAAAACACTAATAAGAAAGAATTCGATATTATCTATGAAGATGAAAACATCTTGATAGTTAATAAACCAATTAACTTATTAGTTCATGAGGGTAATGATGATAATGAAGATACCTTAATCAATCAAGTTATCAATTATTTAATTGAAACTAAACAATATAATCCTAATGTTGAAAACGGTTTTGTTCCTGCTTTAGCGCATCGAATTGATCGTAACACTAGTGGACTTGTAGTAATTGGTAAAACAAATCTAGCATTACAAGAATTATTTGAAGCATTTTCAAATCATGAAAATGTAAAAAAACAATATTTATGTTTGGTGGTGGGAATTATAAAAGAAGATGGTATAGTAGAAGCGCCACTTAAAAAAGACGAAAACAAAAAGCTTGTTTTTGTCGATAAAAACGGACTTTATGCTAAAACAATATATCATGTTTTACAAACATATGATGATTGCAGTCTACTAGAAATTCAATTGGTAACTGGTAGAACTCATCAAATCAGAGTTCATATGAATTATATCCATCATCCATTACTAGGTGATAAAAAATATGGCAATGAAATGGCCGATAAATTGGCTAAAAAATATAAACTTAAGAATTATTTTTTACATGCTAAGCAAATAACGTTTACTAACTTTAGTAAAACACTTGCTTATTTAAATAATAAGACTTTTGTAGCCCCATTATATGAATGGCAAAAGCAATTATTAGATAGACTTAACAAGGAGGAATAAACATGCTAGATTATAAGACTCGTTACAATCATTGGTTAAATAGTAATGCTTTAAGTAATGAAGATAAGTTAGAATTAACTAAAATGTCTGAATCTGAAATTGAAGATGCTTTTAATAAGAATCTAGAATTTGGTACTGGTGGCATGCGTGGAATCATGTCAATGGGTACTAATAGAATGAATGAATTTGTCGTTAGAAAGGCAACTTTTGGCTTTGCTAAGTATCTACTTGAAAATGATAAAGATGCTAAAACTAGAGGTGTAGTTATAGCTCATGATAATCGTAAAAACAGTGATTTATTTAGCAATGTTGCTGCTAAAACTTTATCAGCACTAGGAATTAAAGCATATCTATTTGATAGTCTAAGACCAACTCCTGAATTATCATTTGCTGTTAGATATTTAAATGCTAGTGGTGGTATTGTTGTCACAGCTAGTCACAATCCAAAAGAATACAATGGTTATAAGATTTATAATCAAGAAGGGTGTCAATTAATTCTAGAAGAATCAAACAAGGTATTAGCAAAGATTAATGAAATAGAAGATGAATTAGCTATAGATATTAAAGAAAACCCTGATTTAATCGTCACTTTAGATAACAACATTGATGAAGCTTATTATCAAATGGTTATCCAAACTAGGTATCGTAAAGATTTAGATTTATCTGATATCAAAGTTGTTTATTCACCTCAACACGGAACAGGTTATGTTCCTGTAATGGAAGTGTTAAAAAGAAATAACGTAAATGTTATTCCTGTTGAATGCCAAGCATTTCCTAGCATTACCTTTGAAAATACTCTTTCACCTAATCCTGAAGATGCTAGAGCCTATATCAAAGCAATAGAAGTAGCTAAAGCCAATGATGCTAATCTTATTATTTGTACTGATCCTGATTGTGATAGAGTAGGGGTAGTATTACTAGATAGCAATAAAGAACCAGTTTATTTAACTGGTAATCAAACGGGTTCTATTCTAATGGATTACATTTTAAAAACTAAAAAAGAACAAAATAAATTAAATCCCAACAGCATTGTTTATAACACAATAGTTACATCACCACTTGGTATGAAAGTGGCTAATAGTTATAACGTTTATTGTAAACAAACCCTAACAGGATTTAAATATATTGGCACTGAAATTGAAAATGCTATTATAAATCATGGTCCAGAATTTGTTATGGGTTATGAAGAATCATATGGTTATCTATTAAATCCAAATGTTAGAGATAAAGATGGTGTTCAATCAGTATTAGTTATAGTTGAAATGGCAAGTTATTATAAAAAACAAGGCCTTACTTTATTAGATGTCTTTAAACAACTTCAAGATAGACTTGGTTATCATATTGAATCACAATATTCATATGAAACTAAAGATAATGAAGGTAAACTTAGAATGGAAGCATTCATGAATAGACTTAGAAATAAACCTATGTTTGAACTAGCTAATGAAAAGATATCATATGTTGAAGATTATCTGACACTTACAAGAACATATAATGATTCTAGAAAAGAAACATTAGACTTTGAACAAAGCAATGTTTTAAGATTTGTTTTCTTAGATGGCTCTTTTATTGCTATTAGACCATCAGGAACAGAACCTAAATGCAAATTCTATTTTGCTTTTTGTGGTAAAACTTATGATGAAGCAAAAGCTAGACATGATAAATTAAAAGATACAATTCTAGGAAGTATTTAAAATGGCTTATGAATATAATGAAACCAATAAAAGGTATCATTCATTAGATTATTATTTAAAATCAAAGTTTAACAAGAAAGTATTTAAAGTTCCCTTAAATGCTTCTTTTACGTGTCCTAATAGAGATGGAACTAAAGGTCTTGGTGGTTGTACTTTTTGTTCGGCTAAGGGATCTGGTGATTTTGCTGGTAATCCTCAAAGGCCATTAATGGAGCAATTCCAAGATGTCATGGAAATACTTCATAATAAATGGAATGATGCTTATTATATTGTTTATTTTCAAGCATTTACTAATACCTATGCACCAGTTAGTAAACTAAAAGAAACATTTGAACCATTTATAGGTAAAGAAAAAGTTGTTGGGATGTCAATTGCAACTAGACCTGATTGTATAAACAAAGAAATCGTTGATTATCTAAAAGAATTAAGTACTCATTTTGAAGAATTCTGGGTAGAGTTAGGACTTCAAACAATCTATGAAAAAACCGCAAGAAAGATTAATCGTTGTTATAGCTATGATGAATTCGAAAATGCTGTTAAATTGTTAAATGAAGCTAATATTAAAATAATTGTTCATATCATTGATGGTCTTCCAGGAGAAGATACTAAAATGATGGTAAATACGATTAAAAGACTAAATAAGTTGCCTATTTTTGGTATCAAAATTCATATGTTAAATATTCTTGAAAACACTATCTTAGGAAATGAATATAAGAAAAAGAAGTTTCATTTACTAAGTGAAGAAGAATTCATTGATATAGCTATCTTACAATTACAACATTTAAAAGGCAATGTTATCATCCATCGTCTTGGTGGTGATAGTGATGCTAAAAATCTAATAGCTCCTCAATGGGTGTTAAAGAAATTAACAGTCATTGATAAAATCGATAAAAAGATGGAAGAAATGGATGCCTTTCAAGGCGAAAAGTTTGAATAAAAAAAGACTTTTTTAAGTCTTTTTTTATCGGTCAAATCGTTATTTTATATTAGATTTACGAATTACCATTTCAGCATTTTTATATGACACATAATATGATTGTTCATTATTAAATTTCATGGCATCTGATGGAATTAGTTCAACTTTATCTAAAAGTAATAGTCTAGATAACTCTTTTAGGTTTAAAACCATTTCTGCGTTTAGTGGATTATAACCAAATCTACTAGTTTTTTCTTGACCATAATGGCCACCTAAATAAGTCCAATCATTGATATCTATATCATAATTGCTTTTCAAATAATTGATAAAATTGTCGATAGATTCGATATATTTTGATAAAGGAAGAGCATCAAAGACTTGCATCCAAACACCACAACCTGAGCCAAATTCATCACCAGTGAATAAATATTTATCATCATAATCTATAAAAGTATAACTTCCAGGTGTATGACCTGGTGTTTTAATAGCTTTTATTTTAAGATTACCTAAGTCAAAGATCATTTCATCATGTAGTGATATTAATTTATTTACATATTGTTTATTTTTTGGATTATTAAAATTAGGTAAGTCTTCCATTCCCATATAAACTTTATCAAATTCATTTAGATGACCGATATGATCATAGTGTCCATGAGTTAAACAAACTATTAGTTCTTTATCAGTTAGTTTTCTTATTAATGGCATTATTTTATCATTGCTTGGCATACCAGTATCAATTACCATTGCTTTATTTGTTCCTATGATAACATATATAGAACATAAATCTTCACTATTAATACAATAAACGTGATCATTGAAAGTTATAATATCGTACTTTTTCATTTGAATAAGTCCTTTCTAGTTCATTTACACATCAATTTTAACCATTTGATTATCCATAATGGAATACAAATAAGTGTTAATTGGTTTATTAATAACTGAAGCAATATAGTTTTTATAAGCTAGTAGTTGTTTTTTATATGCTTCATCAGCTGTGTGTTTTAGTTTGTAGTCAATGATATCAACATGGTCATCATATTCTAAAGCAAGGTCAATAACACCATGCATTAAAGAATCATCTTCTTGATAAATAAATGGTAGTTCTTTATAGATAGTAGCGTCTTTGATATTTTTAACTACTTCTTGATTTAAGAAGCTTTGAAGTCTTAACTTTTGTTCATTATCATAAATTGAAGGATTAAAGTTTTTAAAATCACATAGTTCAAATAATTCATGATATCTTGTACCAGTTTGCATTATTTTTTTACGGTCACTAGTTAATATTTCAAATACTGTTTTAGATGCTTCTTGTTTTTGTAAGGTTTCTTTTTTGATGTTTATTTCATGATGTTTAATAGTGTTAGTTAAGTCTTTTTCTTCTAGTTTAGTTTCTTTGATGTTTAAATACTTACGATGGATTTCTAAATCATCAACAATAATATTTTTACAAACACCACCAAAACAATCAAAGGCATAATAGATTAAATCATTGAAACTCTTACAATTTTCTAATTCTTCTTTTGGTTTTTTATTTTCTTTACATAGGATTATCATATGTTCACGACATCTAGTTAAAGCAACATAGAATAATCTTATTTTTTCGGCTAGGTTTTCTAGATAGAAATCTTTTTTAACAAATGATTTAGTGATTGTTTCACCGATTCCTTCATCATAGAACGGAGTAATCACACCATATTTGCTATCAAAGATAAATCTAGCCCGGATATCGCTTGTATTGGTATTTGAATGGTTATGAAGAAAATAACAGAATGGGAATTCAAGACCTTTTGATTTATGAATAGTCATGATTTTAACTTTATCACTTGCCATAGCAGAAGATGTTATTTCAATCTTTTCACCATTATCTTTAAATGATTGTAGGTAGTTTCCTAGTTCTAGTATTGATACATCAATGCTTGATAAGTTTTTAGCCATATCATAGAAAGCATTGATAAAGTCAATGTTAGAATCGATTCTACCAACCGTGATAATAGAATTATAGAAATCAAAAACATTAACAACTTCTAAAATGAAGTTATCATTACTTAAGATATCAACCTTTTTAACTAGTTCATCAATCTTTTGATATAATTCAGTTTCTTTATAAGTATTATTTTTTAATTGGAAATATAATTCTTCATCAGAATAATTAAATAGAAAACTACGTCCTAAACCATAATAAGACTTTTTAAATAAATTAGTGAATTGATTATGATAAACTTCATGAATTAAATTAAAGATATTTAAAAAGACACTAAACAAATCTGAATCAAGTAAATTATCTTTTTTCAAGATAAGGGTTGGAATATTATAATATTCTAGACATTTTTGAATATCACTGGCTTCTTTTTTATTTTCATATAGACTGCTTACTAAGATAGCAAAATCTTCGTATTTACAATCTCTAGTTTTCTTTAATTTAGGATCATAGACTTGTACTTTATTTTCTATCTTTTTATTTATATCATATGCTACATGAAACATTTCTATTTCAACATCTTTATATAGTTTATCATCGTTTTCATAAGTGATTAACTCAATACAATTATCAACATGATAATCATTATAAGCCTCTAGTCCAAAAACTAATTGATGTTCTTTTTGATAATCAACACCTCCAAGAGATGGAATCATAAGTTTATCAAAAATTTTATTAACCATATCAATAACTTCATGATTTGACCGGAAGTTTTTGTTTAAATCAATCCTTAGTCCTTTATCATAATTAGGGTTTCCATATTTATCATATTTACTAACAAAGATAGTAGGATTAGCATTTCTAAAACGATAGATGGATTGTTTAACATCGCCAACAACATAAACATTATCATTAGCTATATAACTAATAAATGTATCTTGTAAATCATTGGTATCTTGATATTCATCAATCATGATTTCTTTATATTGACTTTGTAATTCATTTTTTATATCTTCATGGTCTATTACTAGTTTTAAAGCCATGTTAGCAATATCAACGAATTCAAAACTTTCGTTATGTTTTTTATATTCTTGAATTCTAGTATCTAATTCCTTTAGGATTCTAACAATTACTTTTTGATATTTTAATGAATTTTCTAATGATTTATAGATATGACTTAGACTTGGATAATAACATAATTCTTTTAAGGTGGAGATTGCTTTTAAAACGTTTGCTTTTGCTATGGTTTCACTACCAGTTTCAGTTTTATTTCTAGGAGTTTCGGCTGGATTTGTTATTATTTGTTTAATAGTATCATAATCACTAGCAGTAACTAAATTATCAACCATATTAAGATAATTACTAATGGTATTTGATTGTTTTAATCTTAATAGATAACTTCTAAGATCATCATAGTTATCTTTGATGATTTGCATTTGTTCATTGATTGAATCTAAATAGGTATCTACATAACTTTTAATCTTATCATGGTTTCCGTATATTAAGTCATAGTTATCTAACACTTCATCTTTATTGATAAGATAGATAACTTTTTTATTATACATATCTAGTATTTCTTTTATTAATGATGCATCGTCTTTGTTAGTAAAATTGTCGATCATTTCAAGGAAATCTACATCATTTGAAGCATAAAGAGCATTAAAAATATCATCTAATATTTCTTTTTCTTTTAAAACTATGATCGATGAATCAATAATTTGAACATTCTTAGATAAATCTAATAAATAATGATAATGTCTAACAATTGAAAAAGCATAGCTATCAAAAGTAGTGATATAAGCATTTTCTACTTCATAAATTCTACTTTCAAGCATTGGATCGTCTTGCATTTTTTCAACAACTCTGTTTTTCATTTCAGCTGCTGCAGCATTAGTAAAAGTTAAAACTAATAGTTCATTAGCCTTAACTCCAGATTTTAAAATTCTGATAATTCTTTCGGTAAGAACGGCAGTTTTTCCACTTCCAGCACCAGCACTGACGATAATGCTTTTGTTATCTTCGTTAATTGCTTGTAATTGTTCGTTAGTCCATTTAACATTAGCCATTATCATCACCACCTTTTTTATTAAATTCATTTGTGTTTCGATAAACCATATTGTTTGCTCTTACATAACAAACATTAGCATGTTCACAGTGGTTACAGCTTTCGTTTATATTATTTATCGTTTTAGGTTGAACTAAAAATTCACCATTCAAGATAAGATTAGCGGCTTTAGATAGTTTTTCTTCAACTTTTTGAAGGGTTTCATCCATTTTAGCTTGATCTAATACTTTACTATTTGAATGGAATGAGCCATCTTTTATAGTTCTAAGACCACTTATCATAATAGAACTTGTATAACTATCATCTAATAATGATATTAATTCTTGGTTTTTTAATGAATAACCTTGTAGTCTAAATGATTTATCTTTATCTTCTTTGCTTGTACCACTATAAGCTTTAGGTTTAGAGTTTATTATCTTTTGAAGATATAAACCTAGCACTACAACATTTTTAAATAAATCTGAATTATGAATTAGATATAGATAAACTGGAAGTTGCATAGAAAGACCAAATTCAAGTTTAGTGATATCAAATTCAGGATTACCCGTTTTGAAATCTATTACTGCTACATAGGTTGTATCATTTTCATTATAAACCATGATTTTGTCGAGAAATCCGGTTAAATTTAAACGAACTGTATCGTTTTTATGAACAGTTATATTCTTTTCACATAGTATTTCTTTTAGTTTTGTATGACTAAGCATACGATTATTGTAATCCATTAAATCGATTAATTCTTGTTTTAATTTAGCTAGGAAAAACTTTTCTTTAGGAAGTAATTCTTTTGGTTTAACATTTGTAAAATAATCGTTATATTCTTTTTCAAAATCAAAATCTTTTTCATATTGTTTAGATAACACATAGTGGAATAAATTACCAACATCCATGACGAATGTAGGCTTTGCACTATCTACATGTAAAATATATGTTAAGTAATAATGGAATGGACATTCATAGAATGTGCTAAGCGAACTATAACTTAATCTAGGATTTAATTCTTGAATAGCTTTTTTAAAGTTATCTGAATCAACTTTGAATTGATTGTTATATTGATTGTAATCAATTTTATAATTGTTATTTAAAGTTGTATAAGTTTCTCCATGTAATCTTCCAATATCATAATAACGAGCTAAATCAAGTTCATCTTGAAGTTTACAATAAGAAACAGAATAATCTTTTTCTATTGTTTTAATTGTTAGTTTTAGTTCTTTGATCAAAAATGATTGATAAGTTGCTTGATTATTAGCTTTTTCATGGAATGATAAAAAGACATTGTCATGATTTTTAATAAAGCTTATGAAGTTTTCTTTATCTTCTTTGTTTTTGTCAAGACTTGTTGAAATGTTTAATATTTCTTTTTCTTTATCTGATAGATAATCTTCATCTTTAAATGAACGAGGAATATTTCCTTGGTTAAGGCCCATTATGAAAATATAATCGTTTCTATCGACAAATTGATTATAATTAATAACTTCGATAGCGTTTTTAATAGGACTATCATAATAAGAATTATGTTTAAAATAATAATCGGCTAAGATTCTTAAATCATTTATATCATCGTTATATGGTAAAGCATTGATAGCATCATATAATGCTTTATATAACAAAATATTCTTTGTTTGATTATATTCTTCATTTAGTTTTTCAAGAATGGTATCTAAGTTATCAAATTCATTTAATAATTTTAAAAACTTATTAAAGAATGGCACATCCTTTAATAAAGGATTAAATAAGTTTTCTAAAGGAAGTCCATACATGTTAAAAATACGATTACAAGTAAAATAGAATTCATTACTAGGAATACATATTTTTATTTGATTTGTCGAAATTCCTTGTTCAATTAATGATGAAATTTTATAAGCTATATAATCTATTTCTTTATCTAATGATTCAAATTGATAGACTGGTGTTGTTATATCTTTATTTATTTCGTTTTTGTCGATAAAATCACATGTTTTGTTAATGCTATTACATAACACTGTTATTTCTTTTTTAAGGTTTTCTAAGTTATAAGCATGAATGTTTTTATCTTTTAAAAAGTTATAATGATGGCTAGATATATTTAGTTTATCTTTCCAATCAATTTTAATTTGTTTTAAATCGTTTAATCTTTTATTATCATATTCTTTATCTTCTTGAATGTAATAAAGATTATTCAAATAGATAGTAGCCAAGTCTAGACTAATGTTTAGTTTCTTTTTAAGTTCTAAGGCTAGTTCTAGATTGTTTTCATAACTTATTAGATTTCTAAAATCATTAAAAGTATATAATTTGAATTTAAGTAAATATTTTTCTTTGGCAAGCAGGTCTAAAAGAGTTTCTTTTTCTGTACTAGAAACTATTAAAATATCATTGCTTGTTAAATTCTTAATCCATTCTTCCATAAAATAACGCCTTATTTAATTAGATAGTTTTTATCCATTCTTCCGATTTGAATACGTAATTGGCTTTCTAAATAACCATAGTGAGCTTCTAAAGTTGTAAAACTTTCATATTGGTCATAATAATGTTCTTCAATAAACAATCGTTGATTAGTATTGTATTCTAATGGCCATCTTTCAAGGTTAGCTTTTTGAGCCTTATCTAATCTATCTATAATATCAACAAAATCATCTAAAACACCTTCAATAATGGTGTTTCTAATTTCAGTATATCTTTCCATGGTTTGATCTAGGAATTTAGGAACTGATAATAATGTACCAAACCAAAAATCACGCATACGTACATGTAATTCTGTATTCCAATATTCTGGATAATCAATAACACCTAAAGAAATATCAAAATCCCATACAGGGCCCATTTTTAATTTGCCATTAGCATATTTAACGTAATATTGGCTGGTATCAGCCACATCGACATTCTTAAATAATTCTTCAACGATGTAGTAGTCAATAAATGAATTAACATCGATATATTTTTCATATTCATCTGGATTTAAACTAAATATTGCATCATCGGTTTGATTCATATAATTTACAATATAATCATTAACACCTTCACCAAGTGTATTGTCATCGTTTGGTTCTGGATATTTATATTCAAAAACTCTTTGTTTTTGATCTACAAAATATTCAACATCTCTAATTAGTCCTTCTTCTTCATCATCAGCTCTTGAATTTAATTCAATGAAGTAACTTGGCATACCTGTTTCAGTATCTATATCATCTTCGATATCAACTCTACCTTCACCACTTTGCATTTGTTCAGATAGTAGATATAAACCAAGAAAATCACCATTGAAACGAACTTCAACAAAGATAGCAGAAGGTTGGAAATCTAGATAATCCATTTTGTTTGCCATAGTATAAGCTAAATAATTACGGATATTTGATTTATCATAATAGTTTGCTAATAGTACCCAACTTTTAGCAGCCGTTAATCCGAATAAAGATTGCTTTTTATCAAATTTGATTCTGAATGGTTTCTTGTTTGCTGGCATTGTTGAATTACCACGTAAACGAATACCCATAGTAGCATTAACAATACCAATTGAATATTCTTCGTTGTTATAATCGATAACTGAAATATCACCAGTTATGTAGTTTTCTTTATCTTCTGGAAATACATTATCAACTGTATGAATATCAAAAATAGGTAAGTCATGATTGTTTTCTGTGTGAGATATACAATGATAAGTATAAGTAAAATCAACACCAGATACAGTTGCTACAACTTCACAAACTGAACTGATATCAGTTTCATTATCTTTGATTTTTAAAACATTGTTTTCTAGAGCAATGTATTCATTTCCTCTAGTAATTGTCCATGTGATTGTGTTAGGAATTCCAGTAAAACTTGTTGGAAGTTTAATATGATTAACAAGTACTTCTGGAATTAGATTGGCTTCTTCAAAACAAGCTTGTAACTTTTCAGCTGTTGCTTCATCAATGCTAGGCAAACTTGGACTAATTGTAGTTTTGGGTGTTGAATGACGTGAACTACTAGAAGATGATTGCTTAGTAGTAGAAGATGATGTTTTTGTACTAGAACTCGTTGAATCTTGAATGCTTGATGTGGATTCTTGATTAGAACTACTAGAACTATCAGAATTACCACCACAGGCAACTAATAAAATACCACATAAGAGAATAAAGCCTAATTTTGTTTTTTTCATTTTTTGTTTCCTCCGTTGAAATCGTTTTCTGTAAGAATTTTAATAGAATGATCCATAAGTTTTTTAGTAAATACGCCAGGCTTATTTACTAATTTGTTTGAAAAAGTTCCATCATAACTAAATTTAGTACCACAACTTGGACTTTTTTCTTTTAAGATAGCTAGAGTTACTTTTTCTTTTAAGGCTAAGTCTAGAGCTTTATTAGCACCTAATTCAAAATAATTAGTAACATCATCGCCAAGTTCATTAATTACTTTGTTATCTTTGATTTCACTTTTAAGTCTTGGGATAAGAAGTCCTCCCATTACTTCTGGACAGATAAGTATTACCTCTTTGTCTTTTAAGAAATCTACAATGCTTGGATTTAAATTGTTTTTTTGATTATATTTACAATTCATACCAATTAAGCACGCACTAACTAAAACTTTTTGTTTAGCCAATTTAACCACCAAGAAAATTATATCATATTTTAAATGTTATTTAAAATTATGATATACAAAAAAACCGACATCAATTTTAAAAATTAAAATAATGTCGATTCTATCGATAAAAATCAAATATTGAAAATTTATTGTTGTAAATTATATTCTTCTTGTTTTACTGTTTATTAAATGTTTTCTAATAATCTTTGAATATATTTCTTTGTGTCTTTAGATCCTGTAAATAAGAAAACAGTATTATCATATGAATGATTATAAATAAAATCATCATAGATAGTAATGCTTTGGTGTTTACAAAATGATTGAAGAAGTTTTTCTTCTATACTTTCTTTTTGAAGATTTATAAATGGAATGATATATGTTTTGGTTGCTTTTTTAAATACTTCTATATATTCATTAAAGAAGTATTCTATTCTACTACTTCTATCTGGAAAGAATACAATTATCAATGATTTTGCCGGAAATTTTTGCTTTATTGATTGGATTGTTAGATTTATTTCTTTTGGATGATGACCATAGTCATCTACGATAACATTGTTATGTTTTTGGTATATATTAAATCTTCTTTTAGCTGGTTTAAAATTATTTAATCTTTCTATTATGTTTTCTATTGATTCATTTAAGATTAAACCTAAACTTATAGTAGCTAATGCATCATAAAATAAATGTTTTCCATAAATGTTTAAATGTAGATTTTCATAATTATTATCTTTATATTTGATCGAAAATGTTACACCTGTTGTATCATAGATAACATTATAAGCCATTACATCACTTGCATTATTTATACCATAACTATAAATCTTTTTAGTTATCTTATTTTTTATTAAAACACTGTTTCTATCGTCATTATTTAATATTATGAAGTCTTTTGCTTGATTTAAAAAGTTTATGAAACTTTGGTTATATTGTTCTTGATTTTTAAAATAATCAACATGATCAAAATCGACATTAGTTAAAACAATAATATCAGGATTATAATTTAAAAAGTTATCTTGATATTCACAAGCTTCAAAAATAAAATGCTTAGCTTGTTTTTTTGCTATTCCATAGCCATCACCTATGATACAAGAACAATCATTGTTATCTAAGATTGTGTTTATCATATGTGATGTGGTTGTTTTTCCGTGTGTTCCACAGATTGCAATCGAATGATTGTTATTAACAATTTCTTTAATAACTTCTTGATAAGTTAAAATAGTTTTATTATCTTTTTTTAATTTTTCTAGTATTTTGGGTGTTTTAAAAGCGTTACCAAGGATAACATAATCATATCCTTGATAATTATAATTATTAATATCTTCATAAATTATATTGTGATTATCTAAATTATCTTGACTGAATATATAACGATTTACATCACAACCTTTAACATCATGACCTAAATCTTTAAGAAAGCATGCTAAAGCTGACATTCCAGTTCCTTTGATACCGATAAAATAAAATTTCATTTAAATCACCAGTATATTATATGAAACACAGGAAGTTATTTTGCTAGATGTTTATTTAAAATTGGTTTAGTTTTAAGAAAATATATTATTGGAGTTATAAATCCTAATGTAATTAAACCTAATGCAACAAAAACAACAATAAATGCTTGACTAATAGTATAATTATATAATTCTATCGGTAAAAACGTTGATTTTACAACCATTGGGTTAATTAATGAAACCAATAATGCGCCTATAGGAGCAGCAATTATACTTATAAGCAAGAACATAAATAAGTATTCGAAGATAAACGTTGATATGATGCTTGCTTTACTTAATCCTAATGTTTCTAACATAGCAAATTGTTTTTTCTTACTTTTAAATATTCCAAGTAGATAATAACTAATTGCAGCAATTGAAAGAATTCCTAGAACAACCGAAACGAAAATAAAGAAGTTGCTTCTAATATCTATTGTAACATCAAATGCCGTTTCAACAGTGTAATAAAACTCGTTGTTAGTTTCATATGTAATTTTATCTTTGTTATTAACAATTACTTCTAAATTATTAATAGAATCCAATTGATTTTTAAAATCTTTATAATTTTTTGTGGCAGGGATTATGAGGCTATCAACAATTGAAGCATCATAATCCATGGTATCAAAGATTTTGTATATCAAATTTTTGTTAACAATAACATCATTAGGAGAGTTGCGGTCAGTGGTAGGATAATAAATAATTCCAACCGCTTTATATGATTCATAAACATCATTACTAGCAGATGTTTTAATCGTAAAAGTAGGTAATTTATCTAAATTTATTGTGTCATCATCAAGTCTTTGTTGTAATATTTCTCTTTCAAAATGTTCTGATGTCATACCAGGATGGAAATAATTATCGGCATCAACACTTGAATTGTTCATTCCATATGTTTTTTCAAAGATATAGTTTGCGTAATCTTCATAAGTTGTTGCTTCAGGATCATTGTGTTTGAACGCTTCTAAGAACTTATCTTTGATTTCATCAAAATGAACTTTTGCATAATCTTCGATGCTTGTTATAACATCACTACGAAAATATGAACTAAATGAATAATCCCATAAATCAGTAGAAAAAGCTTCAAGAAAATCAAACGGAACTAACATTTCTTTTTCACCTAAAGATGTTATTTGTCTATTGTTTTTTGTATAAATAAGCGAGGCATCAGGGAAAGTAGATACAAAACCATAATTAGTTTTTATGATGTCCATCTTGCCATAGCGAATGCTAGTTATTGTTGTAGAAATTGTTGCTTTTGTTTTTGCTCCAACAATATAAGTAACTATTGTGTCAACATTTTCTTGATAGAATCCTTTGTTGAGATAAAGAGTGTGATGTAAATTACCATGTCTTAAGATCTCCTCGATTTCACTACCAACAACGGTGCACCTAAATGGATCTTCGTTATCAGGTGTAGTTTTTAAAATTTCATATCTTTCGTTATTTAATTTAGTATCAAGAATACCAACAATTGTAAAAGGTTCCATGTTTTTGTTGAGTTGCAATTTCTTATTTAATAAACTGTCGGTAGAATCGATAAGTTCTGTTGTACCATTGTATTTATAAGTGAAACGTTTAAAACGTTCTGCTTCATAATTTGTAATCATAACTTCGTTATTATTTGTTGGAAGTCTTCCAATATAAGTTAATTGATAATCATTTACAAAATCTTTATCTATTTCACACCAATAAGGTAAAAATGAAGGTAAATTATAATAATCTATAGCGTTATTTGTCATAGAAGCTACTGCTTTTGTTGAATCCATACCAAAACAATCAGATAGGTCAAAAAATCCTCTATATAATTTATCAATTCTATTAGCGTTAATATTAGATTCAATCAAAGATATATCACTATCTAAAAGTTGAATTAATTGATGGTCGGCTTTATTAGGAACTTCTATAGTTTTTTCTATTGGTAGTAAGCTAACATCATTATCTAACGCTGTTTCAATAAGTAATTTAGGCATATCTAAACTGTTTGTCATTAGATTTAAAGCAATAGAAACTAAACATAAAATTGAAAACAGACATGCAAATAATAATCTAATAGGATTTTTCTTAAATAGAGAAAAACTTATTTTAGTTTTTGTTTTCATTATTGAAGTGTTTGGTTTTGTTTTTGCTTTATCATACATAAATTCTTTTTTATCGTTTTTATCGATGGTTTTTAATGTTTCATCACTAATGACTTCGCCATCTTTTAATCCGATTACTCGGTTTCCATAACTGGTAGCTAGTTCGTTATTATTAGTTGTAACAATCACTAATATGTTTTTACTTATTTTTTGTAACAATTCTAAATATTCTTGTTCGTTTTTATTATTTAAATATTTTGTTGATTCATCACAAAGAATTACTTTTGGATTTTTGATTAATACTTTAGCCAAAGCTACTTTTTGTTTTTGTTCATTTGATAATTCATAAGGATATTTATTTTCAATGCCATTTAGTTCTAAATCGTTTAATATTTGTTTTATTTTATTTTCTTTATCACTTGCGTTTTGTAAATCAAGAACTAATTCAATGTTTTTATAAACTGTATAGTTATCAAATAAATTATTTTCATCATATATGAAACCAACATCATATTTACGATAATTACGTATTTCTTTTTTTCTAAATTTAGTAATTGATTTGTTATTGATTAAAATATCACCTGAATTAAAAGAATCTAAAGAACCAATTAGATTTAATAATGTTGATTTTCCGGTTTCTTTTTCGCCCACAACAAAAACTAAGCCAGTATCATCAAATTTTAATGATACTTGTTTTAAGGCTGTAACATAACTATCCTTTTTTTGTTTGTAAACTTTATCAATGTTTATTAATTCAATCATACTGATGCCTTCCTTAAAATCAAACTGATTTTTGCGTTTTTGTTTTGCCAATCGTCATCATTTGAACCGGATGCTGTATATCTAAAGACAAGTAAGTTATCATCTATTAATTTATTAAGGTTCAAATCATTAAATGTTATAGATGTTTCGGCAAAAGATGTTTGTTTATTGCCTCCATTTAATTCAAATCTACACGAAGTAATAAGGTTTGAATCATTTCCTAAATTTAATTCATTCTTGTATATAAAAATATGTTGATATTCATGATCTATTTCTTTCATATCAGCAGTATAGATAACATCAAAAGTTGTAAATCCATTTTTCATAAATACATCGACATTATATCCAGATGCTTTATACAAAACATCTTTTAAATTTAAAACATCATGTTTATTTTTCCATCTTCCAGCGTCAGTAACTGTTATTGTATCGGAACGTAAATCAAAAGTAAAAGTTGCATTGTTGCCACCATATTTAAATGAATTTTCATCATATAAATCCACAGAACTTGCTTTTGTATTGTAATATTTATCAAAAGCGGCTTTGAATTGTTCTTTTTGAGCTTGCGTATAATTATTTGGAATCAATTTCCACAAAGGAATTAATCCGTCATCGGTAACTCTAACTGCTGATGGTTTTTTGGCAACACTATAATCCCATGAACTAAAAAACATATCGGCATCGCTAATTGATCTTGTCACACCATTATCCACGCCACCAATTGTTGTTAAGTTGCAGAAAATGTTTTCGGTTTCGTTATCTATTCCTAAAAACTTATTAAAATTAAAATAATCTCTGTCATATATTGTTTCTTTTTCTTCTAAGTAAACTTCTTGATTTTCAATTGCGTTGGCTATTTCTTCAAATTTAGAATCAAAAAATTCTTTTTTAGCATCGTTAATATCAAAAAAGTTAGTTGTAATGCAAAAACAAATTTCAAATTTACCACCATATTCTGCTTCACAAATAAAATGAGTACCATAGATGTCAAAAAAATCATTAAAGCTCATGCTTCCCGAAAAAACTTTTTCAAGATTATTTTTGTAACGAGGATGCAAATTGTCGATTAAATCGGCATAATTGTCTTCATTATAAGGGATATGATAACTATTATTTATACAATCTATACTATAATAATACCAATAATGACTATTTGTTGTAGGGAAACTCATTTTTTCAAAAAAAGCACCCTCATCGTTTTGATAATATTTAGGAAGTAAATCGGATGATAAACCATTAATACTTTTTTGATAATTTGACAACAGATCTTCATATGTAAAACCAGATGCTTTAACTACAACTCTTTTTGAAGCCTCATAGCTTTTTTCTCTTTCGTATATAAAATTGTCTTTAGTAGATATTAAATTGCTATGCCAAGTTTCATCTAAGATTGGGGCTTCTGTTTTAATTTTGATTGGATCAAAATAGACACTTGACATAAAGTCATAAGAATATCCCACGCCATCTTTAATTTTTACAATGGAACTATCTGGGCTTGGACTAATGCTCCCGGCCGCAAATACATCATGGTAGCTAGAAGTGCTAACAAGTAGTAAACTTCCAATTAAGAAAAACGATGTTTTTAAAATAATTTTTTTGCTTTTCATAATTAAATCCTCCCACTTTTTATTTGATAAAACAATGTTTTGTATTTGTTTGATGTGAAAATTTATCGGTAGAATCATCTATTCTTCATATTTTATTAATTCTACTGGCTCTTGTTTCATAAATTTTATAATTGGCACAATAATGCCTAAAGCAAATGTTAAAATACAAATTCCTAATATAATAGCAACTTGAATAAATGAAAAATGTAAATAAGGAATTAATGCTGCATCAAAAACCTTAAGCATATAATTAGCAAATGGAATGCCTATTCCAAACAAAATTAAAGTAATGCCAAACAATATTAAAATAATATATAAGGCTTCAAAAGCAAACATTGTGAAGATTTTTTTCTTGCTTGCACCCATTGCTTGTAATACGCCGATTTCTTTTTTCTTATCGAAAATTAATCCAACATAATAGTAATTTATATATAAAATCAAAATAATAACAAGGAATATAGATATATAATTCAAATATGTTTTAGCAACAAAATCTAAGTCGGAAACCGTTTTATCAATGTGATAATGTAATTCGCTTGAAAAGCTATATGTAGAATAGTTTGAATAAACATCGACCACATCCGAATTGTCGTTTCTTAATCTTACTTCGTCGTTTCGTTTATTAACCTTATTCAAAATTTTAGTTAATTCTTTTTTGTTTTGTGGGGCAGGAATTATTAAGGTATTTACAAGCGAGCCTTTATAATCAAGCGTATCATAAATTTTTTCTTTCAAATCTTTACTAATATAGGTATAAGGTTTTTCATCTGTGTTTTTACGCACTGGATAAGTCACACCAACAATGCTATATGAATCAAAAACAATGTCCTTATACCCCGTATCTATAGAAACATTATTTTGATATTTGGTAAAATCAATAACACCATTTTCTATAGCATTTTTAATATTTTGAAGTTCAAAATAACGACATGTCATACCCGGATGAAAAATATTATCGGCTTTTTCATCAGGAACATTCCACCCAAAGGTTTCGTGTTCAATATAGCTAATGTAATCATCGACATCTGCCTGTTCTTTTTGCGTTACTTGTCTAAATAAAACTCTTATTTCATCAAAGTGTTCATTTGCAAAAGCAGTAATTGCATCGGCCACAATTCTTAAAAATTCATATTCATCACCGCATATTGTGAGGAAAGGAACGATTAATTCGTTGTCTTTTAAACTTGTGATTACTTTATCACCAGAAGTATAGATTAATGATGGATCTGGTAAAAATGACGAAACAGATTTACATAAATAACTTTCTTGTTGTTCTGCGGGGTTGCTTTCAAAAAGTAGTTCAGTATATCTATCTGACTCTACCATCAAATCTGAAAGATAATCAAAATTAGCGTTAAAGAACCCTTTTTTAAAAAAGATAGCTGTGTGTAAATTACCTTTATTAAGCATTTCATCAAATTCATTTTTAAGATTATAATGAGCATATATATAATCCTTATCTTTTAAACTAGAGTATCTTTTTTCATCTAAACCTGTGTCAACAATTCCAACAATCTTAAATGGTTCAAAATATGAAGAAAGATTAACAAAGCAGCCAATCATATCGTTAATATTTTTAACTTCTGCTGAATAATCATTATATTTATAACCACGATATTGAAATTGTTCGGCTTCATATTTGCTAATCATTATTTCGTTATCATTTGAAGGTAATTTTCCAACATAAGATAAGTGATAATCTTTTATAAAATCTTCATCTATCTCACACCAATAATTATTATAATAATGTTCAGAAAAGTATGCAGAATATGGCACCGATGTTTCTAAAAAGTTATCGTATAATTTAAAATAGCGTCCATATAATTTATCAATTCTTTTTGGATTCAGATTGTTTTTTATATTTTCAACATCTTTATCTTCAAAATTAACTTTACTATTAACGTTATCAAAACTAAAGTATAAAGATTTTGAAATTGGAATATAGCGTGTATTGTATGCGATCATTGAATCAACTAATAAATCATCCGTTTTAACGTTATTAATTAATGACGAACAAGCAATAACTAATAAACACAAGATAGATAAAAAGATTGTAAAGCCAAGTCTAATTGGTCTTTGCTTTAAATAAGAGAATCCCATCTTTGCTTCAGTTTTAATAAGTGATGCATTTAATTTTGTTTCTTTCTTGTTATATTGGAATTCTTTTTTGCCGTTTTTATCGATAGATTTTAATGTTTCGTCTTTTATAACTTCGCCATCTTTTAACGAAATAACTCGGTCGCCAAATTTATAAGCCGATTCAACATCGTGTGTTACAACAATCACCAATGTATCTTTGCTTATTTTTTGTAGCAATTCAAATATTGTTTTTCCGGTTTCAGAATCTAGTGAACCAGTAGGTTCATCACATAAGATAACTTTTGCATCTTTTACTAAGGCTCTAGCGATAGCCACCCTTTGTTTTTGACCGCCGGATAATTCATTTACAATTCTATCTTCATAGTTATCAAGTTCTACACTATGTAAAACTTGTTTGATTTTATTTTCTTTATCAGTTTCACTTTGTAAATCCAATGCTAATTCAATATTTTTATAAACTGAAAAATTTTCAAATAAATTATATTCTTGAAATACAAAACCAACATCATAATTGCGATAATTGGTTATTTCTTTGTTAGAAAATTCTGAGACAGATTTATCATCGATTAAAATTTTTCCATAATCAACTGAATCTAAAGCTCCAATTAAATTTAATAATGTTGACTTGCCACAACCTGATTTTCCCACAACAAAAACAATGCCATTATTATCAAATTTAAGTGAGATTTTTTTAATGGCTGCAGTACCTACGCCTTTTTTAGAATGATATGTTTTTTCGATGTCAATTAACTCAATCATAACAGACTCCTCTTCATTTTATTTTCTTAAAGTTATATCCACACGGATATTTTTGTTCATCCAATCATCAGAAGCCGCATACCTAAAAACAATTAAATTATCTGGTAATTCACTTAGTAGGATGTTGCTTATTGTATAAGTTTTTGTCGTGTAAGATGTTTGCTTACTATTGCCATTTAACTCTATTGTTTTTGACCAAAGTAAATTAGAATTATTTCCTAAATCTTCTTCGTTAGAATAAAGGAAAATATGTTGATATCCGTGATATATTTCTTTCATATCAGCGGTATATTTAACATCTATGTATTTAAAGTCGTTTTTTCTAAAAATATCTAGCCCATAACCGCTTGCATTATATAAATTACTATTTAAATCTAATGTATCATGATAATTTTTCCATCTTCCGTCATCGGTCATACGCTTTTCGGTATTTCTTAATTCAAATGAATATTGGACTTGATTAACATCTGCATATTTAAAACTAACTTCATCGTAGCCAGATAAGTCAGTTTTATATTTTTTGACATAATTTTCAAAAGCCACCATAAATTGATTTTTTTGTGATTGACTGTATGTATCAGGAATTAATTTGTATAAAGGAACTAAACCACCATTGGTAACACCAATAATTGAAGGATAAGCTAGAATTGTTGATTTCCATCCATAAAAATTGCTGGTGAAATCATTAAAAGATGTTGCTGAGAAAGGTTCACCACCAATTGAAGTGATCCTCATTTTTTCTGTGCAGCCTTCAGTTTTTTTGTTTAATGCACTTTCCAAACTAAAAGAAGCGTTTGTGTTATTTGAAAAAGCGTTACCGACTTGTAATTTTAATGCTGCATCGATCTTATATTTTTCTTTTTCGCCAACATCAAGTGTATTTGAAACAATATTGTAATAAAAATTTGATGTTCCACCATATTTTGCTTTTGCAATCAAATGAGTTCCATAAATATCAAAGAAATCATCAAACGAAATATTTCCAGAAAAGGCTTTGTTTAAATTATTTAAATAGCTTGGATGTAAATTAGAATTTATTTCACTCAAATCTGCTGCATAATTTGGAAGATTACAAACATAGTAAATATATTCAAACTTATGATAATACCAATAATGACTTGCGGTTGAAGTATAATAATTGTTTTTTTCAAGACTAAATCCTAAATTTAAAGATTGATTCATGAAACTTGCCGAATCTTCAATGTCTAATTTTTTTGTGATTTCTTCTTGCAAACTAGTGATTTTGTTTGAAGAACCCATATAAGTTGATGATTCGTTTGCATAAGATACAACTATACGATCATCAGTTGATAATTGTTTTTGCCAAGCTTCATCTAAAACGGGTGCGTTTGTTTTAATAGAAGCAGGATCTAAATAATTATCTTTTACAAAATTAAAAGAATAGCCGAGTCCAATAATATTTGGAGCCGCCGCTTTTAAAGAATGCGTTTTTGTTGAGTTATTATTAATTAATCCTAAAGTCATAAAAAATAGAGCAAACGAATACATGAATACATTACGATGTTTAAATTTCATATTGTTTCCCCTCTTCATATTTTTTCTTTACATTTCTATTATATCACTTTAGAAAAAATGTGATTAAAATTTATGATCTTTCTTTGATTAAATCAATAGGCTTTTTACTACTAATTTTAATTAGAGGAACAATAATTCCGATAATCAAAGATAAGATAGAAATGCCAATTATCAATAAGATATGATTAAACGATAAACTAAATAAATTAGTTAATAATGATGAACTTGTTTTAAATATATTATTTAACATTAGAATAAGTAATAAGAATAATAGAACAACTATTACAATTGTTGATAACAAGATATATAAACCTTCTAAAATAAATATTTCAACGATTTCTCTTTTGCTAATTCCAAGTGATCTTAAAATGCCAATTTCTTTTTTTCTGTCTTGAATTACACCTAAGAAATGGTAATTAATAAAGATAATACTAAAGATAACGAAAATGATACAAACAATCATAGAGATAGTTTTTAAAAGATTGTTGAATTTATCGACAGTTTTATTGGCTTGATAAACAATTTCATTATCAATGCTATAGCTAAAAGATTTGTATGATTCGTTATTAACGGTTATGTTTCCACTTTTTATTTTCTTATCAGTAAATGAAACAAATAATTTATTTTCTTTTTTGCTGTTTGGTCTTGGAATTAAAACAAACGAGATATCGGCATAGGTTAATTTTATGATTTGTGATAATTCATCAAACAATGAATCATTAACATAAACTGTATGATTGTCAGTTAAATAACTATCATAAACAATTCCTGCAACATCAATAGATTTAATAAAATCACTTGATAAAGAAATGGTATTTGCTTTGTTATAAAAATCAAGATTGTTATTTAAATAATTTTGTAATAAGTCTTCTTCAAAATGATAACAAGTAATTCCAGGTTCAATTTCATTATCAAGCGAAACATTTGTGTTATACATGCCAAATGTGGATGTTTTAATATAATCCTTATATTTTTCTTTTAGTTCATTTTCTATAGATGAATTAAAATGAGTTATAAGTTTATCTTTTATTTGCTCATAATGTTCGTTAATATAATTGTCTATTCTATCATTCATAGTTGTTTCGTAGGTTTGTTGAACATTAAATATAGATAATGGTACAAATGACTTTTTATCGATAGAATCGGCATTATTTTTATAAAACACCTTATAATTATTGTTAACTTTTTCAAATGAGTTGATGTTGAAGTTAAATAGTGTTTCTAATTCAGAATTTAAATATTTAGCATTCATCATCGTGTTATCTTTTAACGATATTAAACTATCTGTAATGGTCTTTGATTCAAAATTGTTTTTATAGAATCCAGAATTAAAAAACAAAACATTATGTAGGCCATATTTTGTGGCGTGTTCTACTTCTTTATAAAGGCCATCTGATATTTCATCTTGGAATAACACATCGTATTTTTTATCATCGAATTTGGTATCAACAAGGCCAACAATTTTATAGTTTTTATCGGAAATTTTTAATGTTTTATTAATCATGTTTTCAAGATTAATAATTATTTGTTGTTTGTTATCTCCTAAGTAATTATAACGTTGATATAAGGAAGCTAAATATCGACTTATCATTATTTCATTATCATTAGCAGGTAGGTTTCCAACATAACTTAAATGAGAATCGTTAAGTAACTTTTCATTAACTTCAATAAAACCTTGAATTCCATAGGGGTAATATGATTCATTAATTGATTCAGTTTGGTAAACATTTGGCACATCATTTGTGTCTGATAATAATGAATAATCATAAACAGGATTAACAATATCGGCTTTTAAATTGCTTTTAAGAAAAGCAACATCATCTTCATTCATATTTATTGCCTCATAGTAGTTGTTTTGTTGTTTATTTGCTGTCTTGTAATATGAATAATATGAAAAATTATTCTTTTGCATCGAATTGACTATTAAATCAGTGCTATTTATAGTACCAAACGAATAAGAAGTTGAAGAGACTAACAGGCTTATGATGGATATAATTAATGCCACACACAAACGAAGAGGCTTTTTAAGTAAATATGAAAAGGCAAGTAAGACCTTATTCTTAAAAGTTAAATGGCCAGATTTTTTAACGTCATTTTTTGAACTTTTATTGATTTTGTCGATAGATTTTATATTTTCATCACTTGAAATCATTCCGTCTTTTATACTAATAACACGATTTCCAAAAGTATAAGCCGATTCAACATCGTGAGTTACAACTATAACTAATGTATCTTTGCTTATCTTTTGTAACAAATCAAAAATAGTTTTTCCTGTTTTTGAATCTAATGAACCTGTTGGTTCATCGCATAGAATTACCTTAGGATTTTTAACTAATGCTCTAGCAATAGCTACTCTTTGTTTTTGGCCACCAGAGAGTCTATTAACTTTGCTATTTTCATAGCCGTCAAGTTCAACATCATGGATTACTTTTTTAATTTTTTCTTCTTTATTTGTTTCGTTTTGTAAGTCTAAAACTAATTCAATGTTTTTATATACTGTGTAACTTTCTATTAAATTATATTCTTGAAAAACGAAGCCTAAATTATAATTTCGATAATCATCTAATTCTTTTTTTGAAATCTTTAAAATTGGTTGGTTATCGATTATAATTTCACCTGAATCAAATGAGTCTAATAAGCCAATTAAATTTAATAAAGTTGATTTACCAGAGCCGGATTTACCCACAACAAAAACTAAGCCATTATCATCAAACTTTAATGATAAGTTTTTAATGGCCTCAATTGTAATTCCTTTTTTGGTCTTATAAGTTTTATTAAGATTTACTAATTCAATCATTAAAAATGGCTCCTTTTATTAATTTTTGTTAGATAATATATTGTTTTTCTTTTCTTTTAAAGTGTTTTGTAATGGAAAGAAAACACAAATAAACAATAAACCAATTACAAAAACAAGAGTAAATAATAGAGTATATATATGATAATTAAAAACAGTGCTAGTTAGACTGTATTTAAAAACATTGCTACGATTGTTAATAACGCATTGAATAATAAATGAAATCAAACTACTTACAAGAGTAATAGCACCACCTAAAAACAACAAACCATAAGCAAACATTCCCCAGATATCACCTCTAGATAATCCAAGGGCTCTAAGTATCTTAAATTCTTTTTTGTTATCATAAATAGTGCCAACAAAATAATAAATCAAAAAGATTAATGAAAATAATAAAGCAACACTACAAATAATAGAAAAAGAAATTAAATAACTAGATTTAACTAAAATTGCATAATATGATATGCCAAAAGACAATTCGTTTGTTAAAACATATTTTGTATAATTGTAATTTTTACCGAACAAATCGGTTCTTTTATCGTTTGTGTTCTTTTTGTATAAAAGTACTCTTTTTCTTATTTCAAAACTATTTTTTGTTGCTGGAGCAGTAACAAATTTAATTGTGTCATATTCCTTAACAACAATCGGATAATATTTGTTAAACAATTCTTCACTATAAAATAATTTATTAACATTTCTATCACCTATAGTGGTATAAACAACCCCACCAAATTCAAAAATGCCACTATATAATTCAAAGAAACTTTTTGTAACGATGTATTTGTTATCTGGGTTATAAAAATCAAGTTCATTTTCAAGAAAATCTTCAATGATAAATTGTTCAAAATAATAAGCAGTATAACCATTTTGAATAACATTATCTAAACTTGGGCTGTTATTATTCATTCCATAAGTGTTATATATGATATATTGGGCATAAGAATGCTTAAGTTCATCATCAGTTGCATCAGGATTAAACATAGATTTAAGTGAGTTTCTAATATTATCATCAAAGGTTTCATTAACGAAGCCATAAACTAAATTAAGTAAATCTTCATAATGAGTTTCATAAAAATTAAACATTGAAAGAGGAATGAATATTTTTTTACCATTAACAGAAGGATTGTTTTTATCTTTATAATAAATAATGTCAACAGAAGGATCTATAACAGTAAAATGATTAGCTTCACCGCTTGCTAAAGTTTCATATTCTGAATTCATATAATTAATAATAATTGAATTATCGAATCCAATTTCATCTTCGTAAGCAAATGAACCAATAGGTACATTTGAAGGATCTAATAAAGAGGCGAAGTTTGGCTTGATTTGATTGTCATAAAATCCTTTTCGTACATAATAAATATTGTGAAGACCACCATTCATTATGCTATTAAATTCCTCGCCTAAAACATCTCGTTTTATAGATTCTGCTTCTGAATAATTCATATGATCTGTGTTAGCTAAAGGTTGATATTTTGAATAGTCAAACTTAGTGTCTAAAATTCCTGTGATTGTAAAACTATTAGTAGTTAAACCAATTAATTCGTTTTTTGAATTTATTTTTACTAAACTAGATTGATTTGAATTTGAATCAGTGACAAGAATACCATATTTTAGATAGATTGTTGCAAAGAAATCAGTAATCATGTATTCATCATCACTTTGTGGCAAATTACCAACATATGAAAAATGATAATCATTTACCATTTTTTCGTTGATTTCTGCGATTCCACCGACAAAAATTTTATAATCAGTTGTAGTGGAACTAATTCCGGAATTATCTTTTGATAATTCTGGAGGAGCTTCATAAACTTCAGTTATTGTTGGCAAATTAATAAGTTTTGATATTTTTGTTACATCTTCTTCTGACATGTTTTTCTTTACAGAATCAGATTTTTTTGATTCTAGTATTTCTTTATGAAAAACATAATAATTAGGATTGTTTTCTTGCTTTAACATACTATTAAGTAAGGCATTGTTTTCATTTATAGTTAAAATATTAAAAGTTAAAGTTGCAAAGATGGCACAAACAACCATTAATACCAAAGCAATTGATAATCTTATTGGTTTTTTGGTTGAATAGTATATTCCTAGTTTTGCTTTGTTTTTGTTAGATAATCTTTTTTTGCTGTGTTCACGATTAGAGTTAATGTTTTTATCGATTTTATCGACATTTTTTAGTGCTTCATCGCTTATAACTTCGCCATCTTTGAGTCTAATTATGCGGTTTCCAAATTTATATGCAGAATTAATATCGTGAGTTACTACAATTACTAATGTATTTTTACTTATCTTTTCTAATAATTCAAATATTGTTTTTCCTGTTTCTGAATCTAATGAACCTGTTGGTTCATCACACAAAATCACTTTTGGGTTTTTGACTAATGCTCTAGCAATAGCTACTCTTTGTTTTTGACCACCTGATAATTCATGAATGTGTCGATGTTTAAAATCCTCTAATTCAACTTGTTTTAAAACTTCGTCTATTTTTTCTTCTTTGTTTTCAACGTTTTG
Organism: uncultured Bacilli bacterium; assembly: GCA_947627355.1. Lineage (GTDB taxonomy): Bacteria > Bacillota_I > Bacilli_A > RFN20 > CAG-631 > Caccosoma. The sequence continues at coordinate 157,723 of CANQVX010000001.1, read as the reverse complement.
TAAATCAAGGACCAATTCAATATTTTTATAAACTGTATAGTTTTCTAATAAATTATATTCTTGAAACACAAAACCAACATCATAATTACGATAATTATCTAACTCATCGCTTTTTAAATTAGAAATTGGTTGGTTATCAATTAAAATTTCACCATGGTCAAAAGTGTCTAAGGCACCAATTAAATTTAAAAGAGTGGATTTACCTGATCCAGATTTTCCAACGACAAAAACTAATCCGTTATCATCGAATTTTAAGGAAATCTTTTTAATTGCATAGACTTTTGTTTTACTTTTTGTTTGATATGCTTTTTCTAAGTCTATCAATTCGATCATAATGTTTCCCCTCCTTTAAAACATTATAAGCCTATTTATCGAGGTTTTATATGTTTTCAACAATTATTTTAACGCAATAAAAATAAAAATACAATAAAGCCACTTTTTATAAAAATTCTCTTATATAGCAAGGTAATTTAGTATTTAATTTTGAAATAATCGAGCCAAGTTTTAAATTTGTCTTGAGCTGTAAGACATGTATCTTTTAAATAATTTCGATCATTTTCCCATTCTTTCAATCCCCGATAATAGAATAATTTCAGTTCATCATCAATAATAAATGGAACAATGTTGTATTTTAAACAATCTTTAAATAGAAGAAGTCTACCAATCCTACCATTACCATCTTGAAAAGGATGAATTCGCTCAAAATGATAATGAAATTCTAATAAGTCATCAAGTGACTTATCTTTTATTGAATTATATTCATAAAGAAGTTCTTTCATTTCTTTGGATACTTCTTCTGGACTTGTTGTAAACATATCTCCAACGGTGTTTGGAAGCTTTTTATAATCACCAACTACAAACCACGAGTTTCTCGAATCAGTTGTACCGTTTTTTAATGTTTTATGCAATTCTTTGATAAAAGATTCTGTGATAGGTCTTTTGGCATTTTCAATAATTAGGTCTATGCACTTGAAATGGTTTGCTGTTTCAACAACGTCATCAACTTTTAATGCTTTTTTTCCAGTTCCAATTGAATTTGTTTCAAAAATATATCGAGTTTGTTCGTGTGTTAAACAACTTCCTTCAATGTGGTTAGAATTATAGGTTAGTTCTATTTGAATTTTATGATATATCCCACCCGAAAGTTTAACATCTTTTTCTTTAATCAACTCATCTAATAAAGTAGGAGTAGATGTGTGCTTTTTATTGATTCTATCGGGTTTTTTTGCGTTTTCAGGAATGTACCAAGTCTTTCCTTTTAAAAAAGCACCATCAATTTTTTTGAGTGCACAATAATTACGAACACTACGTTTTGATAGATTCCAAATATTTGCGATTTCAGTAACTGTTAGATATTTCATTCAAGTTCACCCACAATTAGTATATCACATATCGGCAAGAAAACAATTATTACAATTCGTGTTTTTTATATTTTTTGCCGATAATAGAATTGAAAACCTTAAAATTTACATAGTAAATTTCATCACATCAAATAAATTTTTCTTTTAAGTAGACTTTAACTAAGTTATAATATAAACGGTTTTAAGAAATAGGGGTGAATAGAATGCATACCTCGTATAAAATAGACAAAACTATTAAAAACATTACCATTAGTGCTATGCTTGTCGTTTTGTATGTTATTATTAATCGTTTTATCGCCATTAATATTCCAGCATTTGGTTCACCTGCATTTATTAGAATTACTGTTTCTACTATTGTTTTAATCATTGCAAGTATTATCTTAGGTCCAATTTATGGAATGTGTGTTGGTATTGTAAGTGATATTGTAGCTGCTGTTGTCTTTCCAATAGGTGCTTTTTTTCCAGGATATACTTTAACTTATGCAATGGCTGGTTTAATTCCTGGTTTAATCTTTTATATAAGCAAAAAGTTTAGAATTAATGATAAAATATTTTTCATTTTAAATATTGCTATTGAATCTATATTACACTTTGGAGCAATTGTTTATTTACTAATCTATAGATCAATTCCTACATCATCAAATACTAAGTTTCATTTGAATACAGTTTTATTAATTATCATTCTTCTATTTTTAATAGCTTCATTTATAACTATAACCATTGTTGGTTATCGTCAACAACAAGGAAAGAAATCACATTCATTCTATTCAGTATCAAAAATATGGTTTAGTTATGTGATGATTGAAATTGTTTGTTTTTTCTTTTTAAACTCGTTTTGGTCGACAATTTTAATAGGCACACCATTTTCAATTCTCTTTGTTTTAAAGATTGCTAAGTCATTCTTTACCATTCCAATTCACGTTATTATTGTAATGCCTTTAGTAAGAGTTTTAGAAAAACGTGGAGTTATTAAAAGTTATGAAATAGAAAACATAGAAAAAACTGTTCCTGGAAAAATAAGAAGAATAAGAAAACGTTAATCATTCGACAAATATTTTCTTTTTCATATGTTATATCTTAATCGGTGATTAAATTGGTAAAAGTTGAAATCTATGACGAAGAACATGAAAAAGATTTACAAAAGAAAGTTAATAGTTTTCTTGTTAATATTAAGGATGAAAATTTGATTGATATCAAATATCAAATTCATGCATTTTTATCAGCTTCAAGCGAACAAATATATTGTTATTCAGCAATGATTATCTATCGAATTTAAATGATTTGAAAGGAGTACATTTATGTTAAAATTGGTTTATGAAGAATTTAGTCGTTTATTTGGAAATGAAAAAGATAGTAGATGTTTCTTTTGTCCTGGTAGAGTTAACATAATAGGTGAACATATCGATTATAATGGTGGTTATGTTATGCCTTGTGCTATTGATATTGGAACCTATTTTGTGATTAGAAAAAATGATTCTAGCCAAGTTAGAGCCTATTCTTTACAATTTCCTAAATTAGGCTTAATAAGTTTTGATATAAATGATAAAACCAAACAAAAACAATGGACAGATTTTATCAAAGGTATCATTAGTATCTTTAAGATTGATTTTGGTTTTGATGTTGTGGTAGGTGGCACTATTCCTCATAGTAGTGGTTTATCATCTAGTGCTTCTTTTTGCGCCGGACTTGCTTATGCTTTAATATCAATTGATAACAAAACTATCGATAGAATCGAACTTGCTAAACAATGTAGACGTGTTGAAAATGAATTCATGGGTGTTAATTGTGGCATCATGGATCAATTCATTGTCTGTGTTGGTAAAAAAGATAGTGCGATCTTACTTAATTGTGATCGTTTAGAATACGAATATATTCCTTTTGATTTAAAAGACTATGCTTTGCTAATTGCAAACACTAATAAAATACGTCAACTAACAGATTCAAAATATAACCAAAGAAAACAAGAAAGCGAAGAAATACTTGCCATCTTAAATAACAATGGTTATTCATTTGAAAACCTATGTGATATCCGTGATGATATGGATAAATATTTATCTTTAATTGATAATGAAATACTTAAAAAGAGATTTAGACATATTGTAAGTGAAAACCTTAGAACTTTAAAGGCTGCTAAAGCTTTAAAAGAAAAAGATATCATAACATTAGGAAAACTACTTACTGAATCTCATTTATCACTTGAAAACGATTATGAAGTAACAGGTGTTGAATTAGACACTCTAGTTCATGCATTTTTAAATGAAGATGATTGTTTAGGTGCTAGAATGACTGGTGCTGGTTTTGGTGGATGTGCTATAGCAATCTTTAAAAAATCAAGATTAGTAGAAGTAAAAGAAAAAGTTAAAAAGATTTATCAAGATAAAATTGGTTATGAACCAAGTTTCTATGAAGTTTCAATTAGTGATGGTGTTAAAGAAATTGAATATCATGAATAAATAAAAGGGGGTAATTTATTATGAAAAAACAAGAAAAAAACAAATCACCAGCAATTGAAGGAGTAGTTACAGTTAAAGTAAAAAAGCCATCTCATTTATCAGTTGGACGAATTATTTTACTATGTTTAATTGGTGCAATAATGTTAGGCTTTTTTATCAGTGCACTGATAACTTGCTTTAAACCAGAACTACAAGTTAAGTTTGGTGGTTGGCTAACTAAAGCAGCTAGAGTAATAGATCCTCAATTTTCTAAAAATCTTGATGGTGTTTATGGCAAATGGTTATGCTTTGGTTATTTTGGCGTTATTTCTATCGGCTTTTTATTGCTAGGCACTCTATTACGATATGACAGAAGAAAACTAAGTGTCTTGTTCTATATTCTTTTCTATGTTGTAGCTATAGCATCAGATGTTTTAATGTTTTATTTCTGCCGAGGCCAATCAGAAATAGTTGCAAATGATACTTATGCTAATATGCCAACTGTTTATAGATTACTTGGCTTTATTCCTTTACCGACTGTTATTTTTTCATTTTTATTAATATTTGCTCGTGCTTATGTCTTTGTAGCAATGCCTATCATTGCTCAAATTCTAATGATCATGGCAACATATAGATTAAAGAAGTTTAAGTCTTCTTTTTATGAAACTGTTAATGTATTAGCATTCATATTGTTAATTGGTTTTACTCCAGTACTTATTAGTTATATCTTCTTTACTGTTGTTGCTGTTATTATTGTTGGTACTACTTTGTGGGCAATTAAAGGTTTCTTTACTATTGATACTGGAAGGTTTGTTCAAACCAGTGATGGTGGAACATTATATCAAGTAGATGGTGATTTATATTCAGATGGTAATGGAAATTATTATACTTATGACGGAGAATCATTCCGTTAAAAAAGGAGATTAGTATGAAAATTAATTATCAAAAATACCATGATGAAATGGTAAAAGAATTACAAAACATAATTCAAATTAAAACAGTGTTAGATACACCTGTTGAAAATGGTCCATTTGGACTTGGTAATAAAAAATGTTTAGAACATGTGTTAAGTTTATGTGATCGTCTTGGATTTAAAACTAAAAATCTAGATGGTTATTGTGGCTATGCTGAAGTTGGAAGTGGCAAAGAAATCTTTGCTATTGTTTGCCATTTAGATGTAGTTCCTGAAGGTGAAGGTTGGGATTATCCTCCTTATGATGCTCGTATCGTTGATAATGTTATGTATGGTAGAGGAACATGGGATGATAAAGGACCAGCAATTGTTGCAATCTATACCATTAAAGCCTTAATGGATGCTAATTTCACATTTAATAAAAGAGTTCGTATTATCTTCGGTTGTAATGAAGAAACAGGTTCTTTATGTGTTGAACATTATCTAAAAAAAGAAGGTCAAATAACTTATGGTTTTACACCTGATGCTGATTTTCCTGTTATCTATGGTGAAAAGACTATCAATAACATCACTATCAAAGGAAATGAAACAAATAATGGTGATATTGAACTTATATCAATAGATGCTGGTGAAGCTTTCAATGCTGTTATTAGTAAGGCTAAATTTGTTATAAAAGTTAAAGATAATCCTAACAAAACAATAAAAGAGTTAAAAGGCATCTTCAATGAACTTAAAATTGAAAATATCATTGAATCTACCGACAATTTCATTAATATCACAGTTATTGGAAAGGCTGCTCATGGTTCTCTTCCAATGCTAGGTATCAATGCTGCTTCATATGGCATCTATGCTTTAAACAAATTAAAAGTTAATAATAGTTTTGTTAATTGGTATGCTAAATATATTGGCTTAGAATATAATGGTAAATCATTAAATTGTTATGCTAGTGATGAATATGGTGATATTGCTGTTAATGTAGGTATCGTTAAATACGAAAACAACAATAGTTTTGTTGGAATCAATTGTCGTTTACCATTTAATACTGATTCTAACAAGGTTGTTAAAGCTATGATTGAAACATTAAAAGATGAAAATGTAAAAGTATCATTAGAATATGATTCGAAAGGATTTCTAATGGATAAAGATGGCCCTATGATTCAAGCGATGCTAAAATCATATCAAGAAGTAACAAAAGATTATGAATCTAAGCCTATGTGTATTGCTGGTGGAACTTATGCTAGACATTTCAATAATTGTGTTGGCTTTGGAGCAAGTCTTCCTTTCTCACCTGAAGAAAACATTCATAGCGCTAATGAAAGACTTAAACTTGAAGTTTTAGATATCTTGCTTGAAATCTATGTTGTAGCAGTTCAAAAGTTATTAACTGAAGTTAATTTTTCTCGATAAAATCAAGTGTTTATATTAAAAGGCGTCAAAAAATGGCGCCTTTTTTCTAAAAATAAAAGAAAATGCCGGTCAAAACGATACTTTTAGCATTTTCTTTGTTATTATTATTGATATACTCTTAAATAATCAACTTCCATAGTTTGAGTTGTAAAATTAGGATCAATGTTAAATCCTGGCCAATTACCACCAACAGCAACATTAAATAAGAAATAGAAATCTCTTGTAAAAATTGGATCAGTATTATTATTAGTCATTATTTTAGCAGATACAGAAAGGGTTTTATCTACATAAAACTCCAATTTTTCATTAGTCCATAACATTCCATAGGTGTGATATTCTTGTCTATCATTTAAGATAAAGTAACTTTCATTAGTTCCTGGATAGAATGCTTGGCCTTCATTGCTTTGCCAATGAATTGTGGAATATACTTTGTTTTCAGTATTTATAGCTTCCATGATATCTATTTCACCACAGGTTGGCCAACTAACTTCACTTATATTAGCACCTAACATCCAAAAGGCTGGCCATATACCAGATATTGATGGTAATTTTAGTCTTGCTTCAACATAACCATAATGAAATTCAAATTTATCTTTAGTGATTATTCTTGCCGAAGTATAATTGCTATTTTGATATGATTCTTTTTTAGCATCGATTTTTAATGTTCCATCACTAACTCGAACATTTTCTTTGCGATAATATTGTTGTTCATTATTACCCCAACCCCAATCACCTGTACCAATCTCGTATGACCATTTAGTTTCGTCAAGACTATCACCACTAAATTCATCGTGCCATACTAATTGTCTATCATGTGATGTTTGAGGTACATCAATGCTACTACTAGATTCACTAGAACTACCAGATTCACTAGACTCACTAGAAATGATAGATTCACTAGAAACACTTGATTCACTCGACAAATTTGAACTACTAGAAGTATTAGAAGTTGTTATATCATCACTTGAACTACTTGAAACATTATTAGATTTATTACAACTTGATAGAGTAAATAATACAAGTAAAACAAACAGACATTTATTTTTCATTATAAACTCCTAGTAAATAATGTTTCCATCTTCATCATAAGCATCAAATAGGTGAAGCTTATTCATATCAAAGGCAATCTTAATTGCTTGTTTATTATTAGCATCTTTATCAGCATGAACTTTAGCAATTATTTCTTTTCCTTCAAAGATTAGATGTAAGTAATATTCATTACCAAGTAATTCAGCAACTTTGATTTGAGCATTAGCAATATCACTCTTATTTTTTAAATAATTTGCTTCATTTCCACGAACAATATTTTCAGGTCTAATACCAAACAATACATCGTGATCATTAATCAAGCATTTATGATATTGTTCCATTAATTCGACTTGCTTATCAGTCTTATTTTCTAATTTCTTTAAAGCATTGTATTTCTTACGATAGTAAGTGTCATGAGCTTTAATTATCTTAGTTGGCAATTCTAATTTAAAGCCTTCAGCAAATAATAGAAAACCTTTAGAATAAGTAACTTTCATAATGTTCATAGCAGGACTTCCAATAAACGTTGCTACAAAGACATTACTAGGATGGTTATATATTTCTTTTGGTGTGCCAATTTGTTGAATGTAACCTTTTTTCATAACAACAATTCTTGTAGCCATAGTCATAGCTTCAGTTTGGTCATGTGTTACATAAATAGTGGTTGCACCAAGTTCATTGTGAAGATTTACAATTTCAGATCTCATTTGAACTCTTAATTTAGCATCTAGGTTACTTAATGGTTCATCCATTAAAAAGACTTTGGCGTTTCTTACAATTGCTCTACCTAAAGCAACTCTTTGACATTGGCCCCCTGATAAAGCTTTAGGCTTACGATCTAAGTATTCTTCAATTTGTAAGATTTTTGAAGCTTTTTGAATTCTTTGTTGAATTTCAGCCTTTGGTACATGTCTTACTTCAAGACCAAAAGCAAGATTATCATAAACTGTCATATGAGGATATAAAGCATAACTTTGGAATACCATTGCTACATCACGATCTTTTGGTTCTTTATCGTTAGCATACATACCATCGATATAAAGATCACCTGATGTAATGTCTTCAAGACCAGCAATCATTCTAAGTGTTGTTGATTTACCACAACCTGATGGACCAACAAAGACAATGAATTCCTTTTCTTTGATTTCTAGGTTGAAATCATAAACGGCTTGAACATGGTTTGAATAAATTTTATTCAAATGTTGTAAAGAAATAAAAGAATCAGTTGGCGCTATTTTTTCTTCTTTTTTATGTTCTTTTTCATAAGCTACAACGTTTTTATAATGTTCTTCTCTTTCTTTTTGCTTTTGTTTTTCAAGTTTTGCTTCTTCTTTTCTTCTTTCTTTTTCTAAGATTTTTTCTTCTTTTGTTAATTTTGCTTTCATATTAATCCTCCCCGATTTTATGATAAATTCTTACGTATTCAACCTTCATTTCGGCTTTAGTAAAATCACTAGGTGGTAAAGTTCCGCCATCAAAATTACCACCAACAGCCATGTTAAGTAAAATATGGAAATCCCAGTCAAATGGTGCTGTTAACGAATCCATATCAGCCATTGAAAACCACTTTTGACCTCTTGCAGTTTCATGATTATCCATGGTGAAGAATAATTCATCATCAACATACCAACGCATTACAAGTTCTTCCCATTCAAGAGCATAGACATGATAATTTTCAATAGAATCATTACTATCTCTTATGATATGGCTTCTAGTTTGATAAGTAGAACTACCTATCGCACCATAATGTAAAGCACCACTAGTCATATCTTTGACTCTTCCTCTGGCTTCCATGATATCAATTTCCCCTGAACTTGCCCAAGTACCATATGGTGTATCGCTTTCTGGTAACATCCAAAAAGCAGGCCACATACCTTCAATTGCTGGAAGTGATATCATTGCTTCGATTCTTCCATATTTGGTATGTACTTTATTTGCTGTTGAAATTCTAGCTGAGGTGTATTCTTTGCCACCAACAGCCTCTTTTCTTGCTTGAATAACTAGTTTTCCATCTTCTAATGAAACATTTTCTTTTTGATAATATTGGGCTTCATTATTACCCCAACCAGGGTTATTATAAGCACTACCATCACCTAACATATAGTTCCAGTATTCTTCATTTAAACTGTCACCATCAAAGTTATCTTCAAAGACTATTTCATAACCTTCTGGAATTGGAAAACTACTATTCTTTTTGTCATCTTTTTTTGAGTCATTACAACCGACGAGTAGTAAGCTAATGCTTAATAGATAAATAACCTTTTTCATTTGCTTACCACCACATCGATTCTTTTAACTTTTCCATCTCTAATATCATTTACGATATTAGTAGGAATAATGTCATATTTTTTCTTATTAATTTCATAACTAAGTTTGATACCATCACGATAATACACATCAATCATTTCATCGTTATGATAAACAATATCAACAGAATTTAAAAATCTAAAGCTTACTTGTTTATTTTTATCAAATAGTTCTTTTGATAATGTTGGTTCTAAGACAAAACTTAGATTACCATCAACCATTCTAAATGGTTGTTTACCAATAAATTGATAACATAATATTTGCATGAATTCAGCATTAGCGCCGGTTAGTCTTGCAAAGAAACCTTGACCATGTAATTTAATATCTGGATTACAACTAGGAACAATAAACGAACTGTTTTCTAGTGGATTACGACCATAAATCTTAGGATTCATAAAGCATGGTAGATTAGTTTTTATTTCTTTATAGAATTCTTTATCATATCCAGCTGTTAATAAACCTAATAAATATTTATAGGTCATATGTAAGAAATTACATTCTCTTTCAAGCCATCCTTTAGTAAAAGCATGAACTCTACCAATTTCAAAATTAGCATCATCTAAAGAAGCACAAGTCTTATAAAACTTTAAGTTTTTGTCGAACAAATCGCTATTTTTGATAGCGTTGTAATCAGATTTATTAAAGAACTCTTTGCCAAGTTTTAATAATCTTGCTGAGGCTTCTAGAAAGGCTGGTACTTGTTTTAATTTAAATTCTTTTGGTCTTATTTCTTTATTATCGATTTCATAATCAGTCATTTCATAATATAGATAAGTAGGAATAATACCATCGATACTTAAATCTTTTAATTTCTTAAGTGATTTCTTTAATAGTTTTAAGAATCTACTTAATAATAATCTTATTTCAATAGTTGGTATTTCTTCTTTTAAACCACTGATTCCATCATAAACTTGTTTACGATAGAATTCTTTATCAGTTGTAATACGATTCCAATAAGTAAATGAATCAATGCGATTCTTTTCTTTAGCAAATAAGGTGTTACTTATTTTAGATAATAATTGGTTTTGTTCAGCAAATAATGTGATTGTATCTTTATCATAGTTATTTAGTAATTGTAATGTAAACTTGATAAGACGATATAATTCAATGGTTTCAGATACTCCTGAACCAAATAAACCAGGAAGACCATTCATAGCATCATTCCAACCAGGTTTATCACATTCCATTTCAATACCAAGTTGTAATGAATCAAGACTTGCAAAGTTTACAAGAATTAGGCCAATGATTTTACTAATCAATGGTAACCTTAGTATTTGATTGCTACTATCTTTATACCAATCTGTTCCTACTTTTGATTTAGGAAACTCTAAGGAATTATATTGTCTAATAACATTAGTTGATGTTTTAACATATTTAGCACTTCTAGGTTTGATTTTAACGTGGCTATTAAAGAATGGATATTCTTTGTTTAATAAATCATTGATTCTATCAGGATAAATTGCATAATAGTTTTCAAGTAAATCCATGTTATAGGTCCAATGATCAATCCAATAACCTTCACTAAAATCAGCCCTTATTTCTTGATTACAATAGCTTAGTATTTGATTGAAGTAGTCATTTACTTGTTTATCATTTAAGTCCTTGTTATCTTTTAATAAGGTATATAATTCACTAGGTTCAAAGCCTTTTTTAAGAAGTGCTGTTATTTGTTTTTTAACGTTACTATCGACATTTTTTAATGTTTCATTGATGTTTACATTACTATTTAAAACAAATTTTGGTGGTCTAACGGTTAATGGATTTTTACCATCTAAACCAATTAATGAAAAGAAGATATCAATGTTATATTCTTTTACAAATGGATAGAAATATAAATCACTTCTTCTATTTTGGTTTACATCACGGAAGTTACCACAACCCGAAGAATAATATTTAGATGGGATTTCAAAAGAGTTATAGTCTCTTTCCATATCCCCATGTTTTCTTGAAAAGACATAGTAAACATCTTTATTATTGATAAGGATTGGAAAACCGCCTCTAAGATTGTTATCTAGAAAACATTGTTTAGCATATAAATCATATAAAGCATTACCTGTTTTAATTTCAAGAGGTTTAAGTAATTTATCTAATAATTCTTCGTTTTCTTTAAATGATGAAACTAATTCATCATAAGTTGTATTTCTAGTTACGTCTAAAAAGATATCAAGACTATCAAACATGCCATAAACACTAACAAAGGAATAACTTTCATTAGGTTTCAATTCTTTTTTAGTATAACTAAAAGCACACGGAAGTTTATTTTCCTCTTGTTGATAATAATCTAAAAATTCATTGTCTTTTAAATTTTTGAATCTTATTGGTTCTAGTAATGATTTATCATTAGAAAAAACCATTTCTAAATCAACAATTGGAGTTAACTTATTGTTATCACTATCTAGACTAATAAAGCCGTTTCCATCGATAGTTTTACTAACTTCACTTTGATCAGCAGTGGAAGTTTTAAACTTAACAAATGGGGCATTATTGTTTCTATTTATGATTTCACAATAAGCTGACATTAAAGAAACTAATTCTTTATAACAGAAGTTTGATAATCCATGTGGAAAAAAGATTGGAAGTCCATCAAGGATTGAAAAAGTTTCTGTTTTAGACGATAGATTTTTAATTGTTACTTTACGAACTAGACCAGCATAGTTTTTATGTGGCACAGTTGTATAACTGATTTCATAAGAAAATAAGTTGTTATCTTCTTTGATAGTTAAATAAGTATTGGTAAAACGCATCTCTTGAGTTTTTGATTTTTTAAAGAAAGGCGTATAAAGCTTATTGTTAACTTTAATAAAACTTCTAAAAGATTTAATTGGAATATTTTGATATGCTAGGTTAGCACTATCAAAAGGAGTTATTGGTGTTTCTTTTGAATTAACACCAAAACCACCTAAGCATTGACCAACATTAGCATAGAAAGCCCATAAAGGTTTACCATCAATTCCCGCAATAGCTGGTAAAAAACTTGCAAACGTTTTAGCGTTTTGAAAGTCTTTTATCACAAATTCATTGTTTTGAAAATTATAACTACTCATTTTTCAAACACCTCAATTATTCTTTAATTGAAGATGCAATTAATGGGAATTTTAAAGTTGGATAGGCATTATTGCCGACATTCCAAATTGTTGTATCAAATGATGCATAAGTAGCAGCATCTTTTAATTCTTCAGCAGTCTTAGTAAAGCAATTTGTAACTGTTCCTAAAGCTACATCACCACTAGGTTTTTTAAGAGCTGGTAAATGAGTTTGAGTAAAGTATACTTCTCTTTGAGTTCCTTTATATGGAGTTTGGTTAAATTTAATAGCTAAACTATTAGAAATTGTACCCCAAGTCTTTCCAGCAAAAGCATAGATACCATTAGTTTGACTACCATTGCTATCAGTTTCTTTTGATGATGTTGCAGATACACTACCATCATCACCATAGTTTTGAACATCTCTATCAACACCGGCAAATTTCCACCATGCAGCAGAATTATCTGGAGCAGTTGCAGGATGATCCCAACCATTACCAGATTTACCAATATAATCAGCAGAATAATCAATAAATTCATCAGGCATGAATAAATCAGATGTTAAAGATACAACGTTATTTATACTACCACTACCAGCAACGATACCAACAACACCACCCATGTTACAATCGTTATCATAGAAGTGTGTACCCATTTGAGCTGAACATGTTTCAGTTACGATACAGTTTTCAATGACACCACTGCAGTTTCCAGCGATGACACCAACAATTGTTCTACCTCTAACTTTGATGTTATCGAAACGAACATTACGAACTACACCACTGCTACCAATAATTTGGAATAAGCCAATGTTATCACCATTTTTATGGCATTCTTCTTTAAATAAGCCATTATGGTTATAAACATCTTCAGAAGATGTAGTTGAATTACAATAATAAACTTGAGCATTTTTAATGGTATAACCATTACCTTCTAAAATGCCATGGAAGTAATCGTTTCTGATATCAGTTTCTTCATAATATTTTCCTAAAGGTTCAAAGTTAGGAATAGATGATAAATCAATATCATTACCTAAAACATAAATACCTTTTAGGTTATCGTTGATTGCTTGGAATTCTTGAGCTGTAGTGATTACTTTAGTTGCAATAATAGCATCGATTTGAGTCTTAGTATTATCACTAAATGCTACTTGGATTGTCTTTTCGCCACTACCAATAGTTGTAAAGAAATCTTTAGAAATAGTTAAGATACCCTTACTAAAAGTAAATGTATCAGCACTTGATTTGGCTCTACCACAACTTAAAGATGAAATCTTTTTAGATTTATAAACTTCTAATTTAACTGAAATATTAGTTGGATTAGAAGTATCAAAAACAACTTTTTCTTCATAAATTAAATCGCCTGTTTGAGCTTTAGGACCTTTTTCGGTTTTACTTTCATTACAACTTGCAAGAGTTGTAAGTAAAAACAAGGCCATAAAAATTGAAGGTAATCTTTTGTTCATGTTTTTTCCTCCTTACGATTAACCTTTTAATCCACCAACAGATGTGTTTTCCATAATGGTCTTAGAAAACATACAGAATAGTAGAAGAATAGGTAATAAAGTTAAGATAATTGTTGCAAATAATAAGGTATATGTTCCCTTTTGAACCATTGTATCAGTCATGTATTTTAAACCTACCGCAATGGTTGGTTGTTCAGGTAAATAGATAGATGGTGTTAGATAATCGTTCCATAAACCAATCAATTGAATGATTGAGATAGCAATGATTGGACCTTTGGCCATTGGAACAATGATTCTAAAGAAGATTCTAAAATCACTAGCTCCATCGATTTTAGCGGCTTCAACATAAGTCCATGATAGATTCTTAAAGAAACTATATAGTAATAAGAAGTTCATACCAAAGCCACCAGAATACAAGAAGATACAACCAATAACAGTATCAGATAAACCCATCGCATCCATTAATTGGATTTGGCTTGGAAGGGATCCAACAATTGGTACAATTAGTGAAAAGATAACAACACCAAATATAATATTTCTTCCTGGGAATTTATATTTAGCAACGACATAAGCAGCAGCAGAACTGGTAAATACTGTTACCACAGTACCAATACCTGCAATGATAACGCTCATTCCCATCATTTGAAAGAGGTTATAATTGCGGGTTGCTACGCTACTATAAGTAAAGGCTTCCTTGAAGTTTTCAAATGTCCAGTTTTTAGGAAGTCCAATGAAATTGTTAGCAAATTCAGTTTGACTTTTTAATGAGTTAATTAAAATCCAACAAAATGGGAAAATAAAGGATACAGCAAAGATAAAGAAAACAGCAAACATGATAATAAACAATACTTTTTCTGATTTATGACGTTTATATAAAATATCATGTTGTTTTTCGTATTTTTCTTGTCTTTTGCTAGCTTTGTAATTGATAAATCTTTCTTTGATAAAGTTTGTCATTAGAAGCTCACATCCTCATATTTTTTATTTAGCAAGTAACGAACTAAGACAATTATAGGGGCTCCAACTAATGAACAAAATAGACCTAAAGTTGCTGGTTCTTGTAAACCACTACCTCTACTTTGTTGATAAATTTGTAAGCCAATTGTCATTGTGTTAAATTGCCCTTGAGTAATAAACATTGGTTGCATGAAGACATTAAATACTGACATCATACCTAGAACAAATAAGGTTGTGATAGTTGGCCATGTTAGAGGAATGATGATTCTAAAGAATTCTTTCATAGGTTTAACACCATCCATCTTACATGATTCTAGGATATCTCTAGGAATTCTTGCCATACCTGAGGTTAATAAGATTACATCATAACCAATACCGGCCCAGATACAAAAAATCCAAACCATCCATTGAGCATTGTCTCCAATAAACAAATCAAGTGTACTTACTCCCATTTTGCCAAGTGCGACTCCGATAAAGCCGCTACTAACATCAAAACTATTCTTATAAATAAAGGTTAGAACTACCAAAGGTAAGATACTAGGAATAAAGAATATTACCTTGAAAAAACCATTCCAAGAAATCTTTTTAAAGATAAAGTAGGAAAAGAACATAGCAATTGGTAAAGTTATAAAGCATGAAATAATGAAATAAACACCACTTGCCATGAATAGTTTTTGAGTAGTTTCTAGTTTCAATGAAGCAAATAAAGTTTGATAATTATAAAATAACTCATTAAATTTTAGAAATTCTAGTTTGTTTCTAACAGGTGTTTTGAATGTTAATAAGATTGAATTGATATTAACACCAAACCACATTAACAAGAAATGGGCTACTGGATAAAACAACATAACGATAATAAAGATAGTAGTCCCCTTGATAATAAATCTTTTTCTTTTTTCTTTTTTATCGATTGTGTTTTCCATAACAACTAATTAACTCCAGCGTTACGCATCCAGACAGGCCAGCTATTTTTAGCTGTGTTATATATTTTTGTACTTAATGTTGCAGAAGTGTTATCTTCAGGTTTTGAACATGCAGAAGCATAGTAATAGTTATTTTCAATCCAAGGCATTAACTTGTTAACATTGAAATAAGTCATTGGATTTTGACTAGCTAAATGGAAACAAGTTGAATTTGATAATTTATCATGAATTGATTTAACATAAGTATCATTTGCTTCAATACTTGATAAATCAACACCACTATAATCAAATGCAAGGAATGGTCCTTCAGCCTTTTCAACGAATGTTTTGCATGCTTCTTTAGTTGCCATATAAGCAATGAAATCTTTGGCTAGTTTCTTGTTAGGTGTATTTTCAGGAATAATCATAGAATCACCAAAACCAACCATGTAGTTATATTGAGCACTATCAGCTTTAGCCTTAGGAGTTGGCATCATAGCAACATCGAAATCAAGTTTTCTATTAACAGCATTTTCAATTTCATGTTTAGCCCATTGACCATAAGGAATCATAGCAGCTTCTTTGTTAGCAAATGCTGATTGAGCTGTTAGTAAGTTAGTACCATAAGCACCATTGATAGAATTAGATTTATTCATGGCAATTAGGTCATACCACATATCATATGCTGTCCAGAAATCTTTATAGACTCCAGTAGGATTATATACTTCATAACCTTTTGCATAAGTACCATCATCTGGTCCTTTGAAGGCTCTAAATTTATTGATTGTTTCCATACCAGCAAGTTGAGCCCACCATTCAAATACTAGATAATCCCAATAGTATTGTCTATCACTACCAGACCAAGCAAATGGTACAACTGTTTTTCTATCACCAGCATCGACATGAGCATTGATGATGGTTTGACATAATGTCTTTAATTCTTCATAAGTAGTTGGTACTTGCCAACCATGTTCTTCAAACATATCAATATTATAAACGATACCACCAGCACCTTGGGTATAACATACCTTGTAGTAGTGCATATCGCCATTTTCATCTTCAGCTTTTGACATTTCTTCAGCTGCTGGAACTAGACGATCTTTGAATTTAACTCCTTCAACATCTTGATCATATAAATCATCAAGGTTAGCTAGTAATCCTTGAGCAGCAAAGTTTTGCCAGTTGATATCTTGTGACATATAGATATCATAATCGCTGACATTGTTTAGTTGATCTTCGATACGATCAAGTAAACTTGTATCAGCAGTCCAAGTAACGGTAATGCCTGTTTTTGCTTCATAATCTTTAGCAAGAGCATCAATCCAGTCGGTTCCATAACCACCATCATAAACACAGATTAGAAGTTCATTTTCATTACGTTTAACAGTCTTTTTTCCACAACCAGTTAAACTTAAAGCACTTAAACATGCTACCGTTGCTAATAAGTATTTATTAAGTTTCATATCTATCCCTCCTATACTTTAAAAAAGGCTCTTTGTCAGAACCAAAGAGCCTTTGACAACATGATTAATTATGCAGCAGCGTCGCCGTTGATTAATTCAACTTTACCTTCATAAGGAGCTGCGTTAATAGTACTTTTATCTGGATTTGCATCACCTTCAGCAGAAGTTACTGCATTATGATAAGTAACTGTAACATTTTCGATTGTTGCACCACCAGCTGCTTCTACTGCAAAGTAATTTCTACAAAGTTTTCCTTCTACAAATGTAACATCAGCTGTGCAATCTCTAATTGTTCCGTTTCCATTTTGTGCAAATGGAGCATTAGGAACAGCATTTAAAGCAACGTCAATAGCGATTTTTAAATCAACATCATGAATTAAACCATTATTGCCATAGCATAAATAAGCATATCCACCAGTGCCAGTATAAGTTCCTTCGAGCGTTAGGTCAAATACGCTTCCGTTTTCACCAATACTATTGAATAAAGTGCTTTTAATTGTAAGATTATATAATCTATGACCGGCGCCATCAAATTTAGCTCTATATGTATCAGCCATAGCAATATCAGGTATATCATCCCAGCCTGTACAATCGATATCAGCACTTAAATAAGCATCTACATCATTGTTTGATGCATTTCCGTTAAAGAATGCTTTTAGGCCAGCAAGATCTTTGATTTCTAATCCGGTATGATCAGGAGCATCTGCTGATAGTACTGTAACTGCAAAAGGAGCAGATGTATATTGTTTATCTTCATAAGTCATTGTACATGTAATGTTAACTGAACCTTCAGCAGCACCTTCAACGGTTGCAACAGCACCATCGTTAGTGATGTTTACTTTTCCAGCTTCACTTGCGGCAAATGCGTAAGTGATAGTTTTGCTAGAATCAACGAAAGTAGGAACAGCAGTTAAAGTAATTGAATTTCCAACTTTAACAGAAGTTTCTTGACCTGTAATTTCAACAGATGGTTGAATTGTAACAAATTGATCTGCATCATGAGCTAGCTTAGGTAATTGATGATCAGCTAAAGTCCAAATAGTTGTATCTAAAGCATAATCAGCAGCTAATTTTTCTGTATATTTCCATTCATTATGAAATTCTTTATAATCAATTGTTGAGTAATATTCATTACCTGGATCAAATACCATTGATGTATCATTTCCAGTACCATCGTTTCCACCGTTTGTGTAAACGTTATACATTAATCCGGCGCCTTCAGCGCTAGCTTTATGAGCTTTGTTAGCGCCATAAGGAATTGTTGAAATAGTACGATTGTTTCTAGTTCCATCAGGATTTTCTAATAGGATACTATCCATTACAAGGCCTCTATTAAAAGCGGCAATTGTACCATTTCTTTGCCATGTCCAATCTGCAGGATCAGCTGGTTCTGTAACATCTTTTGAAATAACCATTACATCTTGAACAACTGAACGAGCTAATATTTCTTTTGCAAAAAGGCCAGTAAATCCTTTTTCAGCAAATACTTCGCCTTCTAAACGAATATTTCTTAAAATACCATTAAATACTAAGAAGAAACCGCCATCAACACCATTAGTAGGTTTTTGAGTTATACCTTTAATTGTGTGGCCGTCACCATCTAGTACACCAACAAAAGTTGTTGATGCGGTAGCGTAGTTTTTAACATATCCTGTTAAGTCTAGGTTTGCACCCAAAATATATTTTCCTGTAGGGTTAGCATTTTCTACTAAATCGATAAATTGTTTAGGTGTAGAAATAACAGTATAATCTGCATCTTTTCTAGTGATTGGGAAGTTGTAAACTTGTACATATTCGTCATCGCCAATTTTAACTTTAATTTCTAGATGATCACGACCAGCGCCCATTGGAACATAGCCTGTAACAAATTTGTTAGAACCTAAAACGTTATGTGCTTCAATTGTATGCATAGCATTGCTTTCTGGCCATGTGATTGTTACATCATTTTCTGTTTTTCCGGTTGGAAGATTTGTTACGCTAACTTTAAGTGAACGAGCACCAGATCCTTCTTCTACAGAAGTTTCTGCGGTTTCAGCAGTTGCGTAGTCAGCAACTTGAACACTAATTTTAACTCTTGTGTCTACAACAGTAATTGTAATTGTTGCTTTCTTTTCAGTATCTTCTTTAGATGTAGCAGTGATTACTGCTTGACCTTCAGAGATACCTCTAACTGTTGCAGTGTTTGATTCACCAGCAGTAACTGTAGCAATGTTGTTGTGATCAGAAGCCCAAGTTACACCTTGAGTTGAGTTTTGTACAGTTGCTGTTAAAGTGATTGTACTATCGACATTAACATTTTGTTCCCCAGCAATTGAAACAACGATTGGTTGTGTTACTGGAGATGTAGTGCTACTATCAGTGCTTGGATCAACTGACGGAGTTGATGATTGAGCCGTTGTTGAATCAGTGGTAGTAGTGCTACTTGAATTATTTGTTGTTGTGCTTGAACTATCTATTGTTGTTGAAGAACTACTGATAGAGGTAGAACTTCCAGATTTGGAACTGCTACTACTATCATTCACTTTATCAGAACAAGCGCTAACAGCTAAACCTACGAATAGAGTAAATGCAAGAAACGTTAAAAGCTTATTTTTTTTCATGAATGTATTTCCCCCTTTCATAATACAAGCGAAAAAAAGTTAAGAAATCGGTTTCCTTATTCGCAATTTCATTATACTCCCCCCCCGATTTTTTTGTCAACAAGAATATGTAAACGCTTACATTTTTAGATTAAATTATTGAAAACCAATAAAATATATGCTAAATTGAATTTAGGAAAGCGATTTCTTAACAAACAGATGGGAGACTTGAATATTATGAAAGCAAACAAAATTCTTTTTTCATTGTTAGCAATGAATGTATGTTTTATTAGTGTTGGCTGTGATAAAAAAGATAGTTCAAAAGGTTCATCAAGTAGACCAATTGATTTCGAACATTATTATGAAACTGTTGAACAAAGAGCTGCTTTTGATAACGAAAACACTAAAAACTTCAACCAAACATTTCAAAATGGTTTGGATGATAATCTATTCTATGCTCTTGAAGGGGCATGGCATACCAATGTACAAGGGGCTGAACATGGTGGCATGAAACATCGTAACTTGTTTTATGCTAGTGATGGGACTGATTCATATCTAGCTATCAAGGCTAGAGGTTATTATTCTAAAGAAGATCCTACTACGATTGGACTTCCTGAGGGTGGTTGTATTGTATCTAAGAATCATTTAGGACCAGGAAGATATGAAATTGAAATGGCGGCTATGCCTCGTGAAGGAGGAGTTAGTACAATGTGGACTTATTGTACTTTAACTAACAACGAAGAAACAAGCCAAAATGAAATTGATATTGAAATAGGTGGTACAACAAATGGTACTAACTTTGAAAATATCTGGTATACAACTTGGACTAAAAAGACAGTAAAAGATACTGATACAGTTGATGTAACTGACGACTTATATCTAAATGATGGAAAGATTCATAAATATACTTTTGACTGGTATACTGATTACAACTTGCAAGGAATTAAACGTGTTGATTGGTTTATCGATGGTAAGTTTTATAAATCACTTGAAGGTAATGTAGTACCAGAATATGAAACTCCATTATGGATTGGTGTTTGGTTTCCACCTCTATGGGCTGGAAGTGCAGCCTTTGATCATGATTATCTATTAATCAAATCTATTTCTTACAAGGCTTTTGATCCAACTACTCAATTTGTTGATACTTGTAGATCACAACCTGGTTATCTAAAGGTTGATCCATCAAGTTTAAACATTCAAACTATCACTCTAGATGAAGTTAAAAACGTTAATAAACTTTCTAATGGTGATATGGAAAGCCTAGATGTTTCTAGTCGTGACCAATCTTATTTTGGTTGGGCTATTCATAGTTCATCACTTGGTAGTGTTGAACTTACAACTGGTAACAATAGCGAACATGGTTTTCTTTTAAAAGCCGCAACTGATAGTACTGAAACATATCATGGTGAATATTTAGTTCAAACCTTAACCAATGCTTATGAAGGTTATCGTTATAACTTTTCAATTGATGCTAAAAAAATGACTGCAGAAACTGATGCAGCCATTGAAATTCAATATAAAGATGCCGGTGGCAGAGTACTTTCTTCAAAAGTTGTTATTCCAGTAGATTCTTTAGATTACAAGACTTATACTTATAGTCTAGTTTGTCCTGAAGATACTATGAAAGTTGAAATAACACTAGCAGTTGAAGATGGAAGTGCTAGTTATGATAATGCTTCACTTATTTATGTTGGTTGTTAAGTTGAGCAGTTGACATACCTATTACAATCGATCCTGGAATGATTATTTGTTCCTCGATCGATTTTTTATTTTTCATTTCAAGTAATAATTGCTTAGCAAGCAAGGTACCTATCTTTTTGGTATCTTGTTTTGCTGTGGTAAGTCTAGGATAGTAGATTTGGCCAACTTCAATACCATCAAAACCAGTAACTGAGATATCTTTAGGACAATCTAGTCCTGCTTTTCTTATGGTATCGATTCCTCTCATAGCACTATAGTCATCAGGATACATGATAACGGTTGGTCTATTTTTTCTTTTTAAAAGTTCATTGGTTAAAAGTTCAATGTCTTCTAGGTCAACATATCTAGATTGAATGATGTTGTTTTCATAGGATATGTTATGTTTTTTAAGAGTATCTTTAAAACCATTTATTCGGTTATTAGTGATTTCATTAGGTTCACCAGCAATATAGACAATATTAGTATGACCTAAAGAAATAACATGTTCAGTTAGTTGAGCCATTAACTCATAGTTATTAGAAGATACACCAGCCATATAATTACCAACATAATCAAAGCCAACACCAGGTATTTTACTTCTTATAACTTCAGCCATTTCTTTGTTATGCATTTCACCTAACATTAACACACCATCGATATGTCTAGAAATGCAATTCTTATAAAATGTTTCGGTATTTCCAGCTACATTACGAGAAACGAATAGTAATTCATATTTGTTTTTATTCATTTCAAGTTGAAACGAATTTAGTATTTCCATGAAAAATGGATGAGTAAATGGTGTAATGGAATCTCTAAAACAAGCAAGAATCCCAACATTGTTAGAAACACCTTTAGATAAATATTTAGCGCTATTGTTTGGAATGTAGTCAAGTTCCTTCATAGCGTTGGTTACTTTTTTAATAGTAGCACTAGATATAGACTTGTAATTGTTAATAACTTTAGAAACCGTTGCCGGTGAGACATTACAGTGTCTTGCAATATCATAGATAGTAACCATAAAACTTCCTCCTTTATTTGTTTATTACCATAGTTGATATTGAACAAGGTTTTAAACAAAGATGAATGTTTTGCGATTCAATCCCTATATTTATATTACGTTTCTTTAAATCTAAATTCAAACAAATTATTACAATCGAATTATCTGGATTTATAAATCCAGAAATTAGAAAATTATTTTTTTGATTTCTTATTTTTATAAATTTTGCTTCTGGTTTTATAAAATGAGCAAAGTGATAAATCACATAATAAGAAGCATTGAAAATAAGTTTCTTGTTATCTAAATCATACATGATAGGAGCTTCACAATAATTACCAACATGATTAGGGCCACCATTATTATCAAGTAAAACATTCCAATCGATAAAGCCATTAGAATAATTGTTACAATCATTTAAATAATTGATAGCATAGACTAAACCATTTTTAAATTTACCAATTTGACTGGTTGGATTATTACTATCAAGACATAAAAGTTCAATACAACCTTCAGTGAATAGTAGATTCTTTTCTTTGAATCTATTTTTAACTTTTGATAGTTCTTTAAACTTATCACGGTCATAGAAATGATAAGCTATTCCATCAACAATTGCTCTTACTTTTTTATCTTTAAAGCTTGTGGTTGCTCTATTTAAAATGGTATCTCTGTTATGATCAAATAAATATAATTTTATATCATTTACTCGACAATTTTTAAGTTCTTCATGAACTAATAAGAGAAGTTTATTTTCCTGTTCAGGACTATATAAACATGATTCCCAAGTTTGTTTTGCTTCTGGTTCGTTTTGCATGGTTAGATAATCTAAATGATAGCCTCTTTGTTTCATCATTGAAACATAACTTACTAAGTATTTAGCATATTTTTGATAGCAATCATCCTTAAGTCTTCCACCATGTAAATAATCATTGTTATCTTTATATACTTTTGGTGGAGTCCAAGGAACAGCTATCAAACTTATTTTTTTAAGTTTATAGACATCATCTAGAAAAGGAAATAGATTTGTGTTTTCTATGCTATAGTCATAACTACCATCACTTAAAAGATAATCATAAGTGCTAGTAGAAAAATCACAAGAACCAATACATACTCTACCTAAGTTATAGTTAAGTCCTTTAGGGGCATATAAAGCATTTAATAATTCATGTTTAGTTTTATCATCCATTTGCTTATAAACGTAGGCTGATGCTGGAGTTAAAGCACCACCAAAGCCCATCATGGTTTGTCTTATCTTAGTTAAGTCTATTTTTACATTACCAGTTTTGGATTTGCTATATTTATATTCAAGTGGTTGTAGTTTATTATCTTTATCACTATAAATAACCTTAATCTTCATCTTTTTTAAGTCCTTTCTTAATTATTTCTTGATATTGTTTAGCATTGATAGTTTTATCAAATAATTCATGAGAAATCAATGTAAATGAAATAATAAATAGACCAAATAAGAAAAATACTAATAGACAAAAAGCAATTAAAAAGACAATTTCGTTATTAAAGAATTCAATTAAGATTAATGGAAATAGTAGTAATAAACATAATATGGTTTTAAGTCCGTTTCCTAGACTGAATTTGATACCATTGATAAATAAATGAATAAATTTATCTTCATAAATCATTGATTGAGTTAAGACATAAAAGCAAGCACAAGCAAGTAAGATAAAAAAGGCATAACTGATGCCTAAAAAGACATATTCAACTTGATAAGAAAAGACGCTAGTTACACTAAAAAAGTCGCCAAGTAAATGAATACCACCATAGATAAAACCCAAAATAATGCCGGACAAAACGGACTTTTTAGCGTTTTTGAAGACTCCTTCAAAGAAATCTCTTCTTATGTTGCTTCCTTCAGACCAAGCAAGCTTCTTAGTAAAATAAAAAGCCCCACCAAGTCCTAGGAAAAAGATAATAAAAGATATGATATTCAAAACATATTTAATTAGACTATTAAAGATATTAACTTCACTTAGAAAAGTTGTTTCAACAAATAAAATAAGTACGATTCTAACGACAAAAAACAAACCCATGAGAAGACTCAAAACAACAATATCTAAAAAACGATATCTTAAGATGTCTTTCAATAATTCTTTTCTAGTTCTTGGCAGTCTATCTTCCATATTGATTACTCCTTAGTAAGTAAACTATCTAATACTAAATAACCGGCAGTAGTTTTCTTATTAAAATGAACACTTTTGTTATTTATTAATAAATAGTAGTTATCTTGACTTTCGTTTTCAAAGTTAAGCATTGATGATAGTTTGATAGTTTGGTTATAACTATCATCATTATAAGAATAAACCTTTAAAGCATAAGAGTTAGTAGCGTATTTATAATATTGATATGAACCATCTAACATATCATCTAGAATCATGAAATTATTTGTAATGGTATCTTCCATTTCATCTAGATCGCTTTCTTTAAGAATTATTAGGTCACTTTTTGAACCAAACTTACTATAGTAACTTGCTATATCTTTATTATCAGGTGAATATAGATAATAATTGAATTCGGGAATTTTCTTATCTTCTAACAATTTGTCGATAGAATCGAAACTTTCTTTATCATTTAAGCCATAACATTCAGCAAACAAAGAAAACTTTTCTTCTGGTTTATAGGCATTTAAAGCATTCAAAATCCAATAAAAAGAAACAAAGGTAAAAAGAAAGATTAGTAATACTAACCACATTCGATATTGAAAGAATGTTTTTACTTTCTCTTTAGTCATTTTTGATTTCCCCTCTTATTAGTACTTGATGAACAAGTTCTAAATCATATGTTTTATCTATTTCTAGACTATTATTTTCATCAACTAATATTTGATAAACTTTGTCATTTATGATTCCATGATATCCATTGAATCTAACGCCATCATAAGATACTTTTCCAATGCTTTCTACTATTTTATAGGTTTCGTGTTTAACTGGAATTTCTAGTAATCTATTATATAATTTTATTTTTCTATTGTTAGGTAGATAATCCATGGTTAGATAATAAGCAAAAAAACATAAAAAGAGACCACCAACTAAACCACCTAGAAGATAAAATATCTTTTCAGTTTTTCTTGATTGGAATACTAAAACTATAATAAATAATAAGACAAACAAAAACAAAGCACTTAACATTTTTACAAGTACAATTTTATTTATCTTTTTGATATCTTGAATAGTTTTATCATTTATCATGTTTTTATCTCCAAATTCCAAAAACATTATAAAAAAAATAATAGCTTTAGTCAATGTAGCAAATATTAAAAAAAGCCCATAAAATAGGGCTAAAATAATTATTTTTTATCAATTATGTAATCGGTATTGATATTGTTTATTTCTTTGTTATCAATTGGTTCATTAACTTTTATTGTAAACTTAGTTTCACCTATGATATCAATACTATAAGCTCTTTCAATAGATACCACTATATTATTATCTATGTTTTCAAGTTTGATACAAATTGGTTGTTTGGTTACATATTTCTTTATTTCGTTTTTATCGGTCAAATCATCTTTTTCATCATTAAATACATATGGTATTTCATCTTTGAAATTAAATATTTGATTTATTAGCTTACAATCACTATCTTGATTGATACCATACCAGACATAGACTTGATAACTACCTTCAACATAGATGGTATTATTATCTCTTACAATTTCACTTTTATGATTGATAACCCAACAACCTAAGGTTCTTGAAATATTGTCTTCTACTTGAAGTGTTTGTGTGTCTTTGAATTCTTTGTTTCCTTTAGCAATGATTGCTTTGGTTAATATTTCTCTATACATGTTTTATCTCTCCTCATATCCATGATATGAAAAGAAATATAAATATATGCTAGACAATATATTTATTTATAAAGTTTTCATATAATTCTTTGTTAGATTCAGGACAAAGGAAGATTTTACCAGCATCTTCATAACTTAATTTTGCTTTTTGAAGAATTAAGATTAATTCTACTTGAGTAAATGGTCTAGTTCCTTTTTCTTTGTTTCGATATGAACGAACACTAATGTTTAGATAATTAGCCATTTCTTCTTGAGTCATTCCTAGATCACTTCTAACACCAATTATTTTACGATAAAACATAGTTTTCCACCTCATTTGTAATTTTATAATTGTATGTTAAAAAATTAAAGAAAAAAATTAAAATTGCAATAAAAAAAGCGACAAAATATTATCAAAAATCAATCAAAAATTTATCAATTTTTTCTCATAATTTTTTCGGCTCAGTTTCGCGATTTTCCACGTTTCTCTCGACAAATTTTCAATACTTTCATCTTTCTTTTTCTGCTAAAAATGTTATATAATTTAATATGAAAAAGGAGGTGAGAAAATGGATGCAATTACAGCAGTAAATACACTAGAAAAAATGTTAAGTATACCTGAAATGATTCAACATTTGATTGAAGAGAATGTTAAGTTTGCAATTTGTAGTGAAGAAGATGCTATAAAATATTTGATTAATAACAATTATTATTACAAAGTAGCATCATTTAAAAGCAATTTTGAGGTTTATAAATATGGTGAGCTAAAAGATAAATACATAAATTTGGATTTTGCTTACCTAAAAGATTTAGCAATAATCGATTATCGAGTCAGACGTTTATTTTTTTATATAACTACAAGCATTGAACATTATTTAAAACTCAGAATAATAAACACAATTGAGTCAATGTCTGAAGAAGATGGCTATAATATTGTAAATCTGTTTCTTGATAAAGATTATAATGACACTCAATATCCTAAAAGAACCCACGAAAACATTATGATGAAAAAGGATAGTGAATATTATAGACATATATTTTCTCAATATAATTTGCAAGAAGACAAAAAAATAGAAAATCTTCCAATATGGATATTTTTTGAACTAATTTCTTTTGGCGAACTAATAAGATTTTTTAAATTTTTCACTAACTACTATAATTTAGAAGACAAGAAATATTTTAAGATTTTAAAAGAAGTAAAAAACCTAAGAAATGCTGTAGCACACAATTCATGTATATTATCTAATCTTGATGCGAAAGATAACAACAAAAGATTTAGTGATTTAATTGTTGATTACTTAAATCAATGCGGGATATGCAAAAAAATAAGAGACAAGAAACTTAAAAATTCAGTAATAATGCAAATGACATGTGCTTTGTATTTGTTCAATGAAATCGTAACTAGTGATGGAATTAAACAATATGTGTGTGAAGAAATCAACGAGTTATTTTATGGCAGAATAGTTTTAAACAAAAAATATTACGCAAAGAATGATCTTTTAAAATCTGTGTATCATTACTTCAATAAAATTGTCAAAAAAAATTTTAAAAATCAGATTGACAAGCGTGCTTTTTTTTGATACTTTATAATCGTGGGAAAAAATGGTGCGGCATTTTTTTTAGAGACTCTATTACGATGGAGTTTTAAGTTTTTTCGGGAGTATAAAAAAATCGAGGTTTATATCTCGGTTTTTTTATGCTCAAATTAATTGGAAACATGTTAGTATTCCATTAACAAACTAAAGTCGTGTTATTGTTATTGATTTTAAATAATGTTATAATTAGTTGGCTTAAAAAGGAGATGGGAAATATGAGTATAGATCAATCAAAAATCCGCAATTTTTCTATTATTGCTCATATTGACCATGGAAAATCAACTCTTGCTGATAGAATACTTGAAATCACTAATACAGTTCAAAAAAGAGAAATGAAAGAACAAATATTAGATGAAATGGATTTAGAAAGAGAAAGAGGAATCACCATCAAACTAAATGCCATTCAATTAAAATATAAAGCTAAAGATAATCAAGAATACACCTTGCATTTAATAGATACTCCAGGGCATGTCGATTTCACTTATGAAGTATCTAGATCACTAGCCGCTTGCGAAGGTGCTATTCTAGTTGTTGATGCTTCTCAAGGAATTGAAGCACAAACCCTTGCTAATGTTTATCTAGCCTTAGATAATAATCTTGAAATAATTCCAGTTATAAATAAGATTGATTTACCTAACGCTGATCCTGATAGAGTTAAAGAATCTATCGAGAAAGTCATAGGTTTATCATGTGAAGATGCCCCATTAATATCAGCAAAAACGGGCTTAAATGTTGAAGATGTATTAGAAGCTGTTATTAAACATGTTCCTAGTCCAAAAGGTGGTATTAATAAACCATTACAAGCTTTGATATTTGATTCTTTTTATGATCAATATCGAGGTGTTGTTGTTTTTGTTAGAATCTTTGATGGAACAGTTAAAATAGGCGATAAAATCAAGATGATGGCAACTAATGCTGTCTTTGAAGTTGTTGAAGTTGGAGTTCATACACCAAAAGAAGTTAAAAAAGATTGTTTGGTTGCTGGTGAAGTAGGCTATATTGCTGCTTCTATTAAGACTGTTAAGGATGTTCATGTTGGTGATACCATTACTTATGCTGAAAATGGTGTAAGTGAACCTTTACCTGGTTATCGACCACTTAATTCAATGGTCTTTTGTGGCCTTTATCCTGTAAATGCTCAAGATTATCAAGAACTAAAAGATTCCTTAGAAAAACTTAAACTTAACGATGCAGCTTTACAATATGAAAACGAAACATCACAAGCTTTAGGGTTTGGTTTTAGATGTGGCTTTCTAGGTCTTTTACATATGGATGTTATTCAAGAAAGGCTAGAAAGAGAATATAACCTAAATTTAGTTGCCACAGCACCATCAGTTATCTATCATGTTTATTTAACTGATGGCAGCATGATAGCCCTTGATAATCCAGCTAAACTTCCAGATATTCAAAAGATTGAAAGAATTGAAGAACCATATGTTCTTGCAAACATCATGACACCTCAAGAATACATCGGTCCTTTAATGGAATTATGTCAACAAAAACGAGGTATTTATGTTGATCTTAAATATATCGATGATAATCGAATGAATTTGATTTATCATTTACCGCTAGCAGAAATTGTTTATAACTTCTTTGACAGACTCAAATCATGTTCTAGAGGTTATGCTTCGTTTGATTATACCTTAGATGAATACAAGGCAAGCAAGTTATGTAAGATGGATATCTTACTAAACAATCATGTTATTGATGCTCTTAGTTGTATTGTCCATCGTGATTTTGCTTATAATCGTGGTCGTATTATTTGTCAAAGATTACGTAAAATCATACCAAGACAACAATTTGAAGTACCAATTCAAGCTGCAATTAATGGAAAAGTTATTGCTAGAGAAACAATCGCAGCTTATCGTAAAGATGTACTAGCTAAATGTTATGGTGGTGACATTACCAGAAAGAAAAAACTTCTAGAAAAACAAAAAGAAGGTAAAAAGAGAATGAAAAAGATTGGTAATGTTGATATACCTCAAGAAGCATTTATGACAGTTCTATCGGTTGATGATGAATAATTATTTTAAAAGGTGTATAATTAGTTAATAGGAGATGAATTTAAATGTTACCATTTGCAATTGAACCAGGGGGACTAGCAGGTTATATTATTGTCGTTCTTGTTGTTGGTGCTTTAATCTTAGTTGCTTGGATTATTAGAAAGAAAGCAAAAATAGGTGTATATACAAAAGAAGAAGAGGAAAAAATGAAATCCAACTTAGATCTTTTAATTCAAGAAGAAAAGGTTGAAGAAGGAAAAGATTATGAAGATGAAGTCTAATCCAACAGCTCTTTATGTTCATATTCCTTTTTGTAAACAAATATGTTCTTATTGCGACTTCGCTAAAGTTATTTATCAAACTAATTTTGTAAATGACTATTTTGAGTCGCTTTTTTTTGAACTTGAAAACTTAAATAATAATAAATACGATACCATTTATATTGGTGGAGGAACTCCTAGTTGTTTAGATAACAAATTATTAGTAAGTCTACTAGAAAAGTTACAAAAAATGTTAAACAAGAATTATGAATTTTCAATTGAAAGTAATGTTGAAGATATAAACGAAATATTTCTAGAAACTATAAAAAAATATGGAGTGAATAGATTAAGTATCGGTATTCAAACTTTTAACAAAGCATTTATCAGTCTATGTAATCGAAAACATAGTAAAGAACAAGCAATAAATAATGTTAAATTAGCTTCTAAATACATTGAAAATATAAATGTTGATATGATCTATGGTTTTCCATTTCAATTACTAGATGATGTTAAAGAAGACTTAGAAATAGTTAGTAGTCTACCTATTAAACATATTTCTTATTATTCTTTGATAATTGAAGAAAACACGGTTTTCTATCAAAGATTCAAGAATCTAGAAGAAGATAATAAATTACAAGCCAAGATGTATAAATACATCTATAGTTATCTTAAAAAACAAGGCTTTAACCGTTATGAAATATCAAACTTTGCTAAAACTAACTATAAATGTAAACATAATCTCGTCTATTGGCATAACATGCATTATGATGCTGTTGGTTTAAATGCTAGTGGTTATGTAGGTGATATAAGATTTACTAATACTAGGAATTTAACGTTATATAATAACAAACAATATCAAAAAGAAATCATCAAGTTAACTAAAGAAGATAAAATGTTTGAAGAAATCATGTTATATTTAAGGCTAGATGAAGGGCTAAATCTAGATAGGTTTTATAAGAAATATAATGTTAATTTTATCGAGAGATACAATAAAATTATCAAAGAATTAGAAGATAAAAAACTAATAAAAATAACTAAAAACAAGTTAAAAACCACTTTTAAGGGTAGTTTATTACTAAATCAAGTCTTGATTTCTTTTATGAATTAATGATTCTATCGACAAATTTTAAGTTTTTATTTAATTTTTGTCGATATTTTTTTATATTCCTAAATTCTATTTATATTTTGTTTGAATATCATGTTATTTTATATTAAAATAACAATAGTAACCCGAAGGGGGAGTTAGGTTATGGCAAATAAAGAAAATAAATCATTAGATGATATTGAATCAACATCAACGTTAAAACAACATAATGACAATGCTTCATCAAACTTTAGTATTGATGAATGTAACACTGTTGATATTATCATGGATGAAGATGGTGATGAAGCAGAAGCCGCTTATAAACAAAAGATGTTAGAAGCAGCTAATAAGAAAAGAAAATTAACAACACCACCAGAAGAAGAAAAGAAAAAAAGAAAGTCTTTTTTTAATAAAAATAACGATGAAGACGAACAAATTCTTACTATGGCTGAAGTTGAAGCAACATCTAGATCGAATACTGTATCTAGATTTAATCCTAATCTAGATGAAGGATTAAGTGAAGCTCAAGTTCAAGAAAGAGTGGCTGCTGAATTAGTTAACAATACAACTAAAACTTATTCAAAAACATATCGTCAAATCTTTATTAGCAATATTTTTACATTCTTTAATATTCTATGTATCTTGATTGCTGTAGCTTTGATTCTTGTTGGTTCCTGGGGTGACTTATTCTTTGTTCTTATTCTAGTTTTAAATACTACAATTGGTATTTATCAAGAAATTAGAGCTAAACGAACAATTGATAAGATGACCATTGTAACAGCTCCTACTGCAACAGTTATAAGAGATGGCCAAACCAAAGAAATATCAGTTAAAGATTTAGTTTTAGATGATATTACAATATTAAAAAATGGTAAACAAATTAGTGTCGATTGTATTATTAAAGATGGCACTATTGAAGTTAATGAAGCTTTACTTACTGGGGAATCAGTACCTGTTAAGAAAACAATCGGTGATCAATTATATGCTGGTAGTTTTATTTCATCAGGTAGTTGTAAAGCCTTAGTTGATAAAGTTGGTAAAGATTGCTATATTCAAAAACTACAAGCAAAAGCTAAAAGATATAGTAAACCTAAATCAGAATTGTTAAGATCCTTAAAATTAGTTATTAGTGCTATTGGTATCATTATTATTCCATTAGGCTTATTTGTTGGTATCACTAACTATAAATCAGCAACTAAACAAGCTTTGAATCCTAAATATGATACTAATGGTCAATTTAATGTTTATGCCATTACTACTAGTGAAAAACAATATTTATTAGGTGAAATTGATGACATTGATCATTTAACTTATAAAATACATAGATTAACTACTAATTCTAATGAAAATGAAGATAGATTTCCTCAAGAAATCTTAAATAGTATTGATAAAATCAAAATTATTTATACTAAAAAAGTTTCAGGAAACATTGGTTTAAGTAATCTAGTTGTGAGGGTTAAATTAGCAAATGAAGCTAGTGCTAAATCAATAGTTAATATTCAAGATTTTTCATTTCAAGATAGTGATGCTGAAATGCTATATGAATATAACTTTGATAACCTTGGTAAGAATGCTTATTATACTAGTGATGCTGAACATCATGCTTTAAAGTTTGATAGCCAAGGAAATAGTATGACAACCATTAGTTTTAGAGATTTAGTTGGTAGCACTGATACAGTTGAAGCTTTCAGTGTTAGTCTTGAACTTAGATCACATGGTTATGCTAAGGGTAGTAAAGATTACAATGATTTTGTTATCTATACAACAGTTACTAAAACTGCTGGTTCTTTAATTGGTATGATTCCTGCTGGTATGTTTTTACTTACTAGTATGGCACTTGCCGTTGGTGTTTTGAAACTTGCTAAACATAAAACATTAGTTCAAGAATTATATTGTATTGAAATGCTTGCAAGAGTTGATGTCTTATGTCTAGATAAAACCGGTACTATTACCGACGGTACTATGAAAGTAAAAGAAGTTATTACTTTAGGTAATGATGATAAATTAGATATTGATCAGATTATGGGTTCGTTCTTGAATGCTTTAGAAGATAATAACCAAACTTCTATTGCATTACAAAATAGATTTGGTATCAATGTTGAATATCGAAAACAAATAACATTACCATTTTCTTCGGCAAGAAAGTTATCAGCTGTTACTTTTGAAGGAAACATTGGTACATTTATCTTAGGTGCTCCAGAATTTGTCTACACTGGTAAATCTAAAAAGTTATGGCAAATTGTTAATCAAAAAGCCTCACTTGGTTATCGTGTGTTAATGCTTGCTCATAGTGATGCTCCAATTAAAAATGATAAAGTTCCATCTAATAATACAGCTATTGCTTTATTTATTTTAGAAGACCATATTCGTGAAGATGCTGCTGATACTATTAAATGGTTTAATGAAAATGGTGTTGCTGTTAAAGTTATCTCTGGGGATAATCCAGCAACAGTATCAGAAATAGCCTCTCGTGTTGGTATTGAAAATGCTAAAGATTATATAAGTCTAGAAGGCCTTAGTGCTGCTGATGTTGAAACCATTGCTGATGAATATACAGTCTTTGGTCGTGTAACTCCTGAACAAAAAGCTATTCTTGTTAAAGCCTTAAAGAAAAAAGGTAAATCAGTTGCTATGACTGGTGATGGTGTTAACGATATCTTAGCTATGAAAGAAGCCGATTGTAGTATTGCTATGGCCGGTGGATCAGAAGCTGCTAGAAACGTATCACACTTAGTTTTAATGGATTCTAACTTTGCTAGTATGCCAAAAGTTGTAGAAGAAGGAAGAAGAGTAATCAATAACGTTCAACGTTCAGCATCATTATTCTTAATGAAAACAATCTTTACAATGGTACTAACCCTTATTACTATCATGCTTCCTAAGGTGTTCGTTAATGGTTATCCATTTGTAACTAAACAATTGATGTTACTTGAATCATTTGTTATTGGTATTCCAGCATTCTTTATTGCTATTCAACCTAATAAGAATAAGATTAAAGGAAACTTCCTCAAGAATGTCTTTTCTAACTGCTTGCCGAGTGCATTAGTATTATTACTTTCGGTATTTTCAGTGTATTTTTTAGGAACTATGAAAGCATTTGATATTTCTAATGCTGAAGAAGCTTCTTCAATGTGTGTATTATGTATCACTTATGTTGGACTTGTCATTCTATATAACACTAGTAGACCTATGAATACTTATCGAGGTATTATCTTTATCACCATGTTTGCTATGGTATCATTATTAGTTGGATTCTTACCTGAATATTTTGGTATTTATAAGATGCCTGGATTAGTTAATTCATTACTTGTTATTATTATCATTTTAACTATGATACCTATTGTTCATTTGTTAAGTGATTTACTGAAACGTATAAACGCTAAAGAAGAAAACAATAATAATTAAGGATTATATTATGAAAAAACGTATTGCTGTTAAAACTGTCGATGAATTCTATCAAAAATTGCTTGAAGGTTATTATTTTGATGATATAGAATTCGATGAAAATAGGGCAACGGAATTATTTAATTACATCAAATCACAACCCGATGGTGAAATAAAATATTATGGCCTTGGTGAATGTTATTATTTGTTACAAGATTATAAATCTTCTTTATATTGGTTAAAGAAAGCGGCTAATCTAGGAAATAAAAAAGCCTTAGAAAGTTTCTATTATTTTTTAGATATGTTTCTTGTTGAAGAAAAAGAAAGTGATGAATGGCTTGAAAATGAAGCACGTCAAGGTAATGAATATGCACAATATTATTTAGGTTATTTATATTGTGGCGATGATTTATATAACGAAGATTATGATAAAGCCATATATTGGCTAGAAAAAGCTGCTAACCAAGGGAATGCAGACGCCATAAACTTATTAAACAAAATAAAAAACAAGAAAGAAAAATAAATTTGAAAATTAATATTAATTATTACCTCGTTTCTAAATATGGAAGCGAGGTTTTTGTTATGGTTTGAAACAAAAAAGGCAAAATCAATGATTTCACCTTTAATGATAAAATATTTTTGCTTAGGAGATATTTTACAGACATTATTGTATAGCAAAAAATAAGAATTTGCTAGAAGTTTTCGTTTAATAGAAAATCAAAGAGATTTAAATGAATAATACCATTTCTAGATAAATTAACATCATCTAAAGATATAACATATTTAGGATAATTATCATTGATACCATTAAAAGCGTCGAATTCTCTTTTAATGGTATTTTCTTTATCTTTCATATCATGTGTTATTTGAATATATTTGATTTTACCGTCTTTTTTTGCTATGAAATCAATTTCACCATTTCTGGT
Organism: uncultured Bacilli bacterium; assembly: GCA_947627355.1. Lineage (GTDB taxonomy): Bacteria > Bacillota_I > Bacilli_A > RFN20 > CAG-631 > Caccosoma. The sequence goes on along the minus strand of CANQVX010000001.1, from coordinate 122,184 downwards.
TTTACCAATATATACTTCATAGTTTCTAATGATTAATTCGTTATAAACAATGGTTTCAAGTGTATCATATTGTTTATTATATTTTATCTTTGCTATTCCTAAATCGGTGACATAATATTTATTTAAAGTTTTCAAAACTCTTTTACCAACAATATCATAACGATAAACCTTTTTGATGATCAATGCTTTACATAAAGCATCGATATAAGTATATAAGGTTTCGTTAGAAATCTTATAATGTTCGTTTCGTAAATAGTTTATGATGTTTTCAGCCGAAAATTCTCGACCAGTGGTTTCAATTAAATATTGCAATATCTTATCAAATAGGAATGTATTTTGTAAATTTAATCTTTTTACAACATCACGCAAGATGATGGAATCATAGACACTATGAAGATATGTTTTGATATCATTTTCGTTATTGAATTCAAAACGATTAGGAAGTCCTCCCCATTTAGCATAATCATTGAATGTATCGATATTTTTTGCATCTTTATTTGTTAATGTTACATATTCTTTATATGAAAATGGATAGATATTAAATAAGACATATCTACCTGATAAGACACTAGATAATTCATCAGATAATAATTTGCTATTAGAACCTGTTAAGAAAATGCTGAGATTTTTTATAGATGCTCTTAAGGAATTAACAACTTTTTCAAAGTTTTCAACATTTTGAATTTCATCAAAAAATAAATAATAGATGTTATCATCTTTTATTCTATCTTTGATGTATTGGTTTAATTTTCTATAATCTAGTAGTTCTTCAAATTCAACAAATTCAAAATTGATAAAGATAATGTGATCTTTATCAACTTTCTTTTTGTTTGTTATTTCATCTATTATTTGTTGTAGTAGAAATGATTTACCACATCTTCTAATACCAACTAATATCTTTGTTAAATCAGAATCATAAAAACCCCTGATTTTGTTTAAATAAGTTTTTCTTATTAACATTATAAACACCTTATAATCAATTATAATTATTTGTAAAGTTATTACGTTTAAGTGTAATAAGTTTATTCTTTACTTTCTTGAACAAAATCAATATTTTCTTGTTCTTCTTCTTTAATTTTAGCAAAGCCTTTTTCTAACATAAGTTTATCTAATTTGTTTATGATATGAGCGTTTTTGAAATAAAAAATAAGAGCACCGATGCCATAAACAAATAATAAAATTTCCGATAGAATGATTAAAATTATCAATAACCAGACAGGATAATCTAGTATTGGACTTTTATGTTTTTTAATATGTCCATCTATGATTCCGTTATAATAAACACCATTATAAGAAAAGTTTCCGTAGATCTTACTGTTGGTTAATTTGATATGAACTATATCATTATTAGTATAGGTTTTGTTTTGTTTTCCTTCGATTAATCGATAGATGTTATGTTCTCTATCGATGATACTAACATTAGGAGCAACAAAAACAAAACAACCTAGTAAAATAGTGATAATTCCTATACCAATACCAAACCAACCATTAATTTCGTTTACATTAACTGTGTTATGGGTTTGTAATGATAACAAAGCAACTTCAGTTAAGGCTATAGCAAAAAAGGCAGTACATAAGTTAATCATTTTAACATTTCGATAGTAGTGTCCTTTATTATAAGCATTGAAACAACCCTTGATAGCTAGTCCTAATTCAAAGAAAGAAAAACCAGCAATGATACAAGCAATAGTTAAATCATAATGGCTACTAGATGTATCTATAAATAATAGTCTAGCCATATAGATAGCATATTGAAGACCGGCCAAGATAAAGAAAATACCTATTAAGGTATTACGATAACGAAATGATTTTTTGTTTGGATATTTGATACCTAAGTAACATTCAAGTTTGGATATAAACATGAAAACATTAATAATACCAGCAACAATAAAAAAGAAACCAAAAAAGAATGCTAGAATAAACTTAATCAAGCACATTAAAGTATTCACTACTAAAGATATTCTAGTATTGAATAAGGTTCTATCTTTATATGACATGCTAAAGTATTTTCTTATTAAGTTTTTCATGTTTTTTCTCCCGGGAGATATTATAACGCTAAAATTTAAAAAATAAAAAACAAAGTTTTAAATTGCAGTTCTTTGTAAAATTTGAAAATTTTACGGGTTGACAAAATTGTCCAAAAAGTAGTCGTAATTGACGCAAAAAGATCCTTTGAATGTCATAAATTTTATGTGACAATTAAATCAACAAAAAACAAATATAGAAAGGGGAAAAATTTTAAAAAAACAGATTGACAAATACCTTTAACATTAGTCTATTATTAGTATAGAAAGTTAAATGTTGTTTGCTGTCTTTATTACAATGGTATAATTTGCCCACACATGAAAATTTCAAAAAAGTTTATTTGATTTATTTGTTTTTTCTATTTTTATTTAACATTATTTAAAAAATTTAGGAGGAAAAATTTATGAACAATCAAAAATTTTTAGCTTATTCACATTTTCTTAAAGAGAACACAAAATCCAAAATTAAAATTATTAATTTTGACTCAGACGATTATAAAGTTGGCAGAATCATTAGAAACGAATGTTTTTCCGTTCTAGGAAAACTTCAAGGCAGAAATGACATTGAACAAACGCCAAAATATCGCAGGATTATAAAAAGAGCCTCCAGATTAATTAAAAAGACAAAGCAAAAGAATAATAATCCTGCAATTTGCTTAAAAAGTTATTATTCTTTAAAAAGTGATGTTAACGATCTTTTAAATTCGAAGCCAAAGAATGAAGATGTAACAAAGATTGTTGCAGACTGGGTTAATACCTTAACCTCTATTTTAGAAATAAAAATTGAGTTAGATGAACGCCCATCTTGTAAAAAATACCTCTTGTTGTTAAAGTCTACAGCCGCTAATTTAACTCGAACAATCGAAAAGATAAGTAATAAACATTCAATTGAAGCGGCAAATTATGCTTTCGAAATTTGCTCAGCTTTATATAAAACAATTCTAGGAGTTTTATCGGCAAATACAATCTTTGAATCAAACAAGGATTTAGATCGCGCTGTAGCTCTTGCTTCAAATTGGAAAAATGGTACTGATTTATTACAAAAGAAACCATCTGAATTTTCATTATTATCAATTAATGATGCTTATCTTGAATTATGTAAACTTACAACTAAAAATAAAAATAATAAAAATTTATTGTTTCACAAACAAAATTTATCAACAATTATTGATTCTTTAAAAAATTCAGTACTTGATAAAAAGATCTTTACATTAATCAACGAGAGCATAGATGTTTATAAAAATTATCTTAAGGATGACATCAACGAAAAGTTGCAAGCCAAGCTAGAAACTCTTTATCAAGAAAAGCAACTGTATATAAACAAAGCTAATGATATCAAGTCAAAGATTGCTAATGGTCAGCTGAGTAAACATGACACAAAAGTGAAAGAAACTGTTAAAGAAATCAATTTCAAACTTCACAGCATTAATGATCAAACCAACATTATTAGCAACAATATCTCCGATAATAATTTGATAAAAAATAGACAACAAAAAGTTCTAATTATATTAGAAAATATACAATTTTACTTGGATTACTGCAAAGAAAAAACTTATTTCCATGAAATCATGCAGTACCTTGATATTGAATTTTTTAATCATCTTGCTCTTGGCGAACTTGAAAACATCGAGATTTCGTCAATGAAAAATTTGTATGACTTAGAAGATAAGATTAAAGGAATTTTAGAGATTAATGATGATCTTGATGAAGTCCTAAATGAAAAGATTAAGAAAAGTCAAGAAACTGAAGAAACCATTGATGTTTTTGCTGAACTTGATGAACTTTTAAATAATCAATCAAATAATGAAACTGACATTATCAATCAACCTTCTGGCGAAAAAGAGCCATCTAGTGAAGAAAACAAAGGTAAGATTGACTACCGCAACAACTAGGTTTGGAGATGATTAGTATGATTGAAACCATTAAAGAAATTGTAAATTTAGCTTACAAAACTTTCTTAAATGAAACCAGTATAGAAAGCATTGCTGACACCGAAAAAGAAATTTCAAGTTTTAAAGAAAGCAATCGCAATTATGTCCTTTTAACAGACGAAAACAAAGAATTAGTTGAGGGTTGGCTAATTAAACTGCATTTGAAGTATTGCTTACTTTCATATGTTACTGATTTGTATAGTGATTCAACTTATGATTATGCGATTCAGTATATCAATCAAATCATTGAAACTGCAAAAGCAAAAAATTACAAAGTGATCTTTGAAATCTCGCAAAGTTTGTTTATCTTTTTTGGAATTTTCCATCCAATAACTAAAAAATATTTTGAAGTTCTTGAAAAGGAAAGTAAACTTTTTGAAAACAATTCTACTGTTGATTGCGTAAATCTTGTTGAAAGTTGCATAAAATCTTTAGATGAATTGAAAACCGCAAAAGAAATACTAAATGACGCCTTCAACAATGATGTAAAAATACCAGACTTTACCAATGAAATCAAAGAGGAATTCGAAGGTGCTAAATCTTTATTTTCCAACAGAAAAACAGAAATTTCCTTTTCAAAATATGCATCTAGAATTAAAACAATAATAGAAATGTATCCTGATAAGCCTATTTACCATCAAGAATTTGATAATCGCAATAAGATGTCTGATGGCAAGGTGAAAAAGCTTACAATTATTTATTCACCATTACCCGATGAAGTTTATCTTCATTTAAGAGCAAAAGAAGTTGAAGAAAAGATTAAATTTTCTATTATTAACATGAATGAATTTTCTGATATGACTCAAACTGATTTTCAAACAATGCTTGATTATTTAAGTCAAAATAAACAGCATCTATTAGTTGAAAACTTAAACAGATTTGTTGGTAACTTAAGTCTTGAATCAATTGCAAATTTATTATTCAAATATTGTATTGATGGATTTCAAGTTTTCATAAGTGACAAAACTGGTCGTAGCAATTTATATGATAATCTAATTCAAATTTGTAATACATTAAATTGTAACTTTATGGTTCATTATACTTACCTAGCTATGCCCGATTATATAAATCTAATTAATCTAATTGAAGAACATGACAAAACAAATTCTGATAACAAAATTCTTGGAACACCTACCGCAAAAGAAATCATCCGAGAAGATATGAAATTCATGGGCTATGTGGGTCTTAACGAAATTTTAAAAGATTCTCAAAACTGGATTAAAATGGGTGTTAGAATTGCTAGCCAACACAATGTTTCTGAATTAGAAGAATATTTACATAATATCCCACAAACATTTTTGTTTATTGATTCTGGTTGGGGAAAATTTAATGAATTTTCTAAGGTTGATACTAATAAACGAAAAATTAATTTTGATTATGATTCTATTGAAAATGTTAATAAAAGAAATATTGAAAAAATCATAAATTTTAAAGGCTCAACTTTTGCTAGATGTGGTGCTCTCGTTAGATATTGCTTATTAGCTGGTGAAGATTATTCAAAGTGGGAGTTACTTGATGAATCCGAAAAAATGGCGCGTGTCATTAATGCAACAAAATGTGTTTTTAAAATACTAAATATTGATTTTGTTCCTAGCGTAATTGTTTCGGATAATTTAGGTGAAAAAGTTGGTGGCCTTTGCATGGATTCCGGCAAAACTATTAAATATTTAAGGAATTCACTTAATGATTTAAATGATATCAGTGACTCAATATGCCACGAATCATATCACGCCTTTCAGCATTTTACAATTAAAAATATATATCAAGAATGGTATTTTGTTGAACTTGGTGTTACAAGATCGCGAATTGAGGAATGGTATCGTAACTTTCAAAATTATAATTCTAGCAAAAGAAATTCCTATTTCAATCAAATAGTCGAGGCTGATGCTCGAGCATTTGCTAATGACTGCCTTGAAAACTGTGATTCAGTATGGATTGAAATAGATTTCGAATAAATAAAAAATAAAGGGGGAAACATTTATGGAAAACTTATTTGAATCTGGAATCATCGATTTGTTACACATCGATGACGGCTTAGTTAATAAGCTTCTAGATTTATATGCTGGTAAGGCCAGCGAAACCTATCTTTTATACAATAACAATAGCAATTACCCAAGTCTAGCAACACATATCGTTGACATTATTAAAAATAGAATTGGAAAAACTGCCAACACAGTGCTTAGAAAAAGTGCAATTAATCAAGATGACGAACAATTGATTATTGATTCCTCTAACAGTAATGTCTTTGATTGGTGTGATGCACAATTTAAGTTGACCGATTCAACACAACTTAACTCTTTTATAACTGAAGCCTATAAAAATATAACTTACAAAGGATACAATCCTATGTTTTTAAGTGTTGGTGCTTTGAAATGGAGAATTGTTGTTGGAAAAGAAACTGATAAAGAAATAATTAAAGAAGTATTCACACCACTTATTTTGTTTCCGATCGAATTAGTTAGAGGTAGTTCATCCACTGCACCTGTGGTGATTAAGTTCATAGCAGATGATGTTAATTTAAATCCAGTTTTATATTATCGATTAAAAGCTGATTTAAATGAAGACATAGCAAATAACTTTCCACACCCTGATCGGAGAGTGAATCAAAGTTATCTTGATGTTCCTTTTGATAAGCCGATTGATATAGATAAATTTGATCGTGTTCAAGTAACAAATTATCTAGCAAACGTCAAAAAATATGTTGAAAACTTTGCTAAAAATGGTGCTGTGTTTGAGTTTTGTAGCGATATTGTTGCCATGTTTAAATTCAATCATAATCAATTATGTATGTATTATGATTTAAAACGTCACGAGGATGAAATCCTTAACCATCCACTAGTTCAAAAGATGATGTATTCTTCAAAAGATTCATCAAAAGCAGAAAATGTTGAACTAAAAGATAGCGTTAGAAATATATTAGATGTTGATTCAAATCAACAAAACATTATAGAACATGCCGTCAATGGTGAATCAATGGTTATTAAAGGTCCACCAGGTTCTGGAAAGACTTTAACCATTGCAAATATTGCTGCATCTTTGATTGCTAATAATAAAAAAGTATTGATTTCATCGAGCAAATTAGCTGCATTGTCTGAAGTATATTCAAAAATGCCAGAAAACCTTAGAAAATTTCTTTTACTCCTTGATTCTGAAAGCGAAACTCAAGCTTCTAAGTTAGATGTTTCTGAAATAAGAAAAGAAATGAATGAAATCATAAATGCTAAAAAGGCATTTAAATCTGATAAAAACTTAAGTAGCAATAGATATGCTCTTCTTGAACAAAGAAAAAAGATCTCAGACAAAATTGGTGATTATATTAAAACAATGTATGAAGATTGCGATTTGCTAAATGAAAATTATTACGATTCTCTCGATAAATTTTATGAAAATACAGAATTGCCGGTTGTTAATTTTTTAAAAAATGGTGAAATACATAATGTAAATCGAGAAGAATATTTGTCATCTAAATATCTAGTTGAAAAGCTTGGTAATGATCTTGATAAAATGACCAATAACAGAACCCATCCTGCTAATCTTTGTCCGTGGTTTGGTGTTAATATAAAACGTGACTGGCAAATACTTTCAAAAGAGCATGAACAAATCTGTTATTTAGTAAATGAATTTAAAAACAAGATTGATAAATTAGGATTATCCAAGTTTATTAAAAATTTAGTAGATAATTTATCGTTTGATGATTTAAATACTCTTGCTTATAGTCAATTACAACAAGATGTTCTATATTCGATTTTTGTAAAAACAAACGAAAAAAATGTCGGTCAAATCGAAGATTTATTAAACATATTAAATCATTATTCAAGTGTAAATGAATATTTAAATTATAGTGTTCCGTCAAATTCACTCGAAAGTGATTTAGAAAAATTAAAGAACCTAAAATTTGATGATAATTTTACTCTGTTTGACTTAAATCAAATCAATGAAACAAAAGAACTTTGCATCGCAATTAATTCTTTAGGAAATGGTTTTGAAAAACTTAAATTAGTTGCAAAACTTAAAGATTACTATGATATTTTGAAATTACTAGAAAATAAGCAACTATTCTGTGATCGTTACTTCAAGCAATTTCTTAGTGACGATGATTTAGAATTAATATCAGATGGATATAATCAAATTTCAAAATATTCGAACAAGAACAAAGTGAAATTTATTGATTTAAAATCTAAAAAGCACATTCGAAAAATTCGTGAATTGTTAAAAGACAATAATGAAGCAAGGAATGTATCCTTAAGTGATCTTATTATTGTATCTAAGGAATATAAAGATGTTCGTGAACTACGAAAACAATCGTTGCTTATCAATCAAGAAATTGCCGATAAAATCGGTAATTTTGACAAAAACAAAATGAGAATATTGCTATCTTATTTTGAAATATTTGGCTTTACAGCTGAATCCCTTGAGAAATTTACTTATTGCCAAAACCAAATTGAGCGTTATAATGAAATTGTTGATAACAAATTTTTAAACGAATCATTCAAGATCGTGAAGGAAATTTATGAATGTCATTACGCGATAAAACAACTTAAAAACACAATTAATGATATTTCTTCCCATGCAATAATGAATCCTAATGAAGTTCAAAGCGAAGCTAAAAGAGTTGTATTGCTTTATAATCTTAAAAAACAATTTAATTTATCAGCATCATCCATAGATAGTGTTTGTAATTTAATTAATGTTCTATTTACTAATTATGAATATTTAAAAATAAATTCAACATTAGATTCATTAAAACATTGTCAAGATTCTATTAGAAAACAAAAAGTCAATAATTTTTATGGTAATGTTGATATTGAAAATGTTCCTATTAGAATTTTTGAAATACTTTCAAATGAATATAATGATGTTAATGTTATTGATGCTGCACGGAACTATTATGAAGAACTAAATTCATATAATGGTAAAATTCCAATTAATGATTTCTTTGCTTATTTTGAAACAAATCAACTTCAACCAAATGTTTCATTTGTAGATGTTTATGAACATTCTGTGTATGGCTCGATTGTTAATTATTATAAGACAAAGCTTGAGACAAATATTAATCTATCTGTTGCAAATTATTTGAATGGCTTGTTCAGCCAATATGCAATTATCGAAAGTCAATTACAAAAATGCAACGATAAATTAATTGAAGAAAATCTGCTTTCAAACATTAATGCCGATGATTTAGATTATGCTTTTTTAAAGCATCAAACATCTAGAGAAAACATCAGACAATTCTTTAATAAATATGCAATTGCACTTTTAAAATTAAAGAAATGTTTGATAGTATCACCTTCAACTGCAAGTTTATTATTTACTAAAAATGATTTATATAATTCGTTCGATGTTGTGATTGTAGATGAAGCTAGTCAACTTAGACCAGTTGAAATCTTACCTATTTTATTCAGATCTAAACAATGCATCGTTGTTGGTGATGAATTCCAAATGCCTTATATCGAGCATTTCAAGATTAAAAGAAAAGAAAATGGCGAAGATGAAGATCTTGAAATATCTCCTGAGCCATCAGCTCTTTCACAAATGCTTAAAAATAATTATTTTAAAACTTATGAACTTATCTGTCATTTCCGTAGTCAAACTGAGACATTGATAAAATTTTCACAAGCTAACTTTTATCCGAATCTTAAAACATTCCCTGCTCCAATTCCTAAGAAACCAGATCTTGGATTTAAAGATGTTTATATCGAAAATGGTTTTTCATTCAACGGCAAAAATGAGGCTGAAGCTAAATCTGTTGTTAAATCAATCGAAGATCATTTTGCCAAATATTTTCGTGATAATAAACTAAGTGAATCGCTTGGAGTTGTTACCTTCGGTGTTGCTCAAAAACAACTCATCTTAGATTTGATCAATAAAAATTATGATCTTAGCAGAAGTATAAACAAAGCAATCCAAAACAGAAATTCTGATGATGTTCCTGAAAAAGTAATATTTTTCAAAACTATAGAACAAGTACAAGGAATAGAATGCGATCACTTGATTCTATCATTAACCTATGGTTATTCATATGATCAATCAGTTCCTGGTTGTAGGAGAAAGAATCTAAATTTTGGACAATTGAATCGTAGTTTGCTAGGAAAATGTATATTCAATGTTGCTGTTACTCGAGCGAAGAAATCGATAACGGTTATTCATTCGATTAAATCATTTGAAATTACAGATGACACCAATATCGGTTATATCAAAGACTATTTGTCAATTGTTGAAACGTTCTCTTCTGAAGATGAACAATTCGTCAGTGAACCACCAACAAATCTTGAAAAAAGCGTTGGAACTTTCATTGAATCTTTAGGATTCAATGGACGAGTTGTTTACAATTATGGTATTACAGATGGCTCGATTAGAATTCCAATTGCAATTTTATCAACAGATCTTAAAAAGGCAATTGGTGGAATTTTTATAGAAAGTGATTTAGCTTCAAAATTCAATTACTTAGATTTAAATGTTCACTATTTCAACATTTTAACAAATCGAGTAGGTTGGAAATTGTACAGATTGTATGCATCTGATTGGTTTAGAAATTCTGAAACTATTGAAGCTGAAATCAATAAATTTTTGAATAATTTAAGCGATGATTAAACATTGGGGAGGTAAAAATATGAAAAATTTAGCAGTTAAATCAGACTATGACAGATTTGGTTCTATGAATGATGGTAAAGTATCCACGGAATTAAAGACTGCCTACAAAGAATCGATGATCAAGCGTCGAAAAGAAGTAGTTAAAAAAGAATTGCAAAGCAGAAAGAAAAAACTTGACGATCGTAAGGAACTTATTTTAAACAATGCCGCTGAGTCATTAAGATTATATGGCGAAGATGATTATAGAACTCGTATGCAGACAAATTTTATTAATATTGTTTTGCTAATTGAAAGTGTAGTTGAAACCTTAGAAAGTTCAATGATTGCCACAGATTACATTTTCGAAATTATAAATTACATAGATTCTTACATGACTATCTTTGATGGCTCTATCTTACGATTAAACGAAGTCAATCAAAATTTGACATCAAGATGGAAAATCAAAAGAAACTGTAAACAAACAGCAAAAATTCTTAGATTAAAAATTAAAAACCTTTGTTCAAATCTTTCAATGATATTTGAAGTTCCTTCGATTTTAGTTTCAGAATTTGCTAAAATGAATAGCACTTTATCTACAAGTTTAAAGAAAAGTTCATCAGCTTTCGTTAAAAAGAACAGCAAGAAAAAAGAAGATAATCAAGAAGATAATAAAGGTTTATTGTTAGCTAGAGAAAGATTAGCAAAACTTAAAAAAGAAGAAGCCGAAAATGCGTCATCTGATATCTCGTTTAACAGTCCGTCTGACACATCAAATCAATCATCAGATAATGTTACTGATACTGGAATAGACAATATTTAATTTAAGTTTTGATTGGGTAGATGCCTCTTTAGTTAATGGCATCTACCTGATAATTTTGAAATTAAAAGGAGAGAAATCACATGAATAAAAAAGAAAAACTTGTTACATCATTTGAAGATGAAGACTTTGAATTTTCATCTTTACCATCCGACAATTTAAATAATGGTCGTGTAATTAAAAGCAGTAAAACCATTACAACCACTACTACAAAAACAGAACGTTCTATTCGAATCCAAGTTGGTGATAAAGCAATAGAATATCATTACACTGACGAAGAAAATTCTGAAACCAAGGATTTTGATAATTATTAATAAAAAGAAAGCGGTGAATTAGTATGCCAGGAATTGCAAAGACTATCATTTCTAAAGAAGAAGATAAAATAAATGTTGGTGAAAATCTTCTTCGTGGTTATGAAATTATCAAGAAGAATATTCTTGATGAAATTAATAATATTCGTTCTCAGGGTAGAAAATTTAAAACCGGAGATCGTAAAATTAAAGCAGATTTAACTAGTGAAGAAAAAGAGACCTTTAAGACTATGTACTTACAAGCTGCGCAATATGCTAAATCCTTAAGTAATTATTATATTAACAACAAAGAAAAAAATAAAAAGTATGATGAAGAATATAAAAAACTTATCGAAAGAGCAAGTGAATTTGGAAGCACAATTAACACAAAAGTAGTTCCAAAAACTACGTTTGAAGATGTAAAAGGTCTTTATAATGTAAAAAAACTAATCAAGAGTTTTATATTTATGGCTAAAAATCCAGATTTAATGGCTCATTATAAGATTGAAGGTGGCCTTGGACTATTAATGTATGGCGCGCCAGGAACCGGAAAGACAATGTTTGCTGAAGCTATTGCCAATGCTATGAATTTGCCTTTATTTATTGTTACACCAGCTGATATTTTTAAATCATATGTTGGTGAATCAGAACAAGCCGTTAAGAAACTATTTGAAGAATTAGATAATTGTCTTGATGGTGCCATTTTATTTGTTGACGAATGTGAAAGTATATTCAGTAAAAGAACGGCTGACACCAAAGATTATAAGGCTGCAGTTACAACAGAATTGCTCCAAAGAATTAATGGTTTTGGTGTAAATGGATCCAAAAGAATTTTAATTGCTGCTACTAATCGTCCTGATGTTATTGATGCTGCCTATCTTAGATATAAAAGATTTTCTCATCTAGTTCATGTTTTACCACCTGATGATGAAGCAAAAAAAGCAATTATATATAGTAAATTAGATGGAATAGAACTTGATGGATTTACTATTGATGATGTTATTCAAATGACAAATCAAACCAAAACAATATCTGGACCATTAGGTAATGTTGAAGTTCTAGAAGGTTACTATTCTGCAGCTGATATTTGTGGAATCATAGAAGAAGCGTGTCGTCAAGCGTTGCAAAAAATGGAGGAGTTAAATACCACCACACCGATAAAACTTACTAGAGAAATGTTTGAAACGGCTTTTTTAAAGATTAAACCAAGTATCAGCAAGGAATTACTTGATTCATACGAAAATTTTTCTAAAAAAATGACATTAAATTAAAAAATAAGGGGATAATAATATGCAATCAAATAAAAAAAAGAAAGAAAGTTATTTTATCATCAGAGATGGTTACCTAATGGAATATAACGGAAAAGAAAAATCCATTATAATTCCGAAAAATGTTAAGTATATTGGTCCATTGGCATTTAACAAAGCTTATGATTTGGAAACTGTTAGGTTTGAAGAAGGAAGTCAATTAGAAGCAGTAAAAGAAAATGCATTTATTCGATGTGTAAATTTATCTTCAATTTGTTTTCCTAAAAGTTTAAAACAACTCCATATCTCTTCGTTTGCTGGTTTTCAAAACTGTAATAGACCGTCCATTTATTTTGAGGGTAAAGAAGATGAAATAGAGATTTTGAGCGAAGAAAAGGTAAATGGTTGGGAGCGCCCACTATTTAAACGCCCAGAGGATGACGCCAATGAAAACAAAAAAATTTTTAATGAAGAAAAGACTGTGTTTTATCAAGTTAAAGCAGATGAGATTGTTATTCAAGATGGTGTACAATATATTATAAAAAAAGATAAAACAGCAACAGTAACTGGATATGAAAATTATTATAATAAAAAAATTATTATTCAAGAAAATATTGTTGTAAATGATGTTAAATATGTTGTTAACAAAATTGGTAAAAACGCTTTTAAAGATTACACAAATTTATTTACAATAAAACTACCAAATTCTATTGTTGAAATAAAAAACGGAGCTTTTGAACGTTGTTACAACTTAAAATCGGTGTACATTTCAAAAAACGTTAAGCTAATCGAAAAAGATGCATTTCCTAGTTGGTCTATATTGACAATTTATTGTGAAGAACCATCAAAACCTAAAGACTGGGAATCAAAGTGGTGTGGGAATAGTAAAGTTTATTGGAATGTAAAAAAAGAAGACTTTGTTGAACAAGATGGCATTGTTTATTTTATAAATAATAATGAAGCAAGTGTAGTAGAATATACGTTAGATTTTCAAGGAACTGCAAATATACTTGAAAGTATAAGAGGCACCAATGGATTATACAAAGTTACAAGCATTGAAGAAAATGCTTTTAAATATTGCGAATCATTAACAGATGTTAAAATTTCAAAAAATATAAAAAGCATCGGCAAATATGCTTTTGCGGATTGCGAGAACCTTCCATATGTATATATTCCTAATACAGTTACAACCATTAAACAATATGCTTTTGATGGTGCGAATACAAGGAAAAGCATTTATTGTGAAGAAGGCACTGATTCTAAAAATTGGTATAATTATTGGAATAGCAATTATAAATATACACATGTGCTCGATTTTGAAGAAAATATTCCTACTTATTGGCAAATTAATAAAGATAATTTTTATATTAAAGATGGAATAATATTTGTGATAATTGATAAGAAAGCAATAGTTACAGGTCGTGCAAAAAAGCTCAAAGACAATATAAAGATTCCATCCAAAATAGTATTAAGAAACGGGAAAAGTTGTGATGTAACATCAATTGCTCCATATGCATTTTATGGCTGTGCTGAACTTCATTCGATTTCAATTCCAAATGGTGTAACAGGTATTTATGATGCTGCATTTGGGCGTTGTGTAAATCTAGATTATATTTATATTCATAAAGGAATTAAAACATTAGCTGTTGATTTTTTAGAAGAATGTAAGGGAACAACAATTTATATTGGAAATTCAGATAAATATTATGATGATTTTGATGAATTTTGTGATTATGAAAACCCTGTTTACTATAAAGTTAAAAGAAACGATATTGTTATCAAAAAAGGATTGCAATATTTAATTAAAGATAATAAAGCAATTCTTACAGGAGCTACCAAAAATGTTTCAAAAAACGTTATTATTCCTTCTATAATCAAAGGAAAAGACGGAAAAGAATATTGTATTGAAGAAATTGGAAGTATTGCTTTTACAAGAAAAAACGGTGTTTCATCAATTGTTATTCCTTCTAACATTAAAAAAATTAATGAGCGTGCAATTTATGATTGTAATTTTACAAACATTTTTTGTGAGCAACAAAACGAACCAAAAGAGTGGGGCTATGCGTGGTATTCAAATGTCGAAAGGGTTTATTTTAAAGAAAAATGGGTAATGAATAAAAACCGACCATGTTTATTGGTTAAAAATCGTTAATATAATTTATTTAAATAAAGTGATTAGTAATTTTAAAATGATTACTTTTCACTTTTTTTGTGCGCTTGAAAAATAATTCTTGCAATTTAATAAATATATGCTATGATACGGGTAAGGAAACATTTAAAATTTTGTTAAGTCTTTACTTTTACAATCTTGTATGACATTTTTTCATATTTTGTTTGAAATCTCAATTTTCATCATCTATAATTTAAATATAAGCCTTTAGAAGAAAATAGTTGTTACCAAAAAAGTATAATAAATTCTTGTTTAAAAAGTTTGAGTAAATTTTGTGGGGAGAATGTTTTTTGTTTCTTTCTGAATTGAACATAATTTGGAGGTTTGATACATGAAAAATGAACAATTCAGTGAAAATTTCCGCTTTTTGCTAGAACGGAATTATCATCTAAAAAAAGCATTAATAAATGCAGCTGGAATCAGCAACAAAACTTTTACGCGATATCTCGACAGATTTTACGTTTGCGCTCCTGCGCCTGAAAATGTGTATAGAATTTGCGAGTTTATTCGTATACCAGTTGATTATTTGTTTTATGCAGATTTTCAACTAGTTTATCCTTATTTAGGTCATGAAAGTCAAACGACTTTTAAGGGAATATATTTTCTAAATTCTCTGAATGTCATTAATTTTAACAATGTGATCATCTCGATGTTAATCGTTGATGGTTCTCATTGTTATCTCATCGACGATAAAGTAACTACTTATGAAAAAATTAAAGAAATCATTGATGATTTTAAAAAAAATTTTTTTGATAAACCGCAAACAAAAAAAGAAAATTTCATCAAAAGGATTCATTCTCTAGATATTTCAAGATTTCTATTAGGAACCGTGTCTTATAATAATCGCGGGGTTCCTGAAGAAATAAAATTTAATAAATTTTCTCTATCAATAAAATTTAATGTACTTAACGACAGTGCGATTTCTTATAAAACAGAGAAAATGATGGTAGTTTCTGGGGCTGTTATTTCAAAAAATATCTTACCTAAAGATCAGATAATAACTAGATTATCTACAGAAACCAACAAGCCCAAAATCATTATGTTGAAAGACGATTCATTTGAACACTAAAAACAACACTTAAAAAAACATTAATCAACCGCATAAAATTTATTTAACTTTTACAATTGATCTTTATGAAGGAAACGTTCTCGTTTCCTTCATAAAAGATTAATATACAAATAATAATGTGTTGTCATTTTCTTTCAATTCATTCAATCATTTAACTTTAAGAATTTTCAAAAGTTTTAAAAAATAATTTAAAAATGATATGAATTGTTAAAACGAAGATGATAATTGGAAACATGAATACGGAAACACCGGCCATGATTTTCAAAATTAGATATGTTCACATAAAAAAGAAAGGAAACCAAAAAATGAAAGAAAATAAAGAAATTTGCAATGCTTCTAACGCTTGCAATATAGCCAACGACGTTTTAGAGTTTTTTACATCACTTTGTAATGGTGATAAAGAATTCGACGAAGATGTTTTAAGACAAAATTTGGAAATGTTTTTTAACGAAGCTTCGACGTTATTTATTATTATTATGCTTCAAAATTTGTTATGTATTAAAAATGCTGCCAAATTAAGAAATAAGATTAAATCTTTAAAAAAATATTTGTGGGATTGTGAAGAAGTTATTGGACATTCTCCAAATAAAAATAGAATGATTGGTAATTTAGAAAAATTACTTAAAAATTTTTCAAACAAGGAAATACATGAACTAATAATATGCCATCCTGGAATTTTATTTTGTGATGAAAAACAACTGGACGATAAAATTAAAGCCGTTAAAGAAACCGATGAAGCCGGCTTAATTATGGATGAAGAATTAAAGAAATTTTTCCTTGAAGTAGGATTGGATGAAGAAACAATTATCAGCATTACTTCATCTATTCCAATGTTAGAGGTTGCCACTTTTGAACAAGTTAATGCTAATATCAATAAAATGATAGAAGCTAGTGATGGTGATGTGGATGCAAAAGACGTTGTTTGTTATTGTCCAAAAGCACTAATCACAAGTAAAAATACAAAGAAATTGCTCGATGAACTTCAAAAAAATCAAATTACAGCAATTTACAATTTGTTCTCTACTGAAAAATTAGAAAAAAATGATAATGAAGATGGACAAAACAAAATGAAAACAAAGCTTGCTTTGTATCTACTTATGTCTGGAATGGATAGTCGAGCCATTGATATATTATCAGTGTGTATTCCTAATTTACACGAGGTTGATTCTGATAAAGCTATAAAAAACCTTGAAATGGTTACATCTAATTTTTCAGACTATGAAGATATGACATTATCACGTCTATTATTATTCCATTCTCAAATTTTATTTGTATCTAACGAGAAACTAGAACAATCACTTAACGAAATTAATAAAGGCGATTTTAGTTCATTTGTTGATATTGATAAAAAAAATTATTTATCAAAATTAGGTTTATCAAATGATGAAATTTTCGATTGTTGTTTCCATTTTGCTGATATTCGTGATGTTAAAAGCAAAGATTTCTTTAAAAACATTGAGTTATTAAAGTCATTTAATATCACCGATGAATTAATATATGAGGTGGCAAAAAGCAACAATTTAGATTTCTTGTGTAAAAAGTATAACGAACTCAAGGAAATTCTTGAAGAAAACAATGGTGATATTTCAAGATACACCAAGAAAGAATAATAATTTTATAAGTTTTCAACATTTGTAAATATAGTAGAAAGGGTTATGAATCTTTTAAAAATAAGGGTTTGTAACCCTTTTGTTTTTTAAAGACACAAATGTCTTAAAATATGCCGTATTTTACTGATTAAAGCACTACAAATGTCACTACAAAAAGGCGATAATATAATTGAAAATTCAAATTTAAAAAAAGAGAAAGGAGTTAACAATGTCAAATAATAATTTTTTAGATATTTTTGAAGAAACGTTGAAGTTCAAAAATATCAAAATTTATTTTCCGATTACTGATGCATCAGTTGCAACAGTAATTCTTCAGCTTCAATGCATGCAACATGAATTCGAAGCTAATTTAGTAGACGTTAATGATCGAGTTATCACAATTGAAATTAACTCGCCAGGTGGTTCGGTAACCGCTGGTTTAGCATTATTTGATACCATTAGGCATATTCAATCACTTGGGACAACAATTATTACTGTAGGTATTGGTTTAGTGGCTTCTATGGCAACAATTCTATTAACTGCCGGAACAATTCGAAAAGCAACTAAAAACACGATGTTTTTAATTCATCAACCAAGTGTTGATTCATTTGGTGGCACGGTCACAGATGTTCTAATTGCAGCAAAGCAAATGCAACGCACAAAAGAAATTATTTCAAATATTCTATCTGAATCGACTCATCAACCGCTTGAAAGAATTGCCGCTGATATTGAGCGAGATTATTTCATGAATTCAAATGAAGCATTAGAATATGGAATAATTGATGAAATTATTGAGTGAAAGGATGATTTTAATGAATATTATATGTAAAAAATTATGTTCTTTTTATTACTTTTTCTTTACATCGATTTTTAGTAAGCAATTTGCTGAACCAAAACAAAAGAAAAATCTTCTTTCGAAATTATGCGATGTCTTTTTAATTAAAAAAAATGACAGAGCAAAGTTGTTCAATCAATTGGGAAATGAACTTTTAGTCGAAATTA
Organism: uncultured Bacilli bacterium; assembly: GCA_947627355.1. Lineage (GTDB taxonomy): Bacteria > Bacillota_I > Bacilli_A > RFN20 > CAG-631 > Caccosoma. The sequence goes on along the minus strand of CANQVX010000001.1, from coordinate 103,475 downwards.
AAGATTTTGATGATGCAACACTCATCAAAAACTTAATTAAATTCAACAATATAACATCCAATAAAGTTGTTGCTGGTTTAGATGAAGAGATTTCAAATCTTATTTTAATTAAAACCGAAGTTTTAAAAGAAATTAGTGAACTCAATAGAAACTATGATTTATCATCTGAAATCAAAAATTCTATGAATCTCTCGGCATCTTTAGCAGAAAACAATTATCATTTATTGTTTTGCTATTCGTTTATGATTTTAAATGGAATGATTGACAATAATGGTGTGGCTAATATTGATAAGTTAATTGATACATTATCTAAGTGGCCAGATGTATCTGGAATAATGTTAGCTTTATATGCTAATAGAAATTCAGCAAACAGCGAATTAGCAAATAAATATGTTTCATATTTGTATTCAATTACTATTAATAGTGATGCAGATTATCAAGATTTATATCAAATTTGTAAGAAAAAATATAGTAATGTTGTAAACGACAAAATAAACAATGAAATGAAATTGATTAACAATTATGTTAACAAAAACAATTTGAAATATGATCGTTTACTCAGTGAAGTTGTGTTTTCTAACATTATTTCTTATCAACTCAAACAAAAAATTATAAATAAATATGATATAGATCAACTAAAGTTTCAATTAGAAAAACTTCCGTTTTCTTATGATTCTATCGATAATTTTGAAAGTTTAAGCAATGAAAAATTGCTTCTTTCAAAGGATGAAAAAAGCAAGGTTGCTAATTTGATTGCCAAATCTAAAACAATTGTGATTTACAATCCATATCATTATTTAGATTTATATTTTGCAGAATGTTTAAACGATTTGATTCAATGCAACAATTTTGTTTCAATAGACGTTTCTAAATTGACCAAAAAGGACTACGAAAAATATGAAGATAATGCTTTAGTTAGATATATTCAAAAAGATGCAAGTAATGTTGTATTAGTCAAATTGGTTTCAGCCAAAGATAATTTATCAAACAAAGTTATGTTAGAACAAATAGATTCAAGAAACGAACAATTATTCTATTTTAACTTAGTTGGATTATATCCAATCGATTTAAGTAATATTCAATTTATTATTCTTTGTGATCCAGCTTTAAAATCTGAGATTTCAAAATATAATTTCTCTAGCTATTCAATGGATGTTGATATTGACGAAGAAGCAGCAAAAAAAACTTATATTAATTTGATTATTGAAGATTTAATGAATAATAAAAAAATGAATGTTCAATTTGATGAAAATATTATTTCGAATTTAGTAAAAATTCCTAATGGTAAATTTTCTAATACTGTTCAATCTTTGATAAATAATAAAAGCATCCAAGAATATGATTCTACAAACAAATATTTGATTACATTAGATGATTTAAATCAAGTTATTACCAATGATCCAAAAAAAGTTGGATTTGGTTTTGAGGGTGGTGAATTTTAATGAATAAATCTTTTTTAAACATTCTTTTAGATGGTTATGAAAATAGAGTTTTAAAAAGCTATAAAAATGCCACGGAAGATTTTAAAAACTTGGAAATTGTAAAGTTTAAAGATCTTAAAAACTTTGAAATTACAGGCCCACTAAAAGCTTGCTATTATGATAAGAATAATGAACTATCATTAGCTTTTGCAACTGAACAAAAGCACACTTTGATTGCGGCAGCTACGGGCGCTGGCAAAACAACATCTTTTGTGCTTCCAACAATCATTGCCACAGCTATTTCAAAGAATAAATCATCATTAGTTATCACAGATCCTAAAGGTGAAATTTATGATAAGACTAGTGGCATCTTAACGGATAATGGTTATAAAGTTTTTGTTTATGATATTAATGACCTTAAGATTTCAGATGAAGATGGAACTTCAAATTCTGAATTGTGGAATCCTTTATCTTCAATATATAGAAAATTCCAGGAAGCATTTGATATTGATTCAAAGATTGAAATTGTTAAAACTAAACAAGGTCTTAAATACAAAATGTTTGGCAAAATATATGATGATGAACAAGGCCTTAAATCAAGAATTAATACACATCAAAAGGTGATTTTTGACGAAGTAAATAAAAAAATTGAAGATCTTGCTGCCTCTTTAATACTAATACCACCTGGACCAAGCGATCCTTATTGGGATCGTGCTGCTAGGTCAGTACTTATGGCGTTTTTATGGGCATTATTAGAGGATTCAAGACTAGAATTGAAAAATACTTCATGCAAATTTTATTCAAATTTAATTACCGAAGGCAATTATAATTTTGATACAATCCTTTCTATTTTTAGCAAATTTAGTTCAAAATCAAGTCCGTTAGGTATGTTTGGTAGTAAAAATGATGATATTGATCAAGGCTTTTTTGCAGCGAGACAAGATGATTCGATTGCTAAACAATATGCAAAAAATTCTATTTTAGACATGCCAGAACGAACAAGAAACTGCATATTAAGCAATTTCACGGAAGGAATTTCAATTTTTAGAAATGCTGCAATTAGAAGAATAACAGTTGCTAATTCAGTACCATTCGAAGAGTTTACTAAAAAACCAACAGCTGTGTTTATAAAGTATCGTGATTATATCGATACTGATTACAAATTTTTATCATTGTTTGTTGAAGACATGTATCAAAGATTAATAGAGTTTGCTTCTAAATTACCAGAAAAGAAGTTGGAAAGACCGTTTATTTTCCTATTAGAAGAATTTGCTAGTTTACCTAAAATTTCATCGTTTTCAACAGTCATAAGTGCGTGTCGTAGCAGAAATATATTCTTTTATTTAATTATCCAAAGTTATGCTCAACTAAGTAGTAAATACGGCAAAGATATCAGTAGAGTTATCCGTGATAACATCAATATTCACTATTTTTTAGGATCAAACAACGTGGATACCAAGAAAGAATTTTCAAGTGAATGTGGTTCTTTTACAAGATTTTCACCAAAAGATTTCTTGAGACAATCAACCAAAAATGATATTAATAATTGTCTTGAAACAATTTCGTTGGTACCAGTTAGCAATTTATCAAGTCTTAAAAGTGGCGAAGCATATATTTGTGAAATGAATTCTGAGTATGTGTTGTTTTCAATGTTAACAAGATGTCATGAATGTAAAGAATTTGTAAATGAAATTAATTTACATCCAAGCAAAGAATATCACACCGATAACAATCCATTTGATGAAAAATACATTTATTACTCTGAAAATAACTTTTCATTAGATAATGAATATGAAAAATTATCAAATAAGCAAGAAAATGTTATAAGATATCTTAAAACAAACGGTCCAACAACCTTCATAAAAATTCAAAAAGACTGTAAGTTATCATTTACAGAAACTGACAATTGTTTAAAATGGTTAGATTTTGAAAAGACATTAAATTATGATTCAACGACAAAAAAATATGAGTTTCTATCTACAGATTCAAAAATTAAGAAGCAAATAGAAGATAAAATTAAGTCTGAAGAAAAAAGTAATCATGATTATTTTCACAAGATTAATAAATATGATGATTATGACGACGACTATTATGAAGACAATGACGACGACTATGACGATGACGATGATTTTGAAAGCAATTTGTTAGACGATATAATAAATGGTTATGTAAAAGAGGTTGATTTTGATAAGAAAGAAAAACTTTTAGAAAGTTTACAAAATACACCATTATATTCATCGAATCAAAACCAAGAAAAAGCGCAATTTGCCAAATTTTATAAGAAGAACGGAAAATTTAATTATTTTGCTGATTCTTCTTTGTCAACAAAGAAAAAGAAACATTAAAAACGCCTGATTTTATCGACAAAAATGGAGAAAAAAATTATGAAATTTAATTATGACGTCGTTGCCGTAAATACATTTTCAGATTTTTTTGAAAAAATGAAACGCGGATATCTCTTTGATAATATAAAGCTTAGCGATATCACTTATCGTGAGCTTTATGATTATACTTTGAAAATGGCCGATTCTGCCGTTAAAAATACTGTTTTAGGAATTTGCTTAGTTGATGGTAAAGGAGTTCCTAAAAACGAAACAAGTGGTGTATCTTATTTAATAAAGGCATCAAAAAACAATAATGTCCAAGCACAATATAAATTGGCTTGTTGTTATCTAAAAGGAATTGGAGTTCCTAAAGATGAAAATCGTGCGGTAAAACTATTTAACCAAGCTGCTGTCTTTGGTTATTTAGCACATGCGCAATATCAATATGCAAGATGTTACCAATTTGGTATTGGAATTGGTAAAGATTATCAAAAAGCATTTCATTGGTACAGTGAAGCGGCAAATCAAGGGTTAGCAATCGCATATATAAAATTGGGCTATTGCTATGCCAACCAAATTGGTGTGCCTAGAAATTATAAAGATGCCCTAATTAATTTTAAAATTGCAGCTGCAAATGGATATGCAAAGCAAGTGGAAGCAACCATAAATGCATTAGAAAAATATTTTGAGTAGTTCTAATATAAATTTAACATATTGCCTTGCCTTATTTGGTAGGGCTTTTTTAATGTGTAAATCAAGGTGTTAAAAAAATACTTATTTTTTATTAATATAAAAAATAAAATTTTGCAATACTTGAAAAATGTAAAAAAATGTGGTAAATTCTAAAAGCCGTGTGGTTAAATATTTAAATTAACAGTTTGTATAATAATTAAAACATTTAAAATTCAAAAATAATAGAGAGGTGAGAAACAGTGAAAAACGAAAAAAATTCTGTTAATTCAAAAAGTGTAAAATCATTAAATAACGCTAAAGTAAAAGTAAAAACTTGTAAAGAATTTGTAGAAAATGCAAAAAATGGTTTTTTATTTGAAAACATTGAAGTTGAAGACGAAAAAATTTATAGAGATTTACCAAGATATATTGAATGTGAAGTTGTTGGACTCGATTGGAAAGAATGTTTAAGAGGATATTGTTTTGAAAAAGGTTTAATAGGAAAAAAAGATGATCAAATTGCAACATATTGGTATGCATTAGCTTCTAGTAAAGGAAATAAACTTGCAAGCCACGAATTAAGTAAATTTTATAAATAAAATTATAATTTAAATCAAAATACGAAAACAAACTGTTAGTTTAACAAGCAAATAATAATTTTAACTCTAACCTTTAACATAATTCTAAGTGGTTAGAGTTTTTTTTGTGGACAAAAATGTAAAAAAACATGGCATATTTGACTTAATTATTATATATGAATGTCCAAAATTTTATGAAATAATATTATCAGAAAATAAATCAAACGTTATGAATGAGGTGTGTTTATGAAAAAATTGGATTTAATATTTTCTGAATTGAAAGATACATATACTGATTGGGGAGTTTGTGTTGTTCCAGAAAAAGATTTATACCAATTTGCTGAAGAATTATATCATTATGTCTTTGAGTCTAAAAAAAGACTGCTCACAGTAATGGAGCTAACATCTAATTTTGAAAGATATTATATAGAAAAGAATGGTAAACATGGTAATTGTCGGACTAACGAATATTATGTGTTTTTTTCTGTGATGGAATTGTTGGATCATAACGAAGAAAATGCCCAAAGACTATATGAGACGTTTTTAGAATTTAATGACATTGGAGTATTCAGTACTCTTATGGATTATTATTATGAATGGCTAACTAAAGAACAAATAGAAAAATTAATGTCAATTGCTCGTGGGGCGTTTGATAAATTTGTTTGGGAACCTTATGAAAATGGTGTACCTAAGGAAAAATTAGATTTAATATTTTCTGCATTGAAAGATGATTATGCTGGATGGGAAGCTCTTGGTGTTTCCGATGGAGACTTATATGATCTTGCAAAAGAGATATACGCTGATATTTATATTTGTAAAGCACCATTGTGCGAAATAATGGGAATTGCAGATTGTTTTGAAAAAAAGTTTCTAGATGAAGATGGTGAGGAAAAAGGTTTCTATTCTAAAAGCTGGTATGTGTTTATTTCTATGATTGAATTGTTGGATCACAATGAAGAAAACGCACAAAAACTATATGAGATATTTTTAGACTATAATGATATTGGATTATTTGATACTCTTTTGATTTGGTATGATGAATGGTTAACTAAAGAACAAAAAGAAAAAATAATATCGATTGCTCGTGGAGCATTTGATGAAATCATTTGGAGACATTTTGAAGACTAGTTGTTTTTTATGGACAAAAATGTAAAAAAACATAGCATATTTGACTTAATTATTATATATGAATGTCCAAAACTTTATGAAATAATATACTTAGAAAAATAAATCAAACTTTATGAATGGGGTGTACTTATGGAAAAATTAGATTTAATATTTTCTGCATTGAAAGATGATTATGATGGTTGGGAAGCTCTTGGTGTTTCTGATGGAGACTTATATGATCTTGCAGAAGAGTTATACGATCTTATTTATGTTGATAAAGGATCGTTATGCGAAATAATGAACATTGCATACTGTTTTGAACAAGAGTTCGTAGATGAAGATAGTGAAAAGAATGGTTTCTATTCTAATGAATGGTATGTATTTTCTTCTATGATTGACTTGTTGGATCATAATGAAGAAAACGCAAAAAGACTATATGAAACGTTTTTAGAATTTCATGACATTGGAGTATTTAATACCCTAATGATTTGGTATGATGAATGGCTAACAAAAGAACAAAGGAAAGAAATAATGTCGATTGCTCGTGGAGCATTTGATAAAATCATTTGGGAAGATTATGATTACTAGTTGCTTTTCGTAAAAAAATTAAACTTATACCATTAACGAAATAAATGTAAAAATCTGAATCATTTGTATATCACAATTAGATGATTCGGATTTTTATTTTTCGGATATAGAGCATCACCCGCGCTTTGGAGAAATATATATTGTTTTTTGAATGATCTAGTATTATAATTAATTAAAAGATAACTACACTATCTTTATAGATGTATAAGCTTATCGTTTTGTTTGAATCATTGTTGTTTATTAGCATTAGTTAATATAGCCTAGATCAAGCCATTTGTAGCTTCTGTTAATTAAATGATAAAGATTTAGCGATAACTTGTTGAATTTTTGTACCTTGCTTATTTGCGCGCTAAGAAAGTTGCAAATTTTAATTCAATTATACATCTAAAGTTTAAGTTTATGAGTGTTCCTGCTGAGACATTTCAAGTTTTTAAAGGTAATGATTATCGTTTTCATTGGCAAATACAATTTAAATTGTATTTAAAGCATAACCAAAACCAATAAAAATCTTGAAAAATTGCTGTTTTGGAGATTTTAAAGTCATTCACGACACAGGGGGGAAGCAACAAAGAAGTAATGAAAAATTTAGTTTATCCAAAAGATAAAACTTTTTCTAACTGTTGCATTCAACAGTTAGAAATTCCAGCCACAGTTGATTCTATTTTGGCTAATCATTTTAAAACAACAAAGAGTGATGGACCTGTTGTAATAGAACAACTTATAATTCGAAAGCGAAAGACGAATTTAAAATTTGGTGCTGGATTACGAGAAAAAATTGTAGTTCATTCATTTGTATTTGAAGATAAAAATGATGTATTTTATTTTCAATACGATTCAGAGTCATCAGTTGTTTGCTCTACAGATTCAGCTGAAACTAATTTTTTTTCTATTAATAATGGTTCAACTATACCAATAAATTCGTTTGATGTTCCTAGAGATGTTGATACAATTTCAGATTTTCTTTTCTTAGGACATTCTTCTTTAAAGAGCGTTAAACTTCATCGTAATGTTAAAAAAATTGGCAATCAAGCGTTTGCTTTTTCAGGGCTTGAAACAATAATTTTTCAGCATGATGAAGAATCTCAATCTATTGAAATTGGTTTAGATGCTTTCCTTTGTTTTTCCATCAAAGAAATATTTATTTCGTCGTTATCAGTTTGGCTCACAAAGGTTTTAAAACAAGATCTGAATTTTTATTATATTGAGAATCCGCTTGATGACTACAAAGAAGAATCTTTTAAAGGAAACTATTTAAAATCTGGCGCGCTATATACAAATCCACTCTATGGTAGTCCTATGGCAAAGTTGATTGCTGGTGGAAAGTTGTTGACTCACAAAATAACAATTCCAAATAACATTTCATGTTTGCCACCGCACAGCTTGCAAAATCAAAACATTTCTAAAGTTGAGATTTTAACTGCTACGAAGGAAATAGTGATCTGTGATTATTCATTAATAGGTAACCGCAAACCAGATATTGAATATAATAATTCGACCACTAAAGTTGTTTTATTTAGATATTCATTATCTGTAGATCCGTTTACTTATTGTGATGATCAAAGCGAAGACAGTTGAACAAATAATTATATAGAAAAACACAAATAATACCCAGTGAATTGGATACTTAAAAAGTGTTCTAATCACTGGGTTTTATTGTGGATATATTTATGGTTTTTGTGCCGTTTGTTGTTGGCACTTTTTTTATTGCAATTTCAAGATTCGTTGGCTATAATGAAGTTAGAAGATTAAGGAGAAAAATTATATTTATATAATTTTTATCTTATCTTCTAGAAAAATTAAGCGTTAAGAAGAACTTATGTTATTTGTGTTGATGAAACAACCTAGATCGAATTGTTTATTCATCAATGTAATAATCATTTTAGATGTTGATCATTAATTCTGTTTTTTGACAATTATAAAGCGCGCATTAATTAGTCAAAACACTATTCAACATCAAACTTCTTAATCTTAAAGTCATGAAATATTTGCTGCTGCTGAGAATCAATTGTTTAGTTTATCTTCATTGGCACTTACATCTAATAAAGATGTATTTAAAGATAAATTAATTAGATTGATGCGCCGTTCGTAACGTGTAAATCACGGAAAAGAAAGGAAATCAGCAAATATGAAAAGAATGAAGTTTGGAGTTTTATTTTTTAGCAGTTGTTCTGTTTTCTCTGATTGTTATATTAAGTGTTTAGAAGTTCCTAATACTATTAATTCGATTTCTGCATCACAATTAATACGCGTTGAAATCGATAAGTTAATCATCAAGAAAAGAAGGTCATTTCTAAATTTTAAAGGTTCATTATGTACATCAGTTGTTATTCATTCTATTTTCTTTGAAGATCCTAATGATATTTTTTTCTTTAGATTTGCATCAGAAGATGCTGTTTTCTATAACTATAAAAATAAAAGAAATAGTATTGCTTTTGATGAAATAAAAATTTATTCGACCAAATATGGTAAAAGTCATCAAATAACTTTTTTTCAAGTTCCTACGTGCATAACTGCTATTTCTGATTTTTTATTTCTTGGCTTATCATCTGTTAAACTTGTACGTTTTCATTTTAGAGTTAATAAAATCGGAAAAAAGGCTTTTGAAAAATCCGGAATTGAAGTGTTAGTCTTTAAACATAACGGTTATTCACCAAAAATTCAAGTCGACTATAATGCATTTATGTGTTTTAACCTTAAAAGAATATATGTCTCGTCTTTATATATTTGGTTAACAAAAGTGCTAAGTCAAGATTTCTCGTTTTATTATGAGCAATCCGATTTAAAAGTTAAAACATTAGGAACTCATCCTTTGTATGCAAGTCCGCGCGCTAAATTATATATTGCGGGGGAGCCAATTGGAAAAGCAATTATGCTTCCGAGCAATATTTCGACGATTCCGCCTCTTTCTTTGCAAGGCCAAGGAATAGAAATAATTCACATTCCTACAACTATAAAGAAACTTGTTGTAAGTGATTATTGTTTGGGCTTAAATCCATCGGTTAAACCAAATCTAAGGTGCAGAAGTAGTAAAACAGATGTCATATTTTATAAAGATGCACTTTCGATCAATTTATCTGAATGGTATGAGGAATCAGTTGATGACGATGAGTGTTTTGACGAAGATGAAGAAAATCAATATGAGCACTATGAAGAAGGATATGTTTGATAGTTTTATAATAAAAAAATTTTTAAAAATTTGTGTTTTTAAAAAACTTTATTAGAATTAAAAGAGCCAATTAATTTAATGCCGAAAAAAGAAATTTAAAATATTTTTGGTAACATTTATAAAAAATCACCTACTTAAATAGTGAAGGTGGTTTTTTTATGAAAATAAGAAATGTTATACAAACATACAGTCAAGAATGTGGTATTTGTAGTGTTAGAAATCTTTTAAGATGTTATCATTTAGATGATAGTGAAGTGTTAAATCTCATTAATTACCAAAGTGAAGGAAATAGCTTAGAAGAAATAAAAATAACATTGAAACATTATTTTAAAAAAGTTATAGTTTGTAAATTCTATTTAAAAGAAATATTAGAACTTAAAAAGATTCAACCATTTATATTAATCATTCATAAGGATAAACAATATCATTATGTAGTAGTCTATAAAAAGGTTAAAAATAAGTTTTATATTTATGATCCAGCCTATAAAAATAGAAGGGTTATAACTTATGAAAAACTAATGATTATATCGACAAATATGGGAATATTTGTAGAATATCCAAATAAACAAGAAAAGATAAAAAAAGAAAAACTTAAGGTTCACCTTAAATGGTTCTATTATCTTATTCCAATTATATCAATTGTTGAATCAGTGTTTTTAATCTTATCATCAATCTTATTACAACAATTAATTGATAATAGTGATTTTAATGTTTATTTTTATTTTTTATTACAAATTGCTTTAATGCTTATCCTACTTGAAAAAACAAAACTGTTTTTAAAAGTATTTAAGCATCTAGATAATCATCTTATCATGCATTCCTATAAAGCTATTTATAAACTAAATCCTGAATACTTAAAAGCGCATGATAAAGAAGAAATCATTTATCGTTTACAAGATGCTTATCAAGTAAAAATAATAAAGTTATCATTTCTATTTGAATGGATTAGTAATTTTGTTATGGTATTAGTTGCTATCATGGCCTTGTTATTATTTTCAATTAAGTTTATCTTTTTAATCATTGCCATGATTCCAATTTTAATCTTTAGTTATTTTAATTTTAAAAAGCACGGGAAATTATTAGAAAACAGAAGAATAAATGAATATCAGTTCTTTGATGAATTCCGTAAGGATTTAAGATATGGAAAACTACAAGACGAAGAAAAAAATAAAGAAAAGCTATTGTTATTTCAACAAAGTGATTACTTAGTTGAAAAAAACACTTTGCTTAAAAATAATATGCTTTATTGTGTTCAAAGCATTTTGCTTACCATTGTGGTAGCTATCTATGTTTTTAAATGGATTGATAACTTTAGTATTGGTAAGTTACTAGCAAGTATAAACATCATATCTTTAATCATTCAACCATTATTTCAACTACTAAGTGAAATGAATCAGTTTTCTAATTATAGGTTACTTAAAGCAAGACTAGAAGATTTACAATTATATACTAAAAAATAAGATTTCTTATTTAAAAATAATGGTTTATAATATTGTTGGAGCGTGAAGTAGCATGTTTAATAAGCAAATCAAAGAATTAATGAATATTATAAAAGAAAGAAATCTCTATGGTTATATTGTTTTTTCTAGTGATTACCATGGTAGTGAATATATTGTTGATTATTTCAAGGCTAGAGAGTTTTTAACTAACTTTACTGGTTCGGCTGGTACTTTGTTAGTTACTAGAACTGATGCTTATTTATGGGTTGATGGTAGATATTTCATCCAAGCTGAAAGACAACTTGCAAATAGTTCTATCAAGATTATGAAAATGGGAACGGTTAATACTCCAACATTAATCGAATTTCTAAAACAAAACATGAAAGAAAATGATGTTATTGCTTTTGATGGTAGGATTGCTAGTTTTCAATTTGTATTAACATTAAATAAAGAAATACCTTATATTCAAATAAGAGATGAAGAAGATTTAGTATCATTAGTCTGGAAAGATAGACCAGCCTTAGTTAACAATAAAGTTTATGAACTACCTTATGAATTAACAGGTATGACTATCAAAGAAAAACTAGAAGCAGTACGTAAAGAAATGAATAACATTGATTATCATTTGATTGCTAGTTTAGATGAAATAGCGTATCTATTTAATCTAAGGGGCAAAGATATTCCTTATAATCCTGTTTTCTTTGCTTATGCTCTTATAAGTCAAACTGATGCTATCTTATTTATCGACAAACATAAACTAACTAAAAAAGTAAAAGAAAGTTTAGAAAACCAAGGTGTTAAGATATTTGGTTATCAAAAGGTTTATTCAATACTTAAGATGATTCATGGAAGCATCTTATTAAATCCTGATAAAACTAACTTTGCTTTATGTGGCTGTCTTGGAAAGAAAGTACATGTCTATAAATATGAAAACCCAATAACTTTAATGAAAGCTATCAAAAACAAAGTTGAAATTGAAAATAGTAAACGTGTTCATGTTGAAGATGGCATAGCTTTTACTAAATTCATGTATCAAATTAAAAATAGAATTAGTAAAGAAAACTTTACCGAATTAAGTGCTAGTGATTTATTACTAAGTTATCGTAAGAAACAAAAAGATTATATGGAACCTAGTTTTGAAACCATCTGTGCTTATAAAGAACATGGTGCTATGATGCATTATAGTGCTACTAATGAATCAAATAAGACTATAACTAATGAAGGTTTATTATTAATTGATTCGGGTGGTCAATATTATGGTGGAACCACTGATATAACAAGAACATTAGTTTTTAAAAATATCACTAAAGAAGAAAAATATCATTTTACTTTAGCATTGAAATCTCATATTGATTTAGCTAGTGCTATCTTTTTAAGAGGTTGTAGTGGTACTAGTCTAGATATATTAGCAAGAAAACCTTTATGGGATGTAAATCTAGATTATAAATGTGGCACAGGACATGGAATAGGCTATATGCTTAATGTTCATGAAGGGCCTAATAGTTTTAGATATAATTCTAATTCAGCCATTTTAAAAGAAGGTATGATTACTACTAATGAACCAGGCATTTATCTTGAAAACAAATATGGTATTAGACATGAAAATGAAATGTTAACAGTCTATAGCCATACTAATGAAATGGGTGAATTTTTAAAGTTTGAACCTATTACTTATGTTCCATTTGATTTAGATGGAATAGAAGTAGATATGTTAACTGATAAAGAAAAAGAATGGTTAAATAATTATCATCAAATGGTTTATGAAACACTTAAAGATAAACTAACTAAAAAAGAAGCTGAATGGCTTAAAAAGGTAACTAGGAGAATCTAAAATGGTTGAACTATATTTTAAAAACCATACTCATTATGATAATAAAAGTTATCATGATGATTTTCTAAAAATTGCTAATTATACCCTAGAGTTATTTAAGATTTCTAAACCTGTTGAACTATCAGTTAACATTGTATCACGTAATAAGATACATGAAATAAATAAGACTTATCGAAAGATTGATAGAGTTACTGACGTCATCAGTTTTGAATTCGATGAAAGTTTTATAGAAGTTGATGGTTATCTAATGCTTGGTGACATCTTTATTTGTGAAAGCAAAGCTATCAAACAAGCAAAAGAATACAATCATTCAATTAGAAGAGAAATGTGTTTTCTATTTACTCATGGATTACTACATCTATTAAAGATGGACCACATGAATAAAGAAGATGAAAAAAAGATGATTGCTATGCAAGAAAAAATCATGAATCACTTTGAAATTTTTCGATAGAAAGGGGAAAAATCATGAAAATAAAAGAGCAAGAATTAATAGCCGAGGCAAGAAATGCTTTAAAGAATTCTTATAGCATTTATTCTAACTTCAAGGTAGGTGCTGCTGTTCAATTAAAAGATGGTAGTATTATTTCAGGTACTAATATTGAAAATGCTTCTTATGGTTTATCTAATTGTGCCGAAAGAACAACATTGTTTACCGCTTATAGTAAAGGATATCGTAAAGAAGATATTGTTGCATTTGTTGTTTTATCACCAGCTGATCATTTAGTTAGTCCATGTGGTGCTTGTCGTCAAGTAATGTCTGAACTAATGCGTCCTAATACTCCTGTCTATATGGTTTATGGAAAAGATAAGATTGAAAAAACAACTGTTAAAGATTTACTTCCTTTTAGTTTTAGAAAAGAGGACTTAAATGTTTAAGTCGGGATTTGTAAGTTTGGTTGGTAGACCGAATGTTGGAAAATCAACATTAATCAACCAAATAATTGGTAAGAAAGTATCAATTGTAAGTTATCGACCTCAAACAACAAGAGATGTTATTAGAGGAGTTTATAACGATGATGATTGTCAAATCATCTTTACAGATACTCCAGGTATTCATAAAAGTGAAGACTTATTAGGTGATATCATGAATAGTAATGCTACAAGTGTTACAAGAGATGTTGAAGTCATCTTATTTTTAGTTGATGCTGCTAAGAAAAACTTTGATAGTGATAAATATATTATCGATAAAATCAAGGATTCTAAGCTTCCTATCATCCTAGTTGTTAATAAAATCGATGCAATACCTAAAAAAGAATTGTTAGATTTATTGATTCATTATGATAGCCTTAAGATCTTTAATGAAATCATTCCAATCAGTGCTCTTAAAAATGATAACATTGATCATTTAATAGAACTAATCAAGAGTTATCTAAGTGAAGGGCCACAATATTATCCAATCACCATGGTATCAGATCATCCTAAATCTTTTACTTTTGCTGAAACTATAAGAGAAAAGATATTGTTTCTAACTCAAGAAGAAGTTCCTTATTCCATCGGTGTTTATTGTGAATCAATAAAAGAAACCGAAAAAAGAATTACAATTCATGCTATAGTACTAACTAATAGGGAATCACAAAAAGGAATAATTATCGGTGAAAACGGCAATATGTTAAGAAAGATAACTCAATTTGCTGAAAAAGATTTAAAAGAACAATTTAATAAAAGTGTTAGAATTACTATTTATGTTAAGGTCTATAAGAACTGGCGTAACAATGAAAGACTACTTAAAATGTTAGGATATAGTGCACAGTAATGGAAACTAAAGTAAAAGGATTTATCTTTAAAAAGACTGAATATAATGATAATTGTTTTATGTTAAATGCCCTTCTTGAAAATAATGAAGCCGTTTCATTTACAGCTAAAGGTCTTAACAAAATGACTAGCAAAAATGCTACAGCTTGTAATTATTTTAATATCAGTGAATTTGTATTGTTATCTAAAACTGAAAATAGTGGTAAAGTACTTAAAACAGCAAATGTTATCAAACAATTTCATCTGCCTTTTGATGATTTATTAGTTAGTTCATGTTTTCTATTAATGTATGAAGTTATATCAGAAGTTCATGAACAAATGGATATTTATGATTTGGCTTATGATTGTTTTGTTAACTTAGAAAATAAAAAAGAACCAATGATGGTTCTAAATTACTTTTTAAAGAATGTTATGATTCAATTAGGTTATAAACCTAATCTAGATGGATGTATCTTTTGTAAGAAAAGAAACAATCTAGTGTCATTTAGTTTTTCAAGTGGTGGTTTTATTTGTAAAGACTGTTATCAAATAAATGAACATGTTAGATATAGCAATAGTTTTTTAAAAGCTTTATATGAATTCTTTATGAATGATAAAATGTATTTGCTTGAAAAAGAAAACGCTATATGTTTATTTAATATGTTTGTTGAATTCTATGAATCTGATATGGGGATTCATTTAAATACTGCTGATTTTCTAAGAAAAAGTTTATAAATTTGTCGATAGAATCAAAAAAAGAAGCAATCGCTTCTTTTTTTAATAATCATAAATTAAAAATCAAAATCAATTTGGCCCATTGCTTGACGAATAGCATGTTTTTGAGCAACTCTTACGGCAGATAAAGCAGCTAATGCTCCAACAATGTCATCTAAGAAGCAATTGCATCTTTTCTTATTGTTTTGTAAGATATTGATTTTTCCAGGTTTACTAACATCTAGAAAACCAAAGTTGGTTTGACCAATTGTTCCATAATTACCAGCAATTGATAAAGCAATAGCTTCATCAAGACCAAATAAACCTAAATCCTTATTTAAAATAGAATTAAGTGGTTCAGAAAACAAATTGTTTTCAGCAGCAACATCAACATTAGCAGCAAGTAAGATAGCATGGAATTGATCTCTTTTTCCAAGAACATCTAGAACTGATTCTTTCATTTCTTCAATTGTTAGATTGTCTAAATACTTACTTTGTGTGCTGTAAGCAAGTTGAGCAATATCTTCAACTGTTACGCCTCTTTCATTAAGAATTTTAATGTTGATATCGCGCATTTCATCTTCGCTATAAACGCCAGATTCACTAGGAACAAAACCTTCTAAACATTTTAATAGACTCATTTTTTAACACCTCAATTAGAATAATACTATTTTTTTAAAAATCTTTCAATACTTGCCGTATTTTTCGATAAATTACTGATTTTTATAAAAAATCGACAATTGTTAAAATTGCCGATAAAATCAATGATTTTATAATAAAAAAGTTATTTAAGATGTTTTGGAAATTTTAAAATATTTGAATAGTTACAAGTGGCATAGATATGCTTACTTTATTATATTTTAATAAATAAAGAAATTATTTATGCAAAAATTTTTGTTAATTTTAATAATTATCTTTTTTATTGATAAAAATTAAAGGTTTTAGATATTTTAGACATTATTTTAATGCATTTATTTAAAAACTGTCGGTCAAATGGACTTTTTAAAACGAATCAAAATGTAAACGCTAACATTTTTATTTTGCAATTGGATAGTAACTATGTTACTATAATACTATATTTAACAAGAGCGAGGGAAAACTAAATGAATAAAAAAATTAAAATCATTTCTTTATGTTTATTATCAAGTGTTTTTCTAATTAGTTGTGGAAAAGATAAGACAAAAACATCAAGTAACAGCAGTAGTTCTTTTGAAGAACCACCTTATACTGCAAAAGAAGTTATCGAAGATGATTATGTTTCATCTTGTATCAAGGGCACTGGTAACATTTTTGTTAATGGTAATGAATTTTTAAAAACCAGTTCGTATCTAAAAGATCCAACTACTTTTACAACTTCATTATTCCAAAATGTTATTAGAAAATGTCCAATCAATAGTGAAAGCAATAAAAACAATGTTATTGTTTATACTCCTGATTGGTGGCTTAGAAAGACAAGCGAAAGAGAAGGAACTGTCTTTGAATATGTCATTAGAAAAAATGATAATGATGAATATGTAGTAACTGAAGTTAAAAACTCTACTGGTACAATTGTACCTCTAGATGGTTTAGTTATTTCTATTCCTCAAGGTGCAGCAGTTGATTCTTTATCACAAGGACAAGTAATTACTTTTGATTCAAGTTTTACATTACATACTTATCAAACAGCAATTTATACTGATGAAGATCGTCGTATCCCAATTGCTGAAATCAATCCTCATTACATTGGTTTAAATGCTGCAGCATTATATGATGTTGCTTCAGATACTAAGTTAGTTCGTAGCGATAACATTAGACTAAATACAGTTAGTTTACATTATGATGCAACAACTAAATCTTATCTAGTTGATGATATCAATCAAAAGACTTATAACAATGATTTAAATGTTCCTCTAGATGGAATATTACTTGCTAATCAATCAACAACTTCTAACAATCAAGCCGTTAAACTAGAAGAAAACGTTATGATCAAACAAAATAGCAAAGTTTATTTTGAACGTCCTACAGGTTTATTTAATGATACCATCACTTATAAAATTGGTTATCAAGGAAGAGAAGAAGTAGACGGAGAACAAGTAAACATTGGCCCTAATGTTGAAATCCTTACTGATTCTAAAGTTAATAATGAATGGGGTTATGAAATAGCCGTTGTTAATGGTAAAGTTGTTGATAGTGCTGTTAACCTAGAACAACCAACCAATGGTTATCGTATTCGTTTTTCATCATTTAATGATGCTATTGAAAACCACATTGCAACTTTAAGAGATCAATTTAAAATAGGTGTTCCTGTAAGTTATAACAGTAACACTGTTACAGTTAGTTATAATTTAGTTAACTTTGCAAGTGAATATCTAACTTCACTTAAAAATCAAATCAATAGTTATATAACTGAACAAGAAACAAAATTATATGACTATGATGTTAATAAAGTAAAAGAAATCAAAACTAAGTTTGAAGAAAATGAAACAGCAATTGCTCAAATTGATGTTTCTAGTGATACAACAAGTCAAAACTATTATGTAAGTAAAATCAATTATGCTAAATATCTAGCTGAACAAGCTTTCTTATATTCATCAAATAATCAAGAACCTGTTGAAACTAGAAGTGCATGGCATTATCCATTATCTAATCCTGAAACATTAGATACTATCAATAAAGTTGTTAAACAATTAAAAGATGCTAACTTCAATGAAGTAATCGTATCAGGTAGTATTGATGAAACTAACAATTTTGGTACAGCTTATACTTCTAAGTATTCTAAGACTGCTCCATCATTAAGTGGTAAATTTGGTAAATATAAAGATTACTTAGATGCTTTTGTTCACATTGCTCATGATGCTGGTTTAAAAGTACAAGTATGTATGGCTAACTGGTTCTTCTATAAAGCAATTGTTGAAAAATATCCTGATTTTAATAATTGTTTTGCGACTAACTTTGATGGTTCAGTAGGTACTGATAGTGATGGTGAAATCACTAAATTCTTAGATCCAGCAAATGAAACTGTTCGTACTTTATATTTAAATATGTATAAAGAAATCGTTGATAATTATGATATCGATGGTTTCCATCTAGATTATATTAGATATGGTGCTAACAATGACTGGGTTGCTCCTAATTCTCAAGGTTATACTGAAGCAGCTATGAATGGATTTGAAGCAGCTTATCCTCAATATAGTTTCACTTCACTTGCTGATTTCAAAAACAAATTACAAAACAATGCTACTATGTATAAAGATTTCTCAGATTATCGTAGAAGTGTAGTTACTAACTTCGTTGGTGATGTTAGAGAAGTAGCAGCTGGAAAACAATTAACAATTGCCGTTGTATCAGATGCTGATACAGCCAAAAGTACTAAGTTACAAGACTGGAAAACATGGTTAACTAATAACTATATCGATTCTATTCACTTGATGGCATATTATTGTGATAAGGGTTATGTTATTAAAGATAGTTTAGCAGCCCTAGAACACGCTAATGGTCATTCATATGTTGTAACAGGTGTTTCTACTATTTATTCTAATCTTGAAATGATGGAACTTCCAACTCAATTCGATGGTGCTCGTTCAACAGGTGTTCATGGTACAGCTTTATTTGCAACTCATAGTTTTGGAAATAGACCTGAACTTGGTGAATATCTAAATGGTGCTAATGGTAGAGGCGTTTATAACAAGAAAGCAATTGCATGTTATGAATCACTTAAAAATGTTAACAATGCATTTGTAACTACCATAAAAGATCGTGTTGAAAAATATTATAAGAGTAGTAGTTATATGACATCTAGTCAAGAAGCGGCTCTAAAAAATGATTTAGATGCTTTAAATAAGTTAACTAATTTCAATCAAGCATCAACTAAATTAAATGAAATCATTGCTTCTGCTAATAGTGGTTCATATGGAACAGATGCTGTTAAAGATAGACTACTAGAAACATTAAATTACATGAAAAGCATTTATGTAGTTAAAGCATATAAGATGAATTAATAAACTAACAAGGCAAGTTTTAAAAGACTTGCCTTTAATAAGAATATGAGGTGTTAAGATGACCTATGATGTGATTATTATTGGTGCTGGTGTTGTTGGCGCAAGCATTGCAAGAGAACTAGCAAAATATAAGATAAAAGTAGCAGTACTAGAAAAAGATAATGATGTTGGAAATGAAACATCAAATGCTAATAGTGCTATTATTCATTCTGGTTATGATCCTGAATGTGGTAGTTTAAAAGCAAAACTTAATGTTTTAGGTAATGCTATGTTTGATACATTATGTAAAGAACTAGATGTTAAATTTAAACGAATTGGTTCAATTACTTTAGCTCTTGATGATAACGATGTTAAAACCTTAAAAGAATTACAAATCAGAGCAACTAAAAATGGTGTTGAAACATCTATTTTAAGCCGTGAAGAATTGTTAAAAATAGAACCACATATCTCAAATAATGTTAAGGCTGGATTACTTGCTAATACTGCAGGTATTATAGATCCATTTAATTTTTGTGTTCATTTAATGGAAAACGCTGTTGATAATGGGGTTGAATTATATCTAAATACCAAGGTTGTTAAGATTGTAAAAGAAAACGATACCTTTATCATCAATGATAAGTTTAAAGCTAAGATGGTTATAAATTGTGCAGGTTTATTTAGTGATGAAATAAATGAAATGATTAATCCTAAATCATTTGAAATCATTCCTCGAAAAGGTGAATATCTAGTACTAGATCATTTTGATGATGATTTTGTTAAACATACTTTGTTTTTAGTTCCTTCTATTAAAGGTAAAGGTGTTTTAATATCACCTACAAGTAGTAACAATTATTTAATTGGTCCATCAGCTGAAGTATGTCTAAAAGATGATAAAGACACTGATAAGATGACCATTGAACAAATTAAAAAGACCGCTATGTTAATGGTTGATAACATTCCATTCAATCAAGTGATTCATACTTTTGCTGGTATTAGACCAACACCAGCAAATCATGATTTCATCATTGAAGAAATTAAGACTAAAAACTTCATAAATGTAGCTGGTATTGAATCCCCAGGATTTGTTTCATCACCAGCTATAGCTAAGATGGTCGTTGAAGATTTTATTATAAATAGATACCATTATGAACTTAAAAAAGATTTCAATCCGTATGTTAGACCATATCTCCATATAAATGAACTACCATTTGAAAAAAGAAAAGAAATTGTCGATAGAAACAAGGATTATGGTGAAATAATCTGTAAATGTGAAAAGGTTAGTAAGGGTGAAATCATTGATTGTTTAAATCGTAGTGTTCCACCTCATTCTATCAAAGCTTTGAAAAAAAGACTTAGAGTTGGCTTTGGTAAATGTCAAGGCGGTATGTGTCAATCATATGCCCTTCATATACTAGCTAATTATTATCATAAAGATATCAATGAGATTCCTTATGATTCTTTAGATTCTTATATTTTATTAGATGAATTGAAAGGAGCTAAGGATTAATATGAAAACATATGATTTAGTAATCATTGGTGGCGGTAGTGCTGGACTTGCTGCAGCCCTTGAAGCTAAAAAAGAAGGCGTTGATAACCTTATTATTTTAGAAAAAGAACCATATTTAGGTGGTATCTTACAACAATGTATTCATAATGGTTTTGGTTTAGTTCAATTCAAAGAACAATTAAGTGGTCCTGAATATGCTCAACGTTACATTGACCTAGTAAATGAAAACCATATTCCATATTTACTTGAAACAATGGTTTATGAAATAACTAAAGATAAAGAAATCTATTATACCAATAAACAAGATGGAGTATGTTGTATCAAGGCTAGAGCCATTATCATGGCCACAGGTTGTATTGAAAGAACAGCTGGTGCTATTCAACTTGAAGGGGCTAGAGTTAGTGGTATCATGACAGCCGGACTAGCTCAAAAATATATGAACATTGAAGGCTATATGGTCGGTAAAAAGGTATTTATTTTAGGTAGTGGTGATATTGGTTTAATCATGGCTCGTAGATGTATGCTAGAAGGAGCAAAAGTCTTAGGAGTTGCTGAAATCATGCCTTATTCTAATGGACTTAATAGAAATATAGTGCAATGTTTAAATGATTTTGATATTCCTTTATATTTATCCCATACAGTTAAAAAGGTTGTAGGAAAAGATAGAGTAGAAAAAATTATCATTGCTAAGGTTGATGATAAAATGAATTACATTCCAGGTAGTGAAAAAGAATTTGATTGTGATACCTTGATTCTATCGGTAGGATTGATACCTTATAACCCATTGCTTGAAAAACTAAACATAGCTTTGAATCCTAAAACTAAAGGGGTAAATGTTAATCAAGATTATGAATCTGAATTTGAAGGTATCTTTAGTTGTGGTAATTCTTTACATGTTCATGATTTAGTTGATTATGTTAGTAAAGAAGCAACTTTAGCAGCTAAAGGTGCTGTTAAATACCTAAAAAACAATAAACAAGAAGAAAAAGTTTATAAGACTGTTGCTGGAAGAGGTATAAACTATGTCTTACCTCAACAATTTAGTTATCAAAAAGATAGCAAGATTGATTTTAAGTTTAGAGTAAGTAAACCATTTAAGGCATGTAGTATTGTTATTAAAAATAACGATTCTGTCGTTAGAATCATTAAAAAGTTGTATTTACTACCAGCTGAAATGGAAATCATTTCACTTGATATGAATGCCATAACTAATCCTAGTGATTTAGTATTTGAAATAAAGGAGGACTTTTAGATGAAAGAATTAATTTGCATTGTTTGTCCTCGTGGTTGTCATCTAACAATTGATGATAACAATAACGTTACTGGTAATATGTGTCCTAGAGGTAAACAATATGCCTTGAATGAAATAACTAATCCTACTAGAATGGTCACTTCAACTGTTAAAGTTGATAGTAAGTTATTTAAAAGACTTCCAGTTATTACTAGTAAAGAAGTTTCTAAGTCTAAGATGTTTGAAGTAGTTAAGGCTTTAGATGGAATTGTAGTTAAACCTCCGGTTTATCTACATGATGTTATCATTAAGGACGTTTGTGGTTTAGGTGTAGATATAATTGCTACTAGAACAATACTTGAATAAAAAATAAGAGGTGCGATATGACACCTCTTTTAAGTTACTTAGTTTTTTAAAGCAGTGATTGGAAAGATATAAACACTATCACTGTTTTTATATATTTTATCGCCAGAGCCATAAATAACACATTTAATTAATGGTTCTTTGCCACCATTTTTAACAATGTTATTGCATACTTTAACTAATTTAGTAGCACCTTCTTCAGCTCTAGCTAGTCCTAATTTAATTTCAAAAGCACACCAGTTACCATCCTCAAGCTCAATAACAGCATCTATTTCATTGTTGTTATAATCTTGATAATGATAAAGTTTGGCATTTATTGATTGAGCATAGATAGATAAATCTCTTTCAACAAGACTTTCAAACATGAAACCCATAGTGTTTAAATCATTTAACATTTTAGCAGGTGTTAAACCTAACATAGCACAAGCTAAAGATGGATCAGTAAAATGTCTTTTTAAAGCTTGTTTTACTCTTAAGGATGATCTAATGCTAGTTGAAAAAGGTTCTTGATTATTAAATAAAAACATACGTTCAAAAGCATTTAAATATTTTTTTAAAGTGTTTTTGGCAATAGATTTTTTATCGTTTTCAATGATATCATTTAAAATACTTTGGTCTGATACTGTTGTTGATTCATTTCTAGCAAGTGATTTAAGTATTAATTTAGCTGTTCGTTCATTATAATCAATACCAAAATCAACCTTTTTTAAATCTGTTTTTATAATGTTTTCCATATAACTTGTTGCTAATTCATAGCAATCATCTTCACTTACACCTATGTTTTTAGGAAAACCTCCTCTAGAAATTAAATAAGCAAGTTGTTTAAGTGATATATTTTCTAACATCTTTGTTTCAAATTTACCTTCAACTAAATCTTTTAAAGAAACAACGCCACTTGAATCACCAGATTCATATAAGGACATGGTATTCATTTTAATGCTTTTAATTCTTCCAGTACCACTATGTAAAACTCCTTTTATTTGTGGTGTTGATGAACCTGTTAAAATAATTAAACCATTTTTATCATGAATATCAACAAATGCTCTAGTTGTATCCCATAATGCTGGAACTTCTTGCCATTCATCAATTAATCTAGGACTATCACCAACAAGAACCGCAAATGGTTCAATTTGAGCATAGGCTCTATTAGAAAAATTACCGCTAGGATCTCCTACTAAAAATTCACTGTTTGCATGATATGATGAAGTCCATATTTTACCACAAAGTTTTGGTCCTTCAATACAAATAGCACCAAAGATTTTTAAATATCTTTCAATTTGAGTATCGATAATTCTTTTTCTATACTTATCTTTATTAACTATCATTTTATCACCCTTTATTGATAGTTTAAGTTTAGCAAATTGACCGATATTTATCAATTAAATTGACCGATATTTTGTATTTAAATGTTACTATATTTTGCGATTTTTTTCAAAAAACAGCATTTAAGTGTATATTTACTCAATTTTAATTTGTTTAATTTTTAAATCATAAAAGTCTTGTTTAAGTTTCAAATACAATATTGCTTTTTGTCATAATTTTACCAAGTTGGTAAATTAATGAAAAACAGGGTTGCTTTTAAAAATTAAAGAGCTTAAATAAAAGTGTAGTAAAAGGATGGATTATATAATGAAGTACACAGCATTTGGGAAAGTCGTTAGAAAATTAATGATTGATAGAGATGAAAATTTAAAAGACATAGCCAAGTTATTTGATGTTAGTGCAGCTTTTGTTTCTTTAGTGCTTGGTGGAAAAAAACAAATACCTGATGGATGGCTTGAAAAATTATCTTTACACTATTCATTAGACGAAGAAGCAAAAAAAGATTTTTACAATGCATATTGTAATTCTAAAAACATTGTTAGAATTGATTTGATTAATCTTGACTTAAGTAAAAGAAAACTTGCAATTGAATTTAAAAAGAAATTGAAAGCACTAACTGATAGCGAGGTTTCTTCTATTTTTCAAATCTTGAAAGTAAATGCTGAATAGTAAAATATAATTATCATCTATCTGTGTCTCTAGATGATAATTAATATAAAAAAATTTTATCATCTAGAGATAAGAAAAAAGGAGGTAATTGTATGAATTTTCTAGATGGTGTAACATTAATCAAACCTTTTCAAGATTTAAAAGTCGGTACAGAAGGATTCATCGTTGATAAATATAACGAAGATTATTATGAAGTAGAATTTATCGATGAAAACGGAGATACAATCGATGTTTATACTATTTCAAAAGATTATCTGAAACTAGATTATATTTATACTAGAAATGGATGTATTGATGTAGATTAAATTATTACCCAACACGTAACAAACAAATATAAAAACGGCGAAGTCCTAATAGATTTTGCCGTTTTTATATAAAAGATGCTGAAACAAGTTTAAGGTTTTTAGCCTCATTTTTTGGCCTCATTTTTTAGCCTCGTTTTTTAGCCTCATTTTACTTTATTATAAAAAATGGAATGTTTTTTAAGACACTCCATTTAAATAAGAAAGGTGTTATTTGAAGGAGGCCATCGACAATGAAATCGATAACAGAATAATTTAAACACGCTTTCTTATTGACAATTAAATTATAGAAAATATATTCAAAGAAATCAATAAATTTATCGATAGAATGGATTATTTGTTCAATAAATCTTTGATTGAATCTAATATGATATCTGCTTTTACTTTATCTTGGTTATTGTAATCTTCAAGGCTTGTTTCGCCACTTAAAACCAAAATGGATAGAAAACCATTGTTATTAGCAAAGGCTATATCAGTTACTAAACGATCACCAACCATAGCTATTTCATCACATTTTAGATTGAAACGGTTCATTAAGGTTTCACCCATAATGGTATATGGTTTACCACATACCATATCGGGTAATCTTTTAGTGCTTTTTTCAATTAATGAGATAAATGAACCAATGTCAGGAACATAATAAGGAGTTGCTGGACAATTGATATCAGGATGGGTTGCAATATAAGTCTTACCTTGATTTATAAATGTGGTTATTTTTACTAATTTTTCATAAGTTAGGGTTGTATCATAACCTAGTACTACTAAATCAGGATTAGTATCATTTAAAGGTATGTTATATTCTTTGAATTCATCTTCTAGTGCTTTTGTTCCTACTAGATAAACGCTTTTATTTTTAAAATGTTTATTTAGATATTCACAGGTTGCTTGACCTGAAGTATAGATTTCATCACTAGTGATATCAATACCTAATTTATGAAGTTTTTCAATATAAGAGGTAGCACTTTTTGATGAATTGTTCGTTAGAAACACTATTTTTGCTTTTTTTCTTAGATAGTTAATGGTTTCTAAGGCTTTATCTAACAAGGTGTTTTCTAAATAGACAGTGCCGTCCATATCAAGCAAGTAAAGTTTTATATTGTCTAATTGTTTCATAATAAATCCATCCTTAAAATTTAAAATTGAAGAAGTTCATATTAAAGTTATTACTGATATAGAAAGTAGCTAGTATCTTATCTTGATAGCCTAGTTCTACTTTATGATAAGCAAATGAAGAACTATCACTTTCAACCTTATTTATCACAAATTCACTATATGAAATAACTTTAGTATCTTTTCCAGCTAGATATAAAACAAAGCCTGGAAAGAAACATAACTTCTTTCCTTGACGCATATAGAAAGCAAAGTAAGGTATATTACTTTTAATCTTTCCATTGAAGATTATTCCTTTATATTTAGATGGCATAACTTTAGCAAAGCCAACCATTTTTCTTCTTTTTTTATTAGCATTAGGAGTATAAGTGAAATCAACATTACCTAAATATTTTGAGTATTTATCGACATAAACACGATAATGAGAACCAGCATAGGCTATGCATTTGTTATCAAGTGGACTTTTAAAGTCCTTGAAATGCCAATTGATTTCAATCTTTTTATAGCAAAATAATCCTAGAATAAAATATAGCAAAGCCCAACAAACAGCAAAGACTAATAAGAATAAAAAGAACCAGAATGTTTGATTTTTCTTACCAAAGATACCATAGATGATAGCAAGAACGGCTAAAGTAAAGAAAATAGTATGGGAACATATTCTACGAGCTTTATCTTTCTTTTCAATTTCTTTTTCTATGCTTTGATAATATTCTTTCTTTTGGTTTTCATCTAGCACATTAAACTTATCATCTTTTTCTTGAACACTAATCTTATCTTTATTATAAAAGATGATTTCTTTAGTTTTTTTCATCTTATTCATTCCTTTCGATATGCTTAGCACAAATAGAAGCACTAGACCAAGCAAATTGTAAATTATAACCACCACAAATACCATCGACGTCTAATAATTCACCAATGATATATAAGTCTTTTATCTTTTTTGTTTCCATGGTAGTTATATTTATTTCATCTAATAAAACACCACCTGAAGTCACTTGAGCAGTGTTAAAATCATAACTTGATTCAATACTAAGTGGTAGATGTTTAATTAGATAAACTAATTCATTGATATCATTATGTTTAAGTTGTTTATAAACATATTTAGCAATCATTTTTAATAAGATGCCATCTAATAGTTTATCAAATGAAGTATGTCTATTACTTAAAAAGTTAACTAGATAATCGTTATCATAATCGGGTAGTAAATCAACTAATAAAGTACAGTTATCTTTATTTTCTAAACGATTATAGTAACTACATATTTGAAAACTAACAATACCTGATAAACCATTTTTCTTGAATAAGATTTCACCTTTATCTTCATAAATCTTTTTATCATTTTGATATAAACTGATACTAGCCTTACATCTTAAATTCTCGATAGAAGCGAGGTTTTCTTTAACTTTTAAGCCTACTAGTGATGGATATAACTTAGTTGTTTTGATGTTCAATTTATTTACTAAGTCATAACCATTACAAGATGGATAATAAGTCTTACCTCCACAGGCTAGAACTAATATATCAGAACTATAGTTTTTGTTATTACTATCAGTTAGAATAAACTTATTATTTATTTTTTTAATGTTTTCTATTTTAGTATTACAAATACAATTAACATGATTTGTTTCAAGCGTGTTTCTTAAAATATCTAAGACTGTATTAGCACTTTCAGTTACTGGATAACATCTACCTTGTTCATCTTGTTTAATAAGTAAACCTAGGGATTTGAAATATTGAATGGTTTTAGTTACATCAAACATGTTAATCATATCAATAACAAATTCATGGTTATAACAATCTTTAGTCATGTTTATGTTTGATAGGTTGCATTTACCATTACCAGTTACTAATAACTTTTTACCAACTCGATCGTTTTTTTCTAGAATCGTGATGTCATAATTTGGACTATTTGAAAGTAAGCAGGCTAAAAATAAACCTGAAGCACCACCACCAACAATTATTACTTTTTTCATCCGATTCACCTCATTTTAAAAAAGTCGATTGGATATCGACTTATTTAGTTATATATAAAATACCAATGGTTCTTTTACCACAATGGCTGCTGATAACACAACCAGCATGAGTTTCATATAAATGAACAATCTTGCTTTTTAATTCTTCTGGTAGATGTTCTTTGATATATTTTGCTTCATCATCACCAAAAGAATGGGTAATCATAACATTTTCATAGTCAAGTTTATCTTGATTACTTATAATGTCTCTTATCATGATATCTAGAGCTTTTTCATAACGGCCATAAGCTTTATCATCTAGATCTAGAATACCATCTTTAAGTCTAATTACTGGACGAACGCGTAGCATGGTACCAAAGAAACGTTTAGTACCTGAACATCTTCCACCTTTATGTAAGAATTCAAGACTAGCTACAGCAAATTGAGCATGAATATTAGGAACGATTTTATCAGCTTCTTCTTTGATTTGCTTAGCTGACATTCCTTCATCTCTAAACTTACACATCTTTAATAAAAGTAAGCCAATGCCAGATGATAGACTTAGTGAATCAACTAAAAAGATACGATTTTCTTCAAATTCTAAAGCTGCTGTTGCAGCATTTTGTAAAGTTGAAGAAATTTTACTACCAATACCGGTATAAACAATATCATAACCTTGTTCAATATAAGGTGCAAAGAATTCGATAAATTCAATTGGTGAGATAGCTGATGTTTTAGGTGTCATCTTTAATTCATCAACCATTTCATATAATTTATCTGTAGTTAAATCAACCCCGTCTTTATAACTTTTGTCCTTAAATACCACATACAGTGGTAAGATCTTAATATCATTTTGTTCGATTAATTCTTTTGTTAAATCACATGTGCTATCACTAACAATAACTACTTTATTCATAGAAATATAAACCCCATTTCGTTCTATGTAGTAGTGTATCATTTTTGCCTCTAAATTTAAAGTATTATTTTAAATATAAAATAATAAAAATTAACTTGAATTTCTTGTGTTTTTTTTGAAAAATTCGTGTTAAGATAGTAAGGAAAGGAGATGACTATCAATGCTTATTTTAATGGGTGCCAGTGCTTCAGGAAAAACTGAAATAGCTAAATATTTAAAACAAAAATATGATATTTCTAAAATCATTACATATACAACTAGACCTAAAAGAATCCATGAACAAAATGGCGTTGATTATCATTTTATCTCCCTTGAAGAATTTGCTATTTTAAAAGAAAGAGATTTCTTTGTGGAAACTACATATTATAACCAAAACTACTATGGAACAGCTAAAGAAGACATCAAAGATGATCGTTGTATCATATTAGATCCTAATGGCTTTAAATCATTTCTAGCCTTAAATGATTCTCATATCATATCTTTCTATCTTGATTGTGATGAAGAAACTAGAATGAAAAGAATGTTACAAAGAAAAGATTCCATAGAGTTAGCTAAAAGTAGAATCATTAATGATAAGATAGCTTTTTATGATAAGAA
This sequence comes from uncultured Bacilli bacterium, assembly GCA_947627355.1. Classification (GTDB taxonomy): domain Bacteria; phylum Bacillota_I; class Bacilli_A; order RFN20; family CAG-631; genus Caccosoma. Next base: position 73,978 of record CANQVX010000001.1, on the reverse strand, counting down.
TATGAATGGTGTAACTTTTGTTGTTGATTCATCTACTTTAACAATCGAACAACTAGGCGATAAGATTTATAATCTATATCATAGTATGTTATTATCTACGAGGTAGAATATGAAAACTATCGAACAAATCGAACAATATGCTAAAGATAACTATGTACCAATAGCTAGAAAACCATTAGTTGATTATATGATAAATATAATTAAAGAAAATAATTATTCTAGCATGTTAGAAATAGGAACTGGTATAGCTTATACCTGTATTCTATTAGCAACTAATACTGATATCAATATCACTACTATTGAATATAGTGATGATAGATATCAAATATGTAAAGAAAACATAACTGATTTTGATTTAAATTGTCGAGTGAATCTATTGTTTGGTGATGCAACAAAACTAGAATTGAATACTAATTTTGATTTGATATTTATCGATGCGGCTAAACTTAAAAACAAATTGTTTTTTGATAAGTTTAGTCCATTACTTAATAATAATGGAACCATTATTATTGATAACATGGACTTAAAAGATTTTAAACAAAGAGTATCAAAAGACAAGTATGAAAAGTATTATAATAACAATCAAGAATTAATAAAATATCTTGAATCACTCGATAAATTTGTTGTTGAGTATTTAGATATCGGTGATGGAATATTAAAGATAAGACATAAATAAAAAGATACGAATGATTAAACAAATTCGTATCTTTTTTGAATAAATGGATTTTATTAATTAACGATATTCAATAGTGTATGAATCGTATCTTAAATCAGAAGAACAGCCATACAAATTTCCAGATACACTAGAACTATCTACAGTTAATACAGTTCCATCTTCATTTGAAATTAAATCAAACGAACCATCACCTAATTTAATGTGAATTTTTCCTTCACTTGTCATACTCCATGCACCATATCTTTGGTTGGATAAAATTGTAACTATAACATTTCCATTTGCAGCCAATGTTCCTGCATTAGCGTCGGCAGGTTTAATGAATTCAATTGTAAATCCTGTTTCGCTTGAAACATAATATTGATTTAAGAAAAGTTCTGGACAAGATAGAATTACATCAGTTAGATAGTAACTAGTTCCCCACAAATTTCCTGTTGCTGATTCAATTTTTAAAGCACCATTTTGATTTACTAAAACAATTTTTCCTTCGTTATGTGATAATGTTATTTTATCATCATCGCCGATTGTATATTTCATTGTTTTATCGCCATATGAGCCAAGAATTACATCAACATTATTTTCGTCAGATGGTTCACCATTGAATGTAATTGACATTTTTTCATCAACATCTTCATCATAGAAAGTTCCACTATATGTTTTGCCAACGTATGAGAATGCTGGAGCGGTATATTCATCATATGTACCTTCGTCTGGGTTAAGAACGTATGTGAATTCTTCTTCACCTTTTGTAACAACAACTACATTTTCCTTCTTAACTGTGTATGTAATTGCTTCTTCTCCTAAAGTACCATTGCCAAAACCATCTAAAACCAAATCATCTGCGCCTTCTTTAGTGTAAGTTCCTGCTTCACTAGATGCAACAGCAATTTCAGCAGATGAGCTAAGGTATTTACTAGGAGTAGAGGTTAGTTTTAATTTAACAATTTCTGTTCCCTCGCTTTGTTGAATAGAAACAACGCTATTTGCTTTTTGTCTATCGCCAGATAGAATTTCTGCTTTTGCATCCCATACAATTTCATCGGTTGTTAAATCAAAGTAAACCGATACAGTTGAATAAACATCTTCGGAATCAACAGATTTTTTAAATTGGGCTTGAATAAAGATTGTTTTAACGGAATCAGCTGAACCGGTATAAATTGCATATGTTTCAGTAGATGAACTTGTATATAATTGTCCTCTTCCTTTAGAATATAAAACAATATACTTACTAGTATAAGAAGTAATATTAGAATTATATTTATATGACACATAACTAGAAGCTCCTACGAGGTAAAGAATTGCATCATTAGATTCATTTACGAAATATTGTGAATCTTTATTGTACCCGTTTGGACTTGAATAATGTTTGCCGTTTTCATCTACTTGTGTTAATTGATATGATGAGCTTGCATATTTTCCAATTTTTCCAAAAGCATCAATTTTTGTGCTTTCGTTAGATGGTGCTCCATAATTGTATGATGAAGGACTAAATCCGCCATCATATTCACCGATAATTGGGTTGTTTTTGAATGGAGCTTCTACTTCTTCAACAGTTACTTCGTAATAGATGTTTGTTGTTGAGTTTGGAAGATTGAAATATCTGCATTCACCATATCTATAACCTGAATTCATTTCTCTTACATAGAGTGGATCAATATCTACTAAGTTTTCAGCATCAGGACCTGCTTTGAACTTAAATCCGTTTGCTACAAAATTATGTGGTACATCACTTTCTTTTTCAGTTACTTCAATATAAACTTCATCGTTAGCCAATAAGTTATGATCAACCGGAATTAAAGGAGGAACCTCTTCTTTAGAATCTCTATCTGGAGTTTTAAGTGCTACAGTGAAGTGTTCACTATCAACACCTTGAACATGACGATAAAGTGTATCATAAAGTGCCGATAATTCAACGTCATATGCTGGCATTTTGAAACTATATTGAGATGAAGTTTCATCTAATTCTAATTCGGCTTTTCCATCAAGAATAACTTTTGAAATCATTGTGTTGTAACCAACTACACTGATTGTAAAGTTTACATCTTCGCCTACAGCGAAAGTTTGTCCATCTTGAATACCAACGAAACTATAATTGTTTTTATCTTCAGCTTCTTCATCAGCTGTTTTTAAATAAACTGTAAATTCATTTTCACCAGTTGTTGCACTAATAGTAACAGCATGTGCTGGCATTTCAAATGAATAAATACCACCTTGTTCTTGAAGAACAACATCATCTTCAACAGCAGTTACATATTTGTACCAATAACCTGGGAAAGTAGCAACTTTAAATTGTACCGTTTCACCTTCAGCAGCGACGCGAGGTGTAACACTATAATCTAAAGTTAAATAATCTTTAACTTCTTCAGCCACTTTGATTTCATATACTTCAGCAATATCTGCTTCGATAACAGCATTTTCTTTAAGTGGCATTCTGAAATTGTAAATTGTAACATTGTCTTCTTCTACATAATAGCCATTTAAAACTTGGCCATTCATTGTAATTCTATCGACTCTTTTTAATAGAGGAGTAGTAATGCGTACATATAAACGAACTTCTTCAAATGCTTTTGGAGTTTCGTTATTTACTGAAAATTGAACGCCAAATTCATTTGGTAAAACAACTTTATATGCTTCGACTTCTTCAACTGTTTGTAAAGAATCAGATAAAGGTTTACTTTGTTCTAATGCTTTATTTTGGCTTTTGCTACAAGCAACTAAAGATAATAATAAAGCAGGAAGCAAAACAAATTTTTTATTTAGTTTCATGTTTTCGTTCTCCTTTCATATTACGCATTAACGAGGGTTAAGACAGTGCCCTCAAAATTAGAAGCGGACATATTTAAGAAATATGAAATACTAAATTCTCCAACTAATAATGTTCCGTCTTCTTGAATAGTTAAATCAAAAACTGCTGGGGATGAAGCTCCAACACTAGATGTCATAGTAATTGTTTTTCCATCATCCGAGATTACATATGTCGATGTTCTTCTACTACTATTACCGAAAACAACATCAGCAGTTCCTTCTTCTTCACCAAAATAAATTATCATAGTGTAAGAACCAGATTTTCCTTCGTATTGTTTTCCGATTAAATCTGGCATTAGATGTTTGTCTGGAGAATAGGTTGTGCTTCCATCAGCACCGCCTTTTTCATAAACAAATGTAATTGTATCGTCTTCAGTATCATAAGTTACAACTAAATCACCATTTTCAGCACTTGTAAATGTATATTTGTTACCGTTTCTAGATTTGAATTGGAATTCAATATTGTTCCAATTTTCAACTGTGTCAGCAGCATTTAAGGTTGCTTTTCCTGTTTCATCAATAACAAGTGAAACAGCTAAATCATTTGCTTTAGTTTCGTTTTCAACAGACCATGTTCTAACTAAAACTGAATAATTCATAGTTAGACTATCATAAGTCACTTCATATGTGCCATCATCAGTGTTTAAAGTAGCCTTAATATATTCTTTATCTTCTTTTGTAACTACAATTTCTTTAGTTTCATCGTCATATGTATAACTAATGTTACTTCCATTTAATGTACCTGTTCCAAAGCCGTTAAGAACTAAATTTCCAAAATCTTTATCGTTTGTATAAGTTCCAGCCTCACTAGAAGGGGTTACTTCGTTAGCAGAATAATTTGCGGTTTTACCATCGAAAGAATATGGAACGCTTGAAATAGATAAACATTTAAAATAAGATCCATCTTTTTGTTGCAATCCGATGACATCTCCAACAGTTACACCATTAACGCCTTTTAAAATAACTAATTTTAAATCCCATGTAACTTTATTTTCAGCAAAATCATACCAAGCGTTTACAGTTTTTTCAGTTCCACTTTTATTAAATGTATAGTTAAAGAACACGCCAACACCATTAACTGTAAATGAAGTTGATTTAATTGAGCCTTGAGATACTGATACAATATCTCCTTTTCCTTTAGCAAACAAAGAAATATCAGATGTTGAAGTTGTTGACCAAGAATATTGAGAAGATCCTTTTGAAATTTTTGCAAAAATAATTATTGGATTTTTATCTTCACTATCAACACGGAAGAAGAAATGACGTCTATATGAAGTGCTTCCTTCTACATTTTCAAAGAAATAATGATTTTCGTCGCCTTCAACCAAATTTTCTTTAGTTATAGTTCCTTTATCATAACTATAATAACCCGCATTTACACTATAATTACCAATTTCATCTAAAGTAAAATTGGCGTTAGAAGATGAACTGCCAGAATAATATCCGCTTTCATAAGTTCCAACAAATGGACTATATTTGAACGGAGCTTCAATTTCTTCTACAGTTACTTGATAATAAACATCAGTCATTGAGTTAGGAATACTAAAGTATGTTACATCTTTATATTCTTCACCAACGTCTTCTTTATATGTATAAATTGTTGGTTTATCAGTTAAGTTTTCACTATCTGTACCAGCTTTGATTTTGAAACCGTTTGTTATAAAGTTATGAGGAACTTCAGTTTCTTTTTCAGTTACGAAAATATAAACTTTGTCGTTGTATAACATATCGTGATCAATGTCTACAAATTCTTTTCCATCATCACCATCACGTAAAGCCTTAACTTCTACCGTGAAGTGTTCACTATCAACAGCTACAACATGACGATAAATAGTATCCCAAATTGCAGAGATTTCAACATCATAAGTAGGCATTACAAAGCTGTATTCAACTGCTTCTTCTGCTAATTCTAAATCTTTGCCTTCTAGAAGCACTTTACTGATCTTAGTGTCATAACCAATAACACTAACTGTAAATTTAACAGTTTCACCAGCTTTAAATGTTTGACCATCTTGAATACCAACGATACGATAATATTTAGAATCTTCTGCTTCTTCATCAGCAGTCTTTAAGTTAACTCTAAATACTTTTGTACCAGTTGTTGCAGTAATTGTTACTGCTTTTGCAGGCATAGTAAATGAATAAATGCCACCTTGTTCAGTTAAAACAACATCATCTTCAACAAGTGTTACATATTTAAACCAATAACCTGCATATGAAGCCACTTTAAATTGTACCGTTTCACCTGCAGCAGCAACGCGAGGTGTAATGCTATAATCTAAAGTAATGTAGTCTTTAACTTCATCAGCAATTTTAATTTGATATACATCTACTACTTTTGCAGTGATAGTTGCATCAGTGCCAGTAGGCATATCGAATTTATAAATTGTAACGTTTTCCACTGATGAAGGATATCCTTGTAGAACGGTGTCATTCATTTTAACTTCGTCTACTCTTTTACTTAAATATGAATTATTTTGCACGTATAATAGAACTTCAGTACCAGCTGTTGGTTCTTCATCTTTTACACTAAATTCAATTCCAGTAATTGAAGGTAATACCACTTTGTATTTCTCAGGAGTTACTGGACTTGATGATGAACTATCAGTTGAAGGAGTTGTTGAATCACCAGTTGATGAACTATCAGTTGATGAACTACTACTAGATGAACTGCTACTACTAGAAGATGAACTGCTAGAAGTTGAACTACTGCTAGAAGATGAACTGCTAGAAGAACTATCAGATTTGTCATCAGTTGTTGATGAACTACTAGTAGTTGTACTAGATGTAGTGGTTGTAGTTGAACTACCTACAGTAGTTCCAGTTGATGATTCGCTAGTTGTACTAGATGAACTATCAGTTGAAGAAACTGGTGTAGATGAACTACTAAAACCACTTGAGCCATTGGTTGAACTAGAACTAGAGTTTGAACCAGTGCTCGTGCAGGCAACTAGTGCAAACAATAACGCAGCCAAACCAAAAAAACTCTTTTTTGATTTCATAAATTGTTTCCCCTTTCGTTTTTTTTATATGATAATACGCAATTATACCACTTATTTTCGTTAAATTCAATGATTATTTTTGGATTTTTGCTTTGGGAGTCTTTAAAGTAACAAAAAACTTACATATAAAAGTTATATATTAAATATATAAATGAATAATTATATGAAATAAAAAAAGTCCAATTAAATTAGTTTAATTCAATTGAACTTGAAAAAGAAATATTAGCTTTGATGCTTGAAATCCTAGTAAAATTTATTAAGTTTTTGACTAAAGTTTTTTCATTCTTTCTTAAACCTTGCTTGAAATCCTAGTAAAATTTATTAAGTTTTTGACAATTAGTTAAACTAATTCGTGACGTAGTAGTTTGAAATCCTAGTAAAATTTATTAAGTTTTTGACAAAAAAGACAAAGAAGTTATTAAATTGTTAGTTTGAAATTCTAGTAGAATTTATTAAGTTTTTTGACAAAACTAATTCATGATGTTGTTAAGAAAAAGTTTGGAATCCTAGTAGAATTTGTTAGCCTTTTTACCTTTGTCAGGAGGTAAAACCTATAAAAAAATTAAAAGTTTCTTGCAATTAGAAATATTTAAAATTTCAATGCTAATAAATTAGACGTTTTTATCGCCTTCCCCTTTGGGTTTTTCTTTTTCTAAATCCATCATAACACGTTCAAACAAAATAGCAATTAAAAACCGTTTTGTAAGAAATGGATGTAAGAAATTTTGTACATGAAATAACAACTTAACATCTCAAAATGGTAGTAAAACCACTGTGGTGTTAAAGAATAAAAAAGCCTTTAAGCATTAACTTAAAAGCTTTTGCATCATTGCGGATAACAATGATGATGGTCTTTGACATCTATTTTTTACCACTAAAAGAAACTAAAATCAATAAAAAACTTTAAAAATTAATAAAAAATGTTAAACCTATAGCGAATTTTGTAGTTTTTTGAGTTTTCTTTTCTTTATTCTTATGCTTTTTTTCTTTTCAATTATGAATTTAGGGAACTTTATTTGATATCTAGCCTTGGTTTGTAAGATGATACCTTTGAATTGTTTTGATTTAGTAAAGTATAAGGTATGCTTTCCAAAAGCATGGCTCATTCTTTTTTCAAAGATAGTAGCTAATTCTTTATTCTTTTTAAATAAATCAGGAACTATATAATATTCTTCAAAGAAGATTTTAGGTCTACATAACATATATCTAACAGTATCTGGATATTCAAACAATTGCACAAAACTGTCGATAAAAACGTTTTCTTCATATGTTGTAGCGTTTTCAAGATAGATACCCATCTTATTAGCTCTTTTTCTTACTTTGATATCAATGTTTTCACTTTTTACCACATTTATATCTTTAAGTGCATCTAGCAAGGTGTTAGCTAGATAATAACATTTCTGTTTTCTATTTAGTAACCTAGTTATTCTTAACATGAGGAAGACAAAATAAGAACTAAGTACAACAATAACTAGAATATAGAATAGTAATGGAAAGAATTTCTTAAGTGATAGAAGTGATGCTGTACTATAAGCATTGACACCTAGAAAGACAATTAAAGCTACTTGAACTAGAGCATTATAGAAAGAAAATGAACGATTAAAACATCTTTTATCTAAGACTAGTTCATTTTGAACTGTTTCAATATGTTTAGCACTTTCTAGACACAATAACCATTTTTGTTTTATAAGGTTTCTATTGGAAGCATCATTTAACATTTTCATATTATGGTTTTGTATTGAGTTCTCATTATTAAAGTTTTGATTCTTAGTGATTCTTTCAATACCATTTTCAATAGTGTTTTCATCTAAATCAAGGCCTAGAAAACCATCAAATCTTTTATCTAAGATATCTAAGTCTGGATTAACTGTTAGATTAGTACAAGAAACACTTGCAAGATGCCAGATGGTTGATACCTTATCAGGATTATTTAAATCTTTTCTGATAGCTCTACCTCTGATTTGATTAGATGTAGTGTAGGAACTATTATTACTAGCTATGATAAGACTATTAACAAATGGAACATCCCAACCTTCTCCTAGTAAGGCTCTAGTACCGACTACTACATTAAAGATTCCTTTTTCAAATAGTCTTGTCATTATTTTTACTATTTCTTTTTGGTGTGAATAGAAGTTTTGAATTTCATAATAATTAGATTTATTTATTTCTTTAAAGTGGATACCACTTTTTTCAACTAGGTTATTTTTTATTTCTTCAATGGCATTCTTATTTACAATGATAAGACTACCACTTAAAAGACATATATTAATTGATAATTCTTGTCTTCTAAGTGTTTCAAAAATAGGTAAAATGCCGATAGAATCGATAGTTTTTTCATTGTTGTTGATTGATGTTTTGGTTTCTTTTTTTATATAATCAGCTAGTACTAATAGACGAAGATTATCTTTAAGAGTGTTATATTCATTTTTAACTATTTCAACAACTGAATTTAATTTATTTTGACTTTCGGCAAATAGTTTAGAATGTCTTTCATCAAAGATAAGATTAACCTTGCCATCGTTTATTAATCTCATAGCAATTAATTCTTTTTTAATACGATTTAAAAAATCTTGATTTTGATATTTTTTTAAATCATCAAACAAAAGATTTTGAAGCAATATTTCCATATGTGAAATGTTAAATGGTTCAATATTACATTGTTGTTTGATTGATGGTGATATCTTTATCTTGTTATGATTCAAGAATAATATTAAAGCCCGATAATAAGAAGCATTATAGTAATATTGTTGCTTAAATATTTTATATTTCTTATAAGCGTTGTTTTCCATTACTATTTTAAGTAATGTTTGGTTGTGTTCATATTTTTTATATACTTTGTTAGCATTTGTAAGAAATTTTTTGATAACTAAGTCTTCTTTATCGGTCAATGGATTAAGATAAACCAAGTCATGATGAAAACATAGATTGTTTTCTTTTAGTAATTCTGGTACATAGATTTCTTCATCAATTGGACCACATAGATTGGTATAACGTTTCCATTCAATTGAACTAGCATCATATGGTGGTGTTGCTGTTAATGATATGGTTGTAACGTTTTCTATCTTTTTAACGACATTTTCGATAACCTTCCACCATTCATTTCTTAAGTGATGGCATTCATCAAGACAAATCGTATTAATGTTTAATTCTTTTAAAACATCTTGTAAACAAAAACTAGTGTAATCTTGTAATGTATTATCTTCTTCGATTTCTTTTTCTTTTTTATAAGCACTATAAAGGGCTTGATAGGTTATACAAGTAATAAGGGCTGGTTTTTTAATATCATTCGAAATGAAATAATTCATTTTAGTTTTATCATCTAGAAAATCATCTTTAAAACGTTGCAGCCATTGTTCACGAATGGTAATGCTAGGAACTAAAATTAGACAAGGTCTATCTAGTCTTATGATTAATTCAATACCTAGGGTAGTTTTACCACTACCGGGAGCTGCTACAATGTGAATTTTATGTTTATCATTCCAGGTTGAAAAGCGATCAATGATTCTTTGTTGATATGATCGATAAGTACCATGGAAATAAATAGAATCAAACAAGGCCATAAAATCACCAAAAATATTTTAACAAAAAATAAATATTTTTCAAATGGTTAACATAAAAGCAAAATATCACCTAGATATATAAATATATCTAGGTGCAGTTTATAAAAAAATGTTTTTGGCATATTTTTAAAGACAAGTTTTTATATTGTAATGAAGGTGAATTTTATGAACAAATATAAAGTAGCTGTCTATGCAATATGTAAAAACGAAGAAAAAAACTTAAAAGAATGGTTAGAAAACGTTAAAGAAGCTGATGAAATCTATGTTCTAGATACAGGTTCAACTGATAATAGTGTGGAAATACTTAAAAACAGTAATGTTTATTATCAAGTTAAACATTATGATTTCTTTAGGTTTGACGTGGCTCGTAATGATAGCCTTGCTATGGTTAGTAATGATGTTGATATCTGTGTTTGTCTAGATATCGATGAAAGATTTAACCCTGGATGGCGTAAAATTGTCGAGAGAAACTGGAAAAATGATACCAAACTTATATCCTATCGTTATACTTGGTCATTTGATGAAGATGGTAATGAGGGCACAGTATTTTATATAAATAAGATTCATGCTAGACATGATTTTTATTGGAAACATCCAGTTCATGAAGTAATCACCCATGCTAGAAATAGTAGTTTACAACCCCAATTTGTAGAAGGCCTTCAACTTAATCATTATCCTGATAAAACCAAGTCAAGAAAAAGTTATTTACCATTGCTTGAATTATCAGTAAAAGAAGATAAAACTGACGATAGAAACGTGCATTATTTGGGTAGAGAATATCTTTATTATGGTTATTATGATAAGGCTATCGAAGCCTTGAATTATCATTTAAGTCTTAAGAGTGCAACATGGCTTGATGAACGAGCTGCTTCTTATCGATATCTAGCTAGATGCTATTATCATAAAAAAGAAAATAAGAAAGCAAAAGAAAACTATTTAAGAGCAATTTTAGAAGCTCCATATCTAAGAGAAGGCTATGTTGAACTAGCTTTACTACTTTATGAAGAAAAGAATTATTATGGGGTTATTTATTATTTAAATGAAGCTCTTAAGATAACTCAAAGGTCATATACTTATATCAATGAAGCCTTTAGTTTTAATGAACTTCCTTATGATTTGCTTTCAATGAGTTTCTATTATCTAAAAGATAACAAAAAGGCCATGTATTATCTAGATAAAGCCCTAGAAATAAAACCAAATGATAAAAGATTACTAAACAATAAAAAGTACTTCATGGAGTCATAAAAAAACTTGTTTTATTTATAATATAAAACAAAAAAAGTTCTTGTTAATTTTGGTTGCAAAATCTAAATCTTACCTTTACAATTATAGCAAGTAAGGAAGGGTGGTTTATATGAAAAAGTCTAAATTCAAGAATAAAACTAACCTCTCTTTTTTAAATCTTTGTTTTTATAATCAATTGATTCTTAAGGAAATTATCTAGTCAAGGTAGTTTCCTTTTTTTATAAAAAAGGAGGAAAATAAAATGGCAGAAAAACTATTACTAGGGCCAAAAGATAGGCCAAAAACAGGAAAATGGATTGCTTTAAGTATTCAACATGTCTTTGCTATGTTTTCTGCAACGATATTAGTTCCTATGCTTACAGGGCTATCCATATCTGTTGCCTTGTTTTGTTCAGGGGTTGGTACGTTAATTTATATTTTATGTACTAAACGAAAGGTGCCAATTTATCTTGGTTCATCATTTGCTTATATTGCCTATATCAATGCTGCTTTGATGATTGGTGGCGGCAGTAAAAATTATGGTGCTGCTTTTACTGGCTTATTTATTGTTGGTGTTATTTATATGCTTATTTCACTTATCATCACTTTTGTTGGAAGTGATTGGCTAAATAAGTTACTACCACCGGTAGTGGTAGGACCTATGATTGTGATAATTGGTTTAGGACTAGCCTCTACTGCTTGTTCTAATGCCGGTTTAATTCCAACTAGTGGTGTTATTCAAGATTGGCGGGTAATAGTTGTTGCTTTAGCTACCATGTTAATCATTGGTTTTATTTCAATTAAAGCCAAAAGTTTTTTAAAGGTTGTCCCATTTTTAGTAGGAATTCTTGCAGGTTATGTCCTTGCTATTTTAATTGGGCTGATTCCTTTTAAAGATTATGGAACTTTGGTTGATTTTACTAAACTAGTTGATGTCATTAAAACTCCTTCCAAATGGTTTACACTACCTGAATTTAAGTTTCTAGGTTGGACTAATAAAGACTTAGGTGCCGGAATATCAATGGTTAAAGTAAACTTTGCTGCTGCTATTAGTGTTATTCCTCTTGCTTTTGTTACTATGTGTGAACATATTGGTGATCATAAAGTGTTAGGTCAAATCACTGGTGAAGATTATTTAAAAGATCCAGGTTTAAATAGAACTTTACTAGGTGATGGTTTAGCTACTTCATTTGCTGCTTTAGTAGGTGGACCTGCTAACACTTCATATGGTGAAAATACATCAGTGGTTGGCATCAGTAAAGTTGCATCAGTTTGGGTTACAGGACTAGCTTCAGTTATTGCTATATTACTTTCATTTATCAATGTTTTTACCACTTTTATAGCAACTATTCCTGGTGCCGTAACTGGCGGTGTTTGTTTGATTTTATATGGTTTTATTGGTGTTAATGGACTTAAAACTTTGATGGAAGCTAAGGTTGATATGAAAGATACAAGAAACCTCATAATCGTATCAGTTATGCTAGTTATTGGTTTAGGTGGCGCTTGTATATCATATGGTTCATTTAACTTTACAAGCATGGCTTTATCAGCAATTATTGGTATTCTTTTAGATAAAATCTTGCCAAAATCTAAAAACATTGAAAGCAAGTAAAAGTTGCAACCGCTTACATTAAATTTTTAATTGAAAAGGTTTAACTTAGCCATTATACTAAGGATGTCTTAAAAAGATTTTCAGTCATATATCGCTTTAATATGGTAAGCAGTTTCTACCCTAAACCGTAAATTTAGGACTATGACGGAATAAACATTTCTTTTCTATTGTTTGAAATGATTCCGTCTCATGATTGGAATCATTTTTTGATAATAGAAAAGGAGGTTCTTTATGAACAAGAAAAGTTTTAAACAAAGACTAGACGATTTTTTCAAGATTACTTTAAATGGTTCATCTTTTAAAGTAGAAATTATTGCCGGTATTGCAACCTTTCTAGCAATGGCTTATATCTTGACTGTAAACCCTAGTCAAATTCTTTATGGAGGCGCCTCTGATTTTAGATGGGCCTCTATTTTTATTGCTACAGCATTTGGTGCTATTATCGGTACTTTATTAATGTCACTATATGCTAAAATGCCACTAGCACAAGCACCAGGCATGGGGTTAAACTCAACTCTTGGTGGTGTTATTGGTGGTGGTGTTGGTGCTTTTGCTTATAGTTATTCTTATTCTCTTGCTAATGCCTTATTGTTAGTGTTTATTTCCGGTGTCTTATTTCTAGTTTTATCGATTATACCGATAAAAAAAGATAAAACGACTGGTAAATGGATAACTTTAAGAGAAAAGATTTTTGATGGCATGCCTAATTGTATTAGACGTTCAATTCCAGTTGGAATTGGTTTATTTATTGCTTTTATTGGTATGCAAAATGCAAAAATCGTTGTCGCTAATCCTTATACTCTTGTTGAATTTGTTGATTTAACTAAAATATTTACCGGCCATTTAACCGATTCTGCCGGCAATTTATATGGTTACACATATGCTTTAGTTGCCTTAGTTAGTTTGATTACCATTGCCGTTTTATCTCATTATAAGGTAAAAGGTGCTGTTATTTATGGTATTTTAATTGCTACCGTTGTAGCAATTCCTTTAAAAGTTGCTGATATTAATATTTTACTTGGTAAAACTCCTGGTGTCACTTGGAAATTCTGGAATAGTTTTAAATATTATTTCTCAGCTAAAGAAGGTGTCTTTGCTTCAGCCTTTAAAGATGGTTTTAAATTTCCTGAAGGCTCATTTATGACCTCATTAATGTTAGTTATTACTTTCTGTATGATTGATATGTTTGATACTATGGGAACTGTTGTTGGTTGTGCTACTAATGCTAATTTACTTGACGAAACTGGAAAACCTTTAAACTATAACAAGATTATGGTATCTGATTCAGTTGCAACTGTTACTGGTGCTGTATTTGGTACTTCTACTGTTACCACCTTTGTTGAATCAGGAACTGGTATCGCAGCAGGTGGAAAGACTGGTTTTGCTTCACTTATCACTGCTATTTTATTTTTCTTATCATTATTCTTACTTCCTTTGTTTGCTTTCATTCCTAGTGCTGCAGCTGCTGGCGCACTTATTTATGTTGGTGTTTTAATGATGCAAAATGTTAAAAATGTTGACTTTAGCACTGTTAAAAATGCTGTTCCTGCTTTTTTAACAATTGCTATGATGGTTTTAACATATTCCATTACTAAAGGTATTGGAATTGGTATTATTTCTTATGTTTTCATTAACTTTATTTGTTACATTGTTGATTTAATTAAATATGCTACAAGTAAAAATAAAGAAGGACTAGAAAAGCCATGTCCTAACATTTCAATTGTTACATTAGTTGTCTTTTTACTATTTGTTGTTTATTTCATAGTTCCTACTATTATTTAAATAAAATAGATAATTGATAATTAGCCAAGGTGTCATATGATATTTTGGCTTTTTATTTTGTAAACAGGTGCTTTATATGCTAAAATATAAAAGCAATTGGAGGGATAACATGAAGGATCAATTTTCTAGATTGAGACTTATTTATTCTGATAGTGATTTAGATTATCTTGGCAAATGTAAGGTTGCCATTTTTGGCATAGGTGGTGTTGGTGGTTATGTTGTTGATGGACTAGCTAGAAGTGGTATCAAACATTTCTTACTAGTTGATGATGATATAGTATGTGTTACTAACATCAATAGACAACTAGTAGCTAACCTTGAAACCATTGGAAAATATAAAGTAGATGTAATGAAAGAACATCTATTAAAAATAAACAAAGATATTAATGTAGAATCTAGAAAACGCTTCTTTCTACCGGAAAATTCTCATGAATTTGACTTAACAAATTATGATTATGTTATCGATGCTATCGATACAGTTACAGCAAAAATTGAATTAATCATGAAATGTAAAGAAAACAATGTTAACATTATTTCTTGTATGGGTTGTGGAAATAAGGTTGATCCTAGTAAACTCGAAATCACTGATATCTATAAAACTAGTGTTTGTCCACTGGCTAAAGTTATGCGTCATGAACTTAAAAATCGTCGAGTGAAACGGCTAAAAGTGTTATACTCAAAAGAATTACCAATTAAAAATAATGTAGTAAACGAAACTAATTGTGCTTATCAAGATAAATGCCCTAAAAGCAATGATTGCAATAAGATAACTAAAGCACCAGGAAGTACTAGTTTTGTTCCAGCTTCAGCTGGTTATCTAATAGCTAGTGAAGTTATAAAAGATTTATTAACTAAAAAGGAAGAAGAAAAACAATGAAAGAAATTCAAGATGTTTATCAATATTCACTTACTAAGAAATATCGCTCAAGATTATGGTCTAAGTTTGTAAAAGCTATCAAAGAATATGAACTTATTCAAGAAAATGATCATATCTGTGTTTGTATTTCAGGTGGAAAAGATTCCATGGTAATGGCTAAATTGTTTCAACATTTACATCAATATAGTGATTTTCCTTTTGAAATAGAATATCTAGTTATGAATCCGGGTTATAGTAAACCTAACCTTGACTTAATTAAACATAATCTAGAACTATTAAGAATTGATGCTAAGATTGTTGATACTGATATCTTTGAAGTTGCTAATGCTCAAGATAAAAGTCCATGCTTTTTATGTGCTAAGATGAGACGTGGAGCCTTATATAACATAGCTAAATCACTAGGTTGTAATAAGATTGCTTTAGGTCATCATTATGATGATGTAATTGAAACAACCTTGATGAATTTGTTAAATGTTGGTTCTTTTCAAACAATGCTTCCTAAACTTAGATCAACTAATTATGAAGGTATGCAATTAATAAGACCAATGTATTTTATAAGAGAAAAAGATATTATTGCTTTTAAGAATTTCCATCAATTACAATTCCTACAATGTGCTTGTAAGTTTACTGAAGGAGTTGCTAAAAACAATAATACTGGTTCTCAACGATTAGCAACTAAAAAACTAATTCATGATTTATTAGCCTATAATCCACAAGTGGAAAAAAATATCTTTAAAAGTGCTTCAAATGTCACTTTAGACATGATACTTGGTTATAAAATTGCCGGTAAAAAGGTATCTTTTTTAGATAACTATGATAAAAAAATAGAAAATGATTCAAATAGTGAGGAGGATGAATGATGTTAAATGCTATGAGATTTTCTTCTATTAAAGATTTCTTTACAAAGAAATTTGATTTCACTGAATACATTATGAAAGTACCTTATACTGATACTTATGAAGTAAAGTTTAAGGGCTTAAAGAAGGTTGAAATTCGTAATGCTATTCATAAAGTTATTAAAAGTTCTACAAGTTCATTTACCATTGATTTAAAGAAAGGCGATAGTATCTTTTTATCTATTTTTAGAGGTAAGACTAATAAAATTAATATTAAGGTTACTCCTTTACATAATAAGGCAACTATGCCATATGAACCACTTGAAATGGTAAACGTTAGATCATTAAATAAAAACGCTAAAAGAGATGTAGATCCATTAAAACCTGCTATTATTCAAGCAACTAAAAGATCTGATTATGATGGTTTATATATCAATTGTAACAATCCTGAAAAGTTAACAGCTGATGATATGGGAAAAGCCTTATCACGTGTTGATATTTCTTATAAAAAGGTTTTCTTTACCTTTGAACATAATAACTATGACCAACCATTCTATTATGGTTATCAAGTAAAAAACACTTCTAATGAAGCTATTTATGTTACAGTTTTAAACATGGGCTTTCAATTAGATGGTCAAGGTTGTTGGTTAGGTGAAAAAGAATGGGTTGATTTCTATAATGCTAATTTTAGATATGATCCTAAAAACTTCACAGAAAAACAAAAACAAAAATTCAAAGATTATTTTAATTTTTCAAACAATTATAAGACTAAGAAATATCAACCTATTACCTATCGTATTCCTAAAGGAAAATATATTTATGTAATGGGTGGAACTACTGCTGATTCATATAAACATATTAATGTTTTTAAATCTGCTGATAAATTAGTATCGGGTGGCTGTTCTAATGGTGCTGTTTTATTTGAAGTTTTAGGTGAAGCCGAAGGAAGTTTCTTTGTCTATCAAGATCCAAAACAAATCAAAGATAACAACACTCACCAAGGATATGTAGTAAACCGTAATGGTCATGACTATGGTAGTCAATATGTTGGTTATGATAATTGTCATGGTGTTGTTGATACTATGATTACTTATATGTTTAATGATTTAACTAAGAGTCAAGATTTACCAGTTGAATACGTTAATTATTATGATGATAATCCTTTAGAAAACCCTTATCCTTATAAGGAACTAAATAGTACACCTCATACTCAAAAAAGAACTAATTGGGTTACTCATATCAATCCTCAAGGTTGTCATGAGGGTGTTGGAACTGATATGACTAAATATTACACAATTAACGATAAAAACGAAGTAATTTGTATTGATGCTGACCATTTAGATGGCCATGGTAGACTTGCAAATATTGGTAACTGGATGATGGATTATATGGATTATTTTACTTTCATAAACCAAGGTGAAAAAGAAAGGACAGTTACCATTAATATGAGAAACACTGGTTCATTATGTGTGCTTCGTAGAAATAAAAAAGGAAAGCTTATTAAAAACTCTCCTATGTTTACTATTATGCATAATGACAAGGATGATCCTGAAGGTTCAATCAATAATGACTTTACTTATACTGTTAAGGTTAAACCTCATAGCAGTTTACAATTCATCCTTGAATATAATTTATTAGCTAATTCATGTGGCTATGTGACTCACAAAGTAACATTAAAATAAATATCAAGCATTGATGGTTTCATAAACCATATCTGGATAATCACTCATAATAGCATCAGCACCTTTGCTAGCTAAATCCTTAACATCTTTTTTCTTGTTGAT
This sequence comes from uncultured Bacilli bacterium, assembly GCA_947627355.1. Lineage (GTDB taxonomy): Bacteria > Bacillota_I > Bacilli_A > RFN20 > CAG-631 > Caccosoma. The sequence goes on along the minus strand of CANQVX010000001.1, from coordinate 55,823 downwards.
TGTCCAATATTGAACAGCAATGTTATGTTTATGAGCATAGTTTATTAAACGTGTTGTTCCTAGTTTTACAACATAGTCTTCATCAGGAATTTGTAATGCTACAAATTTATAATGACTATTTTTACGTTTAATATTAAATAAGGAATCTAAATAGAAGCCAATAACTTCTTTAACACTAGCTGAACGATACATATCTGGGTAAGTTTTATCCAGATATTTTGTTATTTCACCATGAAATGTACCAATGATAGTCCTTTGAAGAACGTTGTTTTCAATTAATATTTCATGAATTCTATCAGCGGCTTTTTTACCTAGTGTTCCACTATCTTTAATTTCCATGATAAAGTTAAAGTTTTTAAAATTAGAAAGATAATCTAAAACATCATCTAACCTAACAACTTTTAAATCATCTGGTAAGGTTTCACTGGTATAGTTAGCATATGGTTTTTGGCCGTTTTCATCGACAAAATTTACACCCATATTAAGTTTTCTTAATTCATCATAAGTATAATTATGAACCTTCGCATTTTTAACATTAAATACTTTTCTTGAATCACTAGTTCTATCAAGTGTTTCATCGTGTAGTAAGATGATTTCATCATCTTTTGTGATTTGTAAATCAAATTCAAAGATATCAATTTGGAATTTATCTTGATTTTGAATGATATTTTCAAATGCTTTCATAGTGTTTTCTGGAGCTATGCCAGCACCAGATCTATGAGCTGATACCATAGGCTTTCCAGTTTTTGATATATGAGGATTAGTACAATTTGCTACTGAAACTGGTTTAGCACCTGAATAATCATGAGTAACAACAAGTAATAAAACGCCGGTCAAAACGGCTAAAGTTAGAATAATTGAACCTATAATAATTAGAGTTTTTTTAAGTGCCTTTGGCATATCAACACATCCTTAATTCGATTTCATTATAATGTAAAAACAAACAAACTACAAACAAAAATCCCATTTTTCTAAGAAATGGGATCTTGGCTATGCGTTAAGCTGCAGCTTGAGGTAAGACAAAGTTTAAAGTATAGTTAGGTGCAGTACCTTCAATTGTTACACTAGGGGTTGGACCAGTAGTAACACTACCAATGGTAAAGGTTGGAGTTAATCCATTTTCACCTGCTACCCCTTGAGGGCCGGTAGGTCCTACTTCACCTTGTAATCCTTGAAGTCCTTGTGGTCCTTGAGGGCCAGTAGCCCCAGTAGGTCCAGTTAAACCTTGAATACCTTGTGGTCCAGTAGGTCCAATTGGTCCGGTAGCCCCAGTAGGGCCGGTGGCACCAGCTACACCTTGTAGTCCTTGAGGTCCTTGTGGGCCAACAGCACCTTGTGGTCCAGTAGGTCCTTGTAATCCTTGAGGACCAGTAGCACCAACAGGTCCTTGAATACCTTGTGGGCCTTGAGGTCCTACAGGGCCAGGAATGGTTGTTTGGTTGCAAGCATATGTTTGGCATACGGGCTCACAACAAGGGTTAGGCACAGGAAAACAACCATTGTTAAAAAAGCCATTGAAACGCATGATATCATCCTCCATATAACGCTTCAATTTAGCATATGCATCTAAAAAGTTTTATTCTAGTTATTAGCACAAAATAAAAAAGTTTCAAAAAAGTTTTAAATTTTAATGTTCATTTAATAAAACTATTTTAATATAAAGACGCTAAGAGATTAGCATATCAGTCCCCTCTGATAAAACTTTGTTCAAGGCCTGCAAAAGGGCCTTATTTTTTTCCATTTGAAAAGGTTATCGTTCGCTCGATAACCTTTTTTGTAATTTTATAGTAAATGTTGTTGAGACATCTTTAGTACTTTCAACCTTAATTGTACCATTCATTTGAGTTACTATTGCTTTTGCAATAGCAAGTCCTAAGCCAAAGCTTTGATTTGATGTTTGACTATAGGCATGGTCAACTTTATAGAATCTTTGAAAGACTTTTTCAATGTTTTCTTTATCAATTCCTTTACCAGTGTTAAAGAATGATAAATCAATTTTATTTTTCTTTTGGATTAAGGTAATTCTTATTATTCCATTATCATTATTATATTTAATAGCATTATCAAGTAAGATAGTAACTAAGTTATTAAAGTTATTAGCATTACATTTAAAAATAACATTAGGTTGAATATTTAATTCAATGTTAATCTTTCTTTCAAAGGCAATGGCATCAAATTCCATTGCTATTTTTTCAATTGTTTCACTTAAGTTTACATCTTCTTTATTTTCAACAGTTAAATTTGATTCGGTTTTTGATAGATATAACATTTGTTGAATTAGTTGATTCATTCTATCAGTTTGTTGATTGATACTTGCTAGCCATTTTTCTTTACTTTCTATTTCTTGTTCTTCAGCAAGTAAGGAAGTAGAAGCTGAAATAATTGTTAATGGTGTTTTTAGTTCATGAGACGCATTTGCAACTAGTTCTTTTTGTTTTACAAACGAATCGGCAATAGGTTCAACAATCTTTCCAGCAACAATAAATGATGCAAGTGATAATAATAAGGTAACTAATGTATAACCAACTAATAAGAAAAAGAACATAACTTGGAAGTTATTATAAGAAGAAGTGTAATCTAAGATAGAAAATAGCATCATTCTTTTATTTAAGGTGCTTAGTGTTTGTTTGGCAATGTTATTGAAAATATAACGACGATTATTGAACTTAAAGATATCATCTTTTTTATATACTTTATTAATATTTTCAGCTAAACCATCAAACCACCAAGAATATTTAAGTTTGAATTCTTCATCTTCTTCATATTCTTGAGGAAATATTTCGTATTTAACTTTTCCTTCATCATTTAAGATAATATCATCGTTTTCATCGACATAAATTAACAAGAAAACACATGATTCTTTTTGAGGAATGATTGCTTGTTCATTATCGGCTGTTCTAAAAGAATCATGCAAAGTATTTTCAAGTTCATTTTGATAAGAAAAATATGAACCTAAAAGAATACCAAAAAAGATGATAAATGTAAAAATACCACCCAAGGCAATGATCATCTTATATAGTTTTCTTTTTAATTCATTAAACATTTTTATGCTCCAATCGATAACCGACACCACGAACTGTAACTATAGCAATATCAGCTTTAATAAAGTTCATTTTTTTACGGACAAATGAGATAAATACTTCAATACTATTTGATTCTATTTCAGTATCAAAACCCCAGACTTTGTTGATTAAATCATCACGAGTAGCAACAAAACTAGGATTAGAAAATAAAAATCTTAAAAGTTCACATTCTTTAGCTGATACTTTTATAGAATTATATGGGGTAGATAAGACATATGATTTTAGATTTAATGTGACATTTCCATAAGATAAAGTATCATCATAAATGTATTGACCTGTTCTTTTTAGTAAAGCCTTAATTCTTGCAAGTAGTTCAGCCGTTGAAAAAGGCTTAGACAAATAATCATCAGCCCCAGCATTAAAGCCTTTTACAATATCATCTTCTTGAGATAAGGCTGTAAGCATTAAAACAGGAGTGTCTATTTTTTGTTTTCTTAATTCTTTTAAGATAGAAATGCCATCTAAATGAGGTAGCATAACATCAAGAATGATTAAATCATAAGAATTAGAAACAGCATAGTAAAGACCTTCCTCACCATCATAAATAGGAGTAACTTGATATTTTTCTTTCTTTAAAATGTCAACTAAGGCATCGGACAAGGAAACTTCATCTTCAATAAGTAAAAGTTTCATAAATAGTCACCTCTTTAATCATCAAAAAGATCGTCATCTTTATTTTTTTCTACTTTTATTTTTTCACCTGAATCTTTTACTAGCATGAATGCTATGATAACCCAGGCAACAAACACAGATATAAATACATAATTAGCAATTGAATCTACTTTTAAATCCATTTCTTTCATAAATGATGAATGTTCTAGAATAATTGAATGAATGATTGAAAAGAAATAAAGAATGGCTGATGGAATGATAAACCAGCCTATGAATCTAAAAGAAACTCTTCTTTTCTTAACTAGATTGATAACAAAATATAAGATACCAAAGGCTAAACAAGCTAAATTCAAATAATATAAGATGGTAATAGCATAATTACCAAACTTTTGAATGTTAGCACTTTTTCCAAAGATGGTATATAAAACAACATCACCTTTTTTTAAACTGAAAATGTTATCTTTTAAAAACAAGATGTTAAGGCCACTAGTGTTTAATTCATATTTATTTGGATTTGTTTTAAGAGACATATAATTACCAAATAATAAAACCACTAGAGCAATGCTAAAGAAAACAATTCCAATGATGTTACAAATAGTTCTTTTCTTTAATGTTTTGATTTTATGTTTTTCTGTTTTAGTATCATCTACTTCTTTGTTTGCATTAACTGCTTCACTTGGAACGATACTATTATCATTATTATCTTGATTTAGTTGACTTGCATAGTTATTAGGCTTACTATCAACATTACTAGTGACAGGTCTATTAATACTAGTAGTACTAAACTCATCAAGATTATTATTTGAACTATCAAACGAATAACCACAATTAGGACAAATAGTTTGATCTTTTTCGATTAGGCTTTCACATTTAGGACAAGCCTTAACAGTTAAATAAGGTAGATTTTTTTGTTTATAGACTTCATGCATACTACTTCACTCCTTAAAGCAATGGGGCAAATAAACTTCCGATAAATTCAATGATTCTTACAAATATTGAACGCTTTTTCCAAACATCATATTCAACTAATTGACTTTCTTTAATGGTGTTTACAAAGTCATTAGTCATTTCTTTTGCTAAATCTTTATTGATGTGGAGACTACCACATTCAAAATGTAAAAACAAACTGCGATAGTCAAAGTTAATAGTGCCATTAAAACTATATTTTCCATCAACTATAACGTTTTTAGCATGAGTGAATCCTGGTAGATATCGATACACCTTAACACCACTTTTGATAAGTCTTCCAACATGATAATAAGTCATATCAAAAATGATTTTTTTGTCGGGTATATGGGGAATAATTAAACGAACATCAATGCCGCTCATAGCAGTATTTTCAAGAGTCGTTATAAAGTCTCTGTCGATAATAAAATATGGAGTAGAGATATAGATTGATTCTTTAGCATTTTCAATTAGAGTTCTAAATAAAGTATAACCTGGATTGAAATCGGAACCAGGACCATCACCAAATGAACAAATATAGTTGCCACTACTTTCTTTAGTAGGTTCATATTCTTTTTTGAAATATAAACTCATATCAAGTTTTTCTTTACTAGATATAAACCAATCTTGACAAAATAGATAGACAAAACTATTAACTGTTATACCTGTGTATTTACAAGCATTATCACGCCAATAGCCAAACTTTTCTTCTTCATGGATGTATTCATCAGCAATATTAGTACCACCACAATAAGCAACATTTCCATCAACAACAGTTATCTTTCTATGGTTTCTAAAGTTTAGGTTTAAAGAAAATACTAAGCCCATTGGATTAAAACTTACGACTTCTATGTTATCTTCGGCATTCAAAGCATTGATTGTTTTTTGCTTTAGATTCTTTTTAGAACCAATATCATCTAGGATTATTTTAATTATTACGCCTTCCTTGGCTTTTTTAATTAATAAGTCTGATAATGTTTTTAAGGCATAACCATCACTTAAAATAAAATATTCCATGAAGATATATTCTTTAGCATTCTTGATATCTTCTAATAATAAATCAAACCATTCTCTACCATCTTTTATAAAAGTTACATCACTATCGGCAAACATTGGCATGTTAGCTCCATTTTGTAGAAGCCTTGCTAGCTTTTGATCAACAGGATCATCAAATTTAAGATATTTATTCATGTATTTTTTTTCATATTCATCACGATATTCTTTTAGTTTTTTCACTTTTCGTTTAGAAAAGTTTCGACCTTGGCCAAAGAAAATATATAAGATTGTACCAGTAATAGGTAAAGCAAAGATTAAAATAAGCCAAGACATTTTATAGGATGAATTATTTGAACTGTTATAGATATGAACAACAGGAAATAAAGCGATTAATAATGAAAAAGCATAGATTGCTGGTGTAAAGTAATGTGGAAAAGAAAAAATAGACAAGTATAAAATAAAGAATTGTAATAAGAAAGATGTTAAAAAGATTATTACCTTAACAATAACGTTGATAATGTTAATAAATAACTTAAACACGTGTCCCATACAACCACCGCCTATAAACTAGTATAGCATTTAATAAATAAAAATTAAATTTTTATTTAAAAAATTATTTGCTAAAAAAAGTGATTTCATATAGTCAAATTTATGATAGAATAAGCAAGGGAGTTGAATACCATGAAAAAAGTCGAATTATTAGCACCCGTTCAAGATAGTTTAACCTTTAAAGCTGCTATTGAAAATGGTGCCGATGCTATTTATTTAGGAGCTAAGAAGTTTAGTGCTAGAGCATATGCCACAAACTTTGAACTTGATGAAATAGTTGATATCATTAAACAAGCACATCAAAGAGGTGTTAAAGTTTATATTGCTGTTAACACATTAGTATTTGAAAATGAACTAAATGAATTGATTGAATATCTAGATACTTTGTATTTAAATGATGCAGATGCTTTTATTGTTCAAGATTTAGGTCTTATTTCGTTGATTAAAAACCGTTATCCAAAGATTAGAATTCATGTTTCAACTCAACAAAACATCCATTGTATAGATCAAGTTACTTTTTTTGAAAAACTAGGTGTTAATAGGTTGATACTTGCTCGTGAAGTAGAACTACCATTACTTAAAAAGATCTGTGAAACAACTAAGATAGAAATAGAAGTATTCTGTCATGGTGCTTTGTGTGTTAGTTATTCTGGTAATTGTTTACATAGTTCAATTATTGGAAAAAGAAGTGGTAATCGTGGGAAATGTGCTCAACCTTGTAGAATGGCCTATACCTTGTTTGAAAATAATAAACCAATTGCGGTTCAAAAGAATCTACTAAGCATGAAAGACTTAGCTACTTTAGATGTCTTAGATCAAATTATAGATACAGGAATAACTTCATTAAAAATCGAAGGTAGGATGAAAAGTCCTGAATATGTAGCCTATATCACTAAGTCTTATAAAGATGCTATCTTACAATATCAAAAAGAAAAAAGAATGACTAAAAATAATCAAGTAATGAAAGATTTTGAAAATCTATTTAATCGTGAATTAACACATGGCTATATCTTAAAAGAAAACAATCAATATTTAACAACCAATGTTAGACCAACTCATATTGGTAAAAAAATAGGTGTTGTTATTTATTCAAATGATAATCACATTAAGATTAAACTTAACGATTCTGTCGAACAAAAGGACAAAATTGTGATATTACAAAAAGAAGATGTGAGTTTCTATTTATCCAAGATAATGGTTAAAAATAAATTGGTAAACAAGGCTTATCCTAATGAAACCATTGAAATTGAAACTCATTCTAAGATTGAAAAAGGTGCTTTAGTTTATAAATGCTTAGATGGAAAACGAATTGAAGAAATACAAAAAACTTTCGATAGAATCAATAAAAAAGTTGATATCAGTATGAAATTTATTGCTCGTCTTAATATGATACCAAAACTAATCATTGATGATAATTTTAAACATCGTGTTGAAGTTTGTGGTGATACTGTTATTGAAAAAGCAATCACAGCTAATGCGACCATTGATAATGTTAAAAAACATTTATTAAAACTTAATGATACTATTTATAGTTGTAATGATATTAAGATTGATATCGAAGATAACTTAATGATACCAATTAAAACATTAAATGAACTTAGAAGAAATGCAATTCAAAAACTAAATGAACTAAGAGAAAATGTTTATCATAGAACTAATACTGATATAGTTTTAGATTATCCTTATGAAATAGTAAATAAACCTAATAGTAAGAATCTAAAACTTGCTATAAAAGTTAGAAATCTAGAACAATTACAAGACTTAGATGGTTTAGATATTGATACTATTTATTACGATGATGATACAACTTATCTACAAGCTAAAAAGATGTATCCTAATTATCATCTTATTCCTTGCCTTAGTAGGATTTATCATGCTGATGAACATATTCAAGAAAACACTTATTTAATTAATCAATTAGGTGATTTAATTAGACATGAAAACAAGAAAATAAGAACAGATGTTTATTTAAATATCACTAATTCATATGCTGTTAATGAATTTTTAAAACAAGGTGTTGAAAGAATAGGTTTATCTATTGAATTATCAAAAGATAACATCAAAGATTTATTAACTGAAGTTAGAAAGAATAATAAAAAACTTCCAACCTTTGAAATGGTTGTATATGGTAGATTACAAACCATGATAACTAAGCAATGTTTTATTGCTAGAACACTAGGCTTTAACAAAAAGCATTGTGGTAGTTGTAAAATTAACAACTATTATCTAAAAGATCGTTATGATTATAAGTTTTTAATTGGAACTGATAGAGATTGTAATGTAACAATATATAATAGTAGAAGACTACATTTAGTAGATAGAATCGATGAAATTCAAAATATGGGTGTCGAAGTTATAAGGCTTGATTTCTTTGATGAATCAAGTGTTATGGTTAGAAACGTTATTGAACAATATCTAGCAGCCATTAACCATGAATATAAAGAAAATAAGACAATAGCCGATGTAACTTATGGTCATTATTTAGAAAATGAAGTATAATTAAAGAAAGGTGATTGATTATGAAAAGAATTGCGGTTTATCCTGGAAGTTTTGATCCAATTACAAATGGACACATGGATATTATTAAAAGAGCTTGTCCTTTGTTTGATAAAATATATGTGGTAGTTTCTAAAAACTTTGAAAAACAACCTTTGTTTAGTGTTGAAGAAAGAGTTGCCTTAGTAAAAGCTTGTTTAAAAGAAGCAAACATTGAAAATGTTGAAGTTGAATCTTTTTCAGGATTCATTTATGAATATGCTAAATCCAAAAATGCCACAACTATTATTAGAGGACTTAGAACAACCAATGATTTTGTAAAAGAATATAGTTTATTTACATATAACTATGGTTTATCTAATAAAACAATTGATACTATCTTTCTATGTGCTGAACTTGAAAACATCTTTACAAGTAGTAGTACTGTAAAAGAAGTTGTTTCATTTAATGGTGATACTTCACCATATGTACCAAAGATTGTAGATGAAGCTATAAAAAATAAAAAAGCCAAGTAGCAATACTTGGTTTTTTAATGATTTTACTTGATTTACTCGATAGTTTTTAAGATTGATTCTTTATAATCATCAAGATTTATAACCTTTCCTTTTTCAAGTCTTGAAGCTTCAGCAGCCATACAAATCAAATGACTAGATACAGATTTTTCAATGCTAGAATCTAAACTAGTCTTTTTATTTTCAAGAAGAGCAATGAATTCATTTAACATGATATGGTCGCCACCCATATGGCCTGTGAAATCATCATTTATTTTAGTTACATCAATTAAGTCATCGCTATTAGTTAAAAAGTCATGAACAATGATTTGATTGGTAAGGGTATTTGCTTCTAAATCCCCCGTTGTACCGAAAATTTTTAAGGTTCTATAGCAATCTTTTGAAAAAGCACACATGGTATGACTTGCTGTTAATTCATCTTCATATTGAATATTTACAACTTGGTGGTCTACAACATTGTTATCACAATCAAAGACACATTTACCATATGGACTTGTTTTCATGGCTTCTTTTAGTTTTTCGTTAGTTGGTTCTAGTACTACAACATCATATGGCCAACCTAGATTTTCTTTATCTTTAGTGTTTTCAACATAATATCTGATAGCATCATAAGGACATGTCTTTCTAACCTTACAATCATAACAACGGGCTGAAGCATCTTTAGGTTTATTTTCTTTTTTAAAGTATGAAAGTGAGCCAAATGAACTAACTTGAAGTGGCTTTTTATTGCTTATCCAGTTTAGTAAATCCATATCATGACAACATTTGGCAAGAATCATAGGAGCTGTTTCAATTGAGTTTTTCCAATTGCCTCTTACAAAACTATGAGCTTGATGCCAATAACCAACATTTTCAAGTGATTGAATATGGATGATTCTACCTAGTCTATTACTATCAACAATATCTTTAATCTTCCGATAGAATGGGGTATATCTTAAAACATGACAAACTACCACATAACGATTTTTTTCTTTTGCTTTCTTTTCAATGGCTACACATTCTTCAATAGATGGTGAAATGGGTTTTTCAAGCAGTAGATGATAACCAAGTTCAAGCCCATTCATAGCATGATCATAATGGTCTTTATCAAGAGTAGCAACAACTAAAACATCAGCAAGCTTTCCAGCCTTAAAGAAATCAACACTATTATCAAAACAATATTTTTTATCAATTTGATATTTATTTTGATAATATTTTAGTTTATTTTTATCAATATCACAGATAGCAGTAATCTTAACTTTGTCTTTTAATTCAACTAGATAATCACCATAAGTAGTAGCACCTCTACTACCAGTTCCAATAATTGCAACAGTTAACATATTAATACCTCATTTCAAAAACATTATAAAAGAATAGAGACTAAAAAACTAGAAGTTTATTGATAAATCAATAAAAAATTGTTGTTATTTAGTTTTTATGTTATTATATGTGTGTAGAAAAGTTTTTTAAAAAAGGGGAATAACAAACATGTATAAAAAAGAATGCATTGCCATGATTTTAGCAGGTGGGCAAGGTTCAAGACTGGGATCGCTTACCAAAAAAATTGCTAAACCTGCCGTACCATTTGGTGCGAAGTATCGAATAATTGATTTTGCTTTGTCAAATTGTAGTCATTCTGGAATTAATACGGTTGGAGTTTTAACCCAATATCAACCATTAGAACTTAACACATATATTGGAAATGGTAGGCCATGGGATCTAGACGTTAGCAATGGTGGGGTTTTTGTTTTACCTCCATATATGGGTGCTGAAAAAGGTGAATGGTATAAAGGTACTGCTAATGCAATTTATCAAAACATTGATTTCATAGCAGATTTTGATCCTAAATATGTGCTTATTTTATCAGGTGATCACATTTATAAAATGGATTATTCTAAAATGTTAAAATATCACATTGAAAAAAATGCCGATGTTACTATTTCAACTATCACAGTTCCAATGGAAGAGGCTAGTAGATTTGGTATTCTAACCTATGATAAGACTGGAAAAGTGTTACAATTTGATGAAAAACCTGAAAAACCATTAAGTGACCAAGCTTCAATGGGAATTTATGTTTTTAACTGGGATGTTTTAAAAGAAGAATTATTACTTGATGAAAATAATCCCAATTCAAGTCATGATTTTGGTAAAGATGTCATTCCAAATATCTTAAAGAAAGGTATGAGAATATATGGTTATCCTTTCAAAGGTTATTGGAAAGATGTTGGAACTATTTCAAGTTTATGGGAAGCTAATATGGACTTACTTGAAAAAGATACTGATATTGATTTAGATGATCCTAATTGGCCAATTATGGCTCGTTCTAGTGCTTTACCTCCTCATTATATTGGAAAACATGGTGAAGTTAATAAGTCACTAGTAACTGAAGGTTGTGAAATTGATGGCTTAGTATCTCATTCTATTTTGTTTAGTGGTGTTAAGATTGGAAAAGGTAGTAAGATCGTTGATAGCATTATCATGAATAACACAGTTATTGGTGAAAATGTTTATATCAATAAAGCAATTATTGGTAATGATTGTGTCATTAAAAATAATGTATCGATTAATGAAGAAGGGGTTCAAACTCCAGAATATGAATCAAAGAAAATATGTTCCAATGGTATTTCATTAATTGCTCCAAATGTAGTTCTTGATAAAAATGTAAAAATTGGAAAATTGTCGATGGTTACGACATCTATCAAAGAAAATAAGAAAGGGGAACAATTATCATGAAAGACGTATTAGGTATTGTATTTGCAGATGAACATACAACTAAAATTGGTGAGTTAACAGCTAGAAGACCACTTGCTGCTATTCCAGTTGCTGGTCGTTATCGTTTAATTGATTTTATTTTATCTGATATGGTTAATAGTGGCATGATTAATATTGCTGTAGTTACTCAAAACAACTACCATTCCTTAATGGACCATTTAGGAAGTGGAAAAGCCTGGAACTTAAGTAGAAAGAAATATGGCCTATATTTATTTCCACCTTATGCTAGTGCCGAAAGCATCGGTCATGATAATCGAATTGATTCTTTATATAGTTTGCTTTCTTACTTAAAGCATTCAACTCAATCATATGTTATTTTATCTGAAAGCAATTTGTTAGTTAATGCAACTTTACAAAATGCTTTTAAACATCATGTTAAAACAGGTGCTGATATCACAGTTTTATATGAAACTGTCGACAAAAATGAAATAGAAACAGATAGAGATTCCTTTATCTATACTAATGAAAAAGATGAAGTAATTGATATTGAAATCAATACTAACTATAACGAATCATGTAAACGTTGTATCGGTGTTTATATTATTGATCGTAATTTACTTATTCACATTATTGAAAATTGTCATGCTAGAGGAAAGAAAGGTTATTTAATGAACCTTATTTCTAGAAATATTGGTAGATTAAATATTCAATCATATCAAATTCATGCTTATCTAAAACGAATTGCCACAATTCAAGAATTCTATAATGTGAATATGGAAGTCTTAGATAAGAAAGTTCGTGAACGTTTATTTAACAACGAATATACAATTTATACCAAGATTAAAGATACTATTCCAACCACTTATCTTGAAAATGCTAAAGTTAAGAATAGTTTTATCGCTGATGGTTGTGAAATCGATGGAACTGTTGAAAATAGTATTATTTTTAGAGGTGTTAAGATTAAAAAGGGCACAGTTATTAGAAATAGTATTATCATGCAACAAACTGAAATTGAACAAAATTGTACCTTAGAAAATGTTATTGCTGACAAATTAGTATTCATTCATGAAGGAAAAACCTTGATTGGAACTAAAGATTTTCCAGTGGTAATTCCAAAAGAAAAAGTAATCTTATAAAAGATAGGAGGTAGCTATATGAAAGTTTTAATGGTTTCTAGTGAAGTTGAGCCTTTCTTCAAGACTGGTGGTCTTGGAGATGTTTTAGCTGCCTTACCAAAAGCTTTAAAAAAAGCAAATGTTGATGTAAGAGTTATGATGCCTTTATATAAATGCATCAAAGATAAATATCAAGATAAATTACATCACTTAGGCCATATCTTTGTTGATTTGAATTGGCGTCATCAATATTGTGGTGTCTTTGAATATGTTGAAAATGATATAACTTATTATTTTCTAGATAATGAATTTTATTTTACTAGAGCTTATGATGATTTAGATTTAGAAAGGTTTTGTTTTTTAAGCACTAGCGCTTTTGAAGTCTTACCTTTTATCAAATTCAAACCAAATATTTTACATATTCATGATTGGCATACCGGTGTTATGGCTGCCTTATTTGATTATAAATATCAATATCAACCATTTTATCAAAAGATGAAAATCGTTTATACCATTCATAATTTACAATATCAAGGTAAGTTTGAAATAGGTCATGTTAGAGATATGTTACCTTTATCAGATAAATATTATTATGGTAATCCTGATATTGTTAATTTAATGGAGTTAGGTATTCGTTATTCACATATGATTACAACTGTTAGTCCTAGTTATAAAGACGAAATTCAAACACCTAGATTTGGTGAAGGGCTAGATTGGTTATTAAAACAAAGAAATGATAGTCTAGTAGGAATCTTAAATGGTGTTGATTATGATATTTATAGTCCTGAAGTTGATAATTTAATAGCTTATAAATATAACTTTGATTCATATCAAGTTATCAAAAAGAAAAATAAAAAAGAATTACTAAAATCATTGAATCTACCGACAAATACTGATGTTCCATTAATTGGTGTTGTTAGTCGATTAGCCACCCAAAAAGGTATGAATTTAGTGTTATCTATCATGGATAAGTTATTTGAAGGTAATGTTAATATGGTTTTACTTGGTAGTGGTGATTCTAGTCTTGAAAATTCTTTCTTATATTTTCAAAATAAGTATCCTAATAAGTTCAGGGCGGTATTAAAATTTGATAACACATTGGCTCATAAAATATATGCTAGTAGTGATTTGTTTTTAATGCCTAGTGAATTTGAACCTTGTGGTCTTGCTCAAATTATCTGCCTTAAATATGGAACCATTCCTATTGTTCATGAAGTAGGAGGCTTAAAGGATACAATTCAAGCTTATGATGAATTTAGTCATAAGGGAAATGGATTTTCATTTGCTGGTTATAATGCAAATAATTTCATGTACACCATTCAAAGGGCGTTACAAATGTATTATAACAAAAATGAATTTCAAACTTTGATTAGCAATGCTATGCATTGTGATTATTCATGGAATTCATCAGCATTGAAATATAAAAAACTTTATAATCAATTAATTAAAATTAAAAAGGAGTAAAAAAAATGGAAAAGAAAACAACAAAAACAACAAAGGCTAGTCCAAAGCCAGTAGAAAAACCTACAAATGATGGAAAGTATCATGTAACTAAACATCCTGATGGTGGCTGGCAAGTAATTTTAGGCAAAGGGGAAAAAGCAGTTCGTCGTACAAAGACTCAAGAAGAAGCTTTAAAGATTGCAAATGAACTTGCTGAATCAAGACACACAACAGTTTATCTACATGGTAAAAAAGGTACAATCAGAGAAGCTAAATCTTTCAAAGAAGAACCTAAAAAGGCTGCTAAACCTGTAGCTAAAAAAGAAGAAAAGAAACCTGCTGCTGCTAAAAAAGAAGCAAAACCTGCAGCCAAAGCTGAAAAGAAACCAGTTGCTAAAAAAGAAACAAAGCCTGCTGCTAAAAAAGAAGCAAAACCAGCTACTAAAAAAGCAAAGAAATAAATAAATGGCAAAAGATAAGAAAAAGGCCATCAAAACTTCGGCTTTCCATACTAAAACATACACAATAGAAAGAATTGTCACAATTCCTTATTCTTTTGTATGCGAAAATTGTAAAGAAGAAGTAACCCATGAATATAAAATAAGAAAAAAAGAAAACTATACTGTTATGGTTCGTAAACAAAAACAAGAAGGTATTGTAAATCTAGATATTCCAAAAGAAGTTGTTGATGAAAAATATCAAATAATTGATAAACAAATCAAAAAACAAATCGATTTGTTAAAAGCAACAACTGATAATAATGATTTTGCTTTACTTGATAATGATGAATGCAGTAATTGTAAGAAAAATCAAAGTTGGAAAGCAAAAAATGAATATTATACTGATATCTTTGCAACCTCTATTGTTTCATTACTTATCATGGTTATAGGATTACTAGTAGGATTAATAACTAAAACAATATTTAAAAATCTTGCTTTGAAACTTAAAACTACTTTCTTTATTTATCTATTTAATCATAGTTGGTTAATGGGCCTTTTAATTGGTTTTATTATTGCTCTTATCTATTTTCTAGTTAAACTAAGGAAATATCAAAATAAAAGATTTAATGCCGAGAATGTTGATAAAAAAGAAAAGCCAATTGTTCATTTTGAAAAAATGACAACTGAATCAATGGTTTATGAGGCATTAAAAGACGATCGAATTAAAACAAAATAAATAAAAATAAAGTCCTAATTTCTAATTAAAGAAGTTAGGACTTTTTTAACAATTTATCGATAGAATCGATTATTATTTTATAACAACGATATCAGAATAGATATAGAAATAATAAGGTGAATTATATAAATTCCATTGAACTTTAGCCTTATAAGCAACATAGATATCACCTTTACCAGTTCTTGTAATGGTGTTTCCATTTACTGTAGCATTGTTAGATAAAACAATGATACTAGCATCGTTTAGAACGGTTTCAGTTTTATCATATGACATAGCTTTGATTGTAAGTTGTTTTGATTCATTGTTCTTTAAAGTGATTGATTCATCACCAAATAGTTTATATTGACTCTTTGCAAAGAAATCAAGATAGTTAACTGTGAATGCTCTATTACCATCTGAAATAAGTGAGAATAGTTGACTAGCATTTCCTGTTTCAAATGTCCATAACCAGTACATTTGACCACGTGCATTAGATTCTTTTAATGCTACATTACTAACAGTTGAAAGTTGTGAAGCAAGGCCAACACCACTATTTAGATATGAATTAGCACTTGCCCAATATTCATCAACATTTCTTCTTTGAACAGTTCCTAGATATGATACTTGAATAGATGGATCATAATCTCTTAATGTTTGAGCTGTGCTACTACTAAAGGTAATTAGATTGATTCTGCCATACCAACCCATTTCCTTTGCCATTTCAATTGAAGCAATACCAGTTTCAACTAGATTATCTTTTATTTCTACCATGATAGTTTTATCTTTATAGTTATCACCTTTGAAAGCATCAAATACTTCTTCAAGTGAAGGCATATGATATTCAGTTGAATAAGTGCTTCCAACTTTTAATGGTAAGGCTTGAAGTGTAGCAAGTGTTGCGTTTTTAATTGTTAGATTTTGATTTGAAACTCTACCGGTTGTATCATCATGAGTAACAATTAACTTCTTATCAGATGTTGTATGAACATCGATTTCAATTGAATTAGCGCCATGTTCAAATGCCCATGTAAATGATTCAATGGTGTTTTCTGGAAGTGTTACAGATGGATTAGTACCATCAGTACCAGCACCTCTATGACCAGCAACAGCTGGAACTGATAATAATGAATGAGCAGTTGTATCAATAGTAAATATATCATTACTATATAATATTCCTGCTTGTTGTTGAACATTTTGATTATAGTTAGCAAGAATTAATTTACAACCTGCCAAAGCACCAGCAATAAGAGAATAGTTATCACCATTTTTAGCATTTGCTACAACACTATAACCAAGTAATACAGTCTTTAAGACATTTTCTTTATTTAATAATGCACTATCAAGTAAGATTAGATTTGCATAATGTTTACCGGCTTCTAAACAAATAGGAGATATTTCTTCAAATGTTTCAAATGATGTTACATTTGTTGGAATATAACCAAGTCTAGCATAAGGAATAGTATTTCTAGCTAAGTCTAGAATTGCACCATTAGTTGACCAAAGGTTAACATCAACGATACCAAATGATTTTAATACTTCAATAGCAACATTTAATGATTTTTCATCTTCTACTTGAATGTTTGGAATAGAGTCACCTCTAAAGTTTTCAATAATACTGTTTAAGGTTACACCTTTCATTAATTCATTATTTAAATCATAAACTTGACGATTGTTTAAACGAACGAACCATTCTTTGCTTTTAGCGCTAATACCATAGATTTCATCGATAGTTTTACCAGAACTAATAATTTGTGGTTTTAATGGATCAACACTATTATTGTTATCTGAAATTTTAACGAGAGATTCGGATGTATTGGCACTTGAAGTAACTTTTTCAGTACCAACAATACCGACTTTCAAGTTTTCGAATTTAACAACTGAACCAGCACATTGGAAACCAATGTTACCACTACTAATATTTGGAAGGGTTACACTAATTTCTTCAGTGTATTCACCATAACTGATACTACCTTTAAAATCCGCACCATCTAAAGTGAATTTGATATGCATAGGTCCATTATTCATAACACCAGGGCCACCATTAGTCCAAGATTTAGCATATGGATAGTTGTAATCTCCTGCTCCAGCACCAAACATATATGTGACTTCTATAGCATTAGAAAGTCCAGAATTTTGCCTGAAGTCAAATTGGAAAAATGGATATTTATTAGTTTCAGTTTCTTGGTCTCTAAATACGATACCAAACCATCTACTAGATTCATCTGTACTAATAAATGTGACATCACATTCAACACTATAGTTAGTGTTAAATTTGTCGGCCAATTCGTATGTTATACGATTCCATTGAGAACCTTCTGCTGTTAAAGTTACTGAAGTTGTAGTTGCATTTACAGTAGAAGCTAATTCATTTTGTTTAACATAATTTGTTAAATCAATTGCTGGATAATCATAACGAGTTTCTTTACTATCATTAATACTAACATTGATTTTGAAACTCTTTATGTTTTCTTCATCACTTACAGTGATTTCAGTGATTCCTTTTTTAAGGAATGTTAATTTAGTACCATCAACTTGAACATATTCACTATTTGCATTAATTGATGGTGTTCCAGTAAATAGATAAGAATAATTAATATCACTGATATCAAATGTTTCATTAACAATGGCATAAATGTTAACTGAATCATATGTTGAGTTAACAGTGGCATAATAAGTCTTTTCTATTTCAGGGCTACTTGAGGAATTGTTATCTTTTCCACTGCAGCTTACAAGCATCGTGCTTGCAAGTAAGCAAAACAAAAATTTCTTTTTCATTAACTAAGACTCCTTTTTAATTTGATTTGCATAAATATTGTAACACAATTACATAAAAAAAGACCTCTATTTTTAAAATAAAGGCCTCTAAAAATTAATAATTTTGTCCTTTTAATTCAAAGTAAGCTTGAGGATGAGCACATACAGGACATACTTCAGGAGCTTGTTTTCCTACATGAACATGTCCACAGTTACGGCAAACCCAAACAACTGGTTCAGCTTTTTCAAAAACTTCATTTGCTGTTAAGTTATCTAATAATTTTAGATATCTTTCTTCATGAGTTTTTTCAATTTTGCCGACAGCATCGAATAAAAATGCTAAACGATCAAAACCTTCTTCTTTGGCAACTTTTGCAAAATTAGCATACATATCTGTCCATTCTTCGTGTTCACCAGCAGCTGCAGCTTTTAAGTTTTCAGCAGTTGAAGCAATTGCTCCACCACATAAATATTTAAACCAAATTTCAGCATGTTCTTTTTCATTTGCTGCGGTTTCTTCAAATATAGCTGCGATTTGTTGATAACCTTCTTTTTTTGCTTTAGATGCAAAGTAAGTGTATTTATTTCTTGCTTGAGATTCTCCTGCAAAAGCGATAGCAAGGTTCGCTTCTGTTTTACTTCCTTTTAAATCCATAAAAAGACCCCCTTTGTTACTTATATTATAGTTAAAAATTAATCATTAATACAATCATTTTTTTAAACAAATTTACGCCATATTGTATCTTGTATAATTGACTAAAAAAAATTATAATGAAAAAGCAAGAAAGTAGGGATATTATGCCATTAACAGCGGGAATTGTAGGTATGCCAAATGTTGGAAAATCTACATTGTTTAATGCAATTACTAATTCACAAGTGGAAGCTGCTAACTATCCATTTGCAACTATTAAACCTAATACTGGAGTTGTTGAAGTTCCAGATGCTCGTTTAGATTATTTATGTAAATTATATGAACCACTTAAAAGAGTTGCTGCAACCTTTGAATTCACTGATATTGCTGGTTTAGTAAAAGGTGCTTCAAAAGGTGAAGGATTAGGCAATCAATTTTTAGCAAATATTAGAGAAACTGATGCTATTTGTCATGTTGTTCGTTGTTTTTCTGATAGTAATATTTTACATGTTGATGGTAGTGTTAATGCTATACGTGATGCTGAAACAATCAATCTTGAATTAATCTTTGCTGATTTAGAAACTGTTGAAAATAGAATCTCTAAGATTGAAAAGAAAGCAACTACTAGTAAAGATAAAGCTGCTCTTGAAGAACTAGGATTACTAAAAACCATTAAAGAAACTTTACTTTCAAATAAACCATGTCGTAGTATTGAATTTAGTAAAGAACAAGCATTAATTGTTAAATCATTTCATTTACTAACTAATAAACCTATGATTTATGTAGCTAATATGGGGGAAAATGATTTAACAAACTTTGATGAAAATAAGGAATATCTAGCCTTAAAGAAAAAAGCCGAAGAGGAAAATGCTAGTATAATTCCAATTTGTGCCAAGATTGAAGAACAACTAGCTAGTTTAGATGCTGATGAAAGACAATTATTCATGGAAGAATTTCAAATGGATGAATCGGGATTAAGTAAATTAATAAAAGCAACTTATAAATTATTAGGTCTTGAAACATTCTATACCTCCGGAAAAGATGAATGTCGTGCTTGGACATTTAAAAGAGGTATGAAAGCACCTCAATGTGCTGGAATAATTCATACAGATTTTGAAAGAGGATTCATTAAAGCCGAAATCTATAACTATAATGATTTGATTCAATATGGTAGTGAAAGTGCTGTTAAAGATAATGGTAAATATCGTTTGGAAGGTAAAGAATATTTGATGAAAGATGGAGATATTGCTTTCTTCAAATTTAATGTTTAATTGTTGATTATTATCGATTCTATCGACAAAATCGTTAATTAAAACCGTATTTACAAACAAAGCAAAATATTTTATAATATTTTATGTAAAAAGGGGAATGGTGATATATATGTCTGAACGCAATAAGACAAAAAGAACATTAGAATTAATTGGTGCTATTTTTGCAATTATACTTGGCTCAATCTTATTTTTAGGTGCTGTAATAATGCTTACTTCAAAAGATTTGGTTGTTCAAATGTTACAACAAGAAGGAGCAACTCCTACCCAAGCAAAAGAACTTGCTTCTTCAATGAAAGCTTCAATGTTTTTTGTTTTACTACTATCAATTGCGATAGTTGTTCTTGCTGCATTTTGTTGCCCTAAACGTAAAGTTTATCCAAATGGAACTATTCAAAAACGTTTTGGAATTCATTTGACCTTAGTTATCATCTTAGGTCTATTAGCTGTTACAGAAATGATTGGTAAATCACTATTAGGTGCTTTATTATCAGTTGTTCCATTTATTTTATTCCTTGTTTCGTTATGTTTACGTGGTGATGATAGACAAATCAGTACACAAGCTAGAGATAGTTTTGAACAACAACAAACCACACATCTTGAAATGTATGGAAGTAACAATAACGATTACAGCAACGAACAAAATAGCGAAAGTTCCGATTCTAACGAAGAAAACAAATAAGAATTAATTGACGTGTCTTAATCTAGATGCGTCTTTTTTATTATGAAAGGGGAAATATTGTATGAAAAAGAATTTTGGAAAGAAAACATTTCTTTATCCAATGCCAGTTTTAATTATTGCATCTTATAACGAAGATGGTACAGCTAATGCTATGAATGCTGCTTGGGGTGGTATCCATGATACTAATCAAATAGGTATCTGTTTAGATGCTAGTCATAAGACAACAAAAAACATTTTAGCAAGGAAAGCTTTCAGTGTTAATATTGCTGATGCAAATCATGTTGTTGAAGCAGATTTTTTAGGTATAGTTTCAGCTAATAGTGTTACAAACAAATTAGAAAAAGCTAATCTTACAGTATCTAAGAGTGAATTTGTTGATGCTCCAATTATCAACGAATTTAAAATGGCTCTTGAATGTAAATTAGTTAGTTTTGATGAATCATCTGGTTATTTAGTTGCTGATATCGTTAATGTTTGTGCTGATGAATCAGTATTAAAAGATGGTAAGATTGATGTTGATTTATTACAACCTATTACTTATGATTCAGTATCACATGGTTATTATGTATTAGGTAAAAGAGTAGGAAATGCCTTTTTAGACGGAAAGAAAATCAAATAATGTGTACAGCAATCACTTATAAGACAAAAGATCATTATTTTGGTCGTAATTTTGATTTAGAATATTCTTATTTTGAAACGGTTACTATTGTTCCTAGAAACTTTATCTTTAATTTTAGTAAAGAAAAAGCAATTAAAAAGCATTATGCCTTAATAGGAATGGCCTATGTAAATAATAACTATCCATTGTTTTATGATGCTACAAATGAAAAAGGACTTAGTATGGCTGGTCTTAATTTTCCTAACAGTGCATTTTATAAACCAATTGATAAGAAAAAGAAAAACATTGCTCCATTTGAATTAATTCCTTGGGTGTTAGCTACTTGTGCTACAGTTGATGAAGCACTAAGTTTATTAAAGAATACTAATATCGCTGCCATTGATTTTAGTGAAGAGTTAAAAGCCACACCACTTCATTGGATCATAGCTGATAAAGAAAAATCAATAGTTGTTGAACCTTTAGAAGAAGGAATGAAAATCTTTGAAAATTCAGTTGGTGTTTTAACTAATAACCCTCGATTTGATATTCAAATGCATAACTTAAGTAACTATATGCATCTAAGTATTGAGCCAATTAAAAACAATTTTTCTAAATCATTAGATTTAAAAGAATATAGTAGAGGTATGGGTGGATTAGGTCTTCCTGGTGATTTATCATCAGCATCTAGATTTGTAAAAGCAACATTTGTTAAGATGAATTCTTTATCAAACGATAGTGAAGAAGAAAGTGTTAGTCAATTCTTTCATATTCTTAAATCAGTTGAACAACAAAGAGGCTGTGTTAAATTAGAAAAAGGTTATGAAATAACTATTTATAGCTCATGTTGTAATGCTGATAAAGGAATTTATTATTACACAACCTATGATAATAATAGAATCACCGGGGTTGACATGAATAGAGAAAATTTAGATGGTAACTCACTTGTTATCTACAATTTAGATAAAAAACAAGAAATAAAAATACAAAATTAGAAAGAGTTGAAAAACTCTTTTTTATTTTAATCGATTTTATCGATAAAAAAATGTTGTTAAAAGCCTAAAAACATTGTTTTTACCGATAAATTTAAAAACAACGATTCTACCGACAATTTATTAAATTGTTGTGTCATTTATGAAAATAATGCATAAACTAAAGTAAGTAAATTTGCACATGGTCTTTTTTTAGAATAAAAAAAGAGTGCTTTTATTAGGCCATTATGCTATACTTAAGGCAGTTTAAAAACTTGGATGAGAGGACAAAATATGCTTTTTATTAAGAAAAATGTGAAGTTAATTAGCTTATGCATTGCTTCTTTTGTAATGTTTATTTTTTGGCTCTTTCCATATTTATCAAATAAATTAATAATTTCTTCAAAAGTTGCTTTTCCAATGGAATGTGTTGTTATATTAATCATTGGAATTTTAGCGTGTTTATCACTTATTTTCTTGAAAGATTTATATTATTTGTATTTCATAATTGCTTTTGTACCATTTGTATTTGCTAGACCATTTGACGCTTTTACTGTGCCTTGGTCTTTATTTGTAGCAATTGGTTTATGTATTGTTGGTATTATTGTAAGAATTATTCGTTTTGGTTTCAAATTTAAGATAAAACCATTCTTTTATGGCATTGTTGCTTTAGCCTTTGCTTGCTTAATTGGTGGTATTGGTAACTTTAAAGTATTTAAAGAACAATTTCTTTTAATGTTAGTATTTTGTGCTTGTCTTATTTTACTATTTGTTTATTTTTCTAGTGAAAACAATTGTGAATTTAAAGATTTTGCTTTGATATTAGTAGCCCTTGGAATCTTTTTATCCTTACAAGTACTTGTAAACTATGCTATCAAAAAAGATCCATATCAAGCATTTTTGATTAAAGATATCGTTGTTGGTTGGGGTATTAGCAATAACATTGCTATGATTTTATTGTTATTATTACCTTTTACTTTCTACTTTATTTTTGAATCTGACGGTATCAAACATATCGTTTTTACTGTCATTTATGCTTTTCAAAGTGCTTGTCTATTAGTTACTAGATCACGTGGTGCAATTGCTGTTTTACCATTTTTATTATTAGCATTATTTATTTATGGAGTTAAGAAAACTAACAATAAGAAATTATTTATTAGATCACAACTAATAACCGCTGCTTTAGCTGTTATTTTTATTGGTGTCTTTGTCTTTTTCCATAGAGAAGGATATAAACTACTTTTAAATGTTTTTAAATCACAAATCACATCATTCAATGGACGTTTTGATATTTATAAAGATGTATTTAGCAAGATGAAAAACCATTATTTATTTGGTTATGGTTTATTTGCTCCATTTACTAATCATGTTGATGTTTCTGGAAATGCTTATCAATGGTCACATGGAACATTTTTCCAAACATTATATTCACTTGGTTGTTTTGGTCTAATTTGTTTATGTTTCCATATGTTTGAAAAGTATTTCTTATTAATTAGAGATCGTTCATTGCCAGCGATGATTGTCTTTTTCTCATTTATCGGTTCAGGTTTATATGGTTTAATTGATGTTAGTTATTATTTTATCAACTATATGATTTTACTTATTTTGCTTTTAATAGTAGTGCCTATTAAAACACCAAAAAACACCATAAATTATTTCAAGAAGGTGGATAAAGATGTTGAATGTTGAACATAATTATTTATTAACAATTTGGCATTTAATTTTTACTTTATTTGCCTTTATTTTAATTATTGTTTCCTGTATTTTATTTAAAAAATATGGAAAAGGAAAAGAATTAAAGACTCTTAAAGTATATTCTTGGGTTTTATTAATTGCTGAAGTATTTAAGATTCTATATCATATTTTTGTCTTACATGCTAAGTTTACTAATTATGCACCTTTGTATTATTGTAGTCTTGCTATTTATGCTACTTTTTTTGCTGCTTATGGAAAAAACAAATTAAAGAAATTAGGTGAATGTTTTTTAGTTTATGGTGGAATTGTATCAGGCATTGCTTTTCTAATTTATCCTTCTACTGCTTTAGGAATACATCCTATCTACCATCCTTTAACAATTCATAGCATGTTATATCATAGCAGTTGTGCTTTTTTAGGTATCATGTTACTTATTCATAATTATGTGACTTTAAAACATCGTGATATTATAAATTATTCCCTTTTTGCCGGTAGTTTTATGATTTTCTGTCACATTCTAAATGTCTGTTTTTCTTTGAATTTTATGTTTTTAAGATTACCTGATGGAATAAAACCATTAGAATTTTTATATAAAACTGTTGGTAAATATTTTTATCCAATTTTCATTGCTTTAGGACAATTACTAGCTACTTTTTATATTACCTTTGGAATATATAAACTGATAAATATAATTCAAAATCGAAAAACCAAAAAGACAACTGAAAATGAAAAATCAATTTAATATTATATTAAATTGCTGTTATAATATAGAGGGGAGTTGATTAAAGTGATTAATGAATCTCAAGCAAAAGAATTATGCAGGCAAGGGGATATTTATTATTTTAGTGAAAATCCTGATTACCTTGCTGCTTTTAATTGTTATAAAGAAGCTAGTACTTTACCATATGGCGAAGCATTTTTTAAAATGGGCAATTGTTATGAATATGGAAAAGGTGTTGAATTAGATTATCCAAAAGCTATTGAGTGTTATAGTAAAGCTACGTCTTTGAATAACCAATCAGCCATTAAAAAAATACAAGAAATCAATAAACTAAAAAGAAATAAAAAACAAGCTTATGAAGAAACAATTTTGACTTATTATCGTGATAAAAATTATTCCAAAGCTTTATACTGGATTAACTATTTAAAAGATTGCAACTATATTTTAGGTTATAACCTTTTAGGTTGTTGTTATTTAAATGGTACAGGGGTTGAAAAAGATTATGAAAAAGCCTTTGAATTATTTGAATATGCTAGTAAAAAACATTGTGCTGAAGCCCATTATCATCTAGGTTATTGTTATGAAAGAGGATATGGCGTAAATATGGATAAGGAAAAAGCCTTAGAACTTTATGAAAAATCAGTTCTAGCAGTTACTACTTCATTTCATTTTGTAGCCTATAACATAACTAAAACTTTCTTTGGTCTTCAATATGTTACAACTCATGATTATAGCGACAAAAATGCAATGAGTTTTCCTGATATGATGGTTGCCTATTATCAAAATAAATTTAAGAGTTTCAATGAAGATACCATTGTAGTTGATATCTTAGAAAAAAAAAATGATGAATTGTTAGGTTTTCATGCTTTTACTGGACTTGCTGATGCTTGGTTAAAAATTGCAAGAAATGTTGAAAATGATGAACATGCTGAAAAATATGAAGACATTTTATGTTATTTCCAAAGTGCTATGTATGGAAACAAAGAAGCTCAAGAAATCATTCTAGATTTCATTCGTCATGATCCTTATTTAAATGATAATGTCGAACAAAAAGAAGCTAGAAAAAATATAAATGAATGGCGTAAATGTGTTGATAAATGGATGTCAAAATATCCAATTAGACAAAAAATCGGTAGAATTCTTAGAGCATTAAAAATGATGGAAGATTCTGATGACGATGATATTGATGATATCGAAATAGAAGACGGTAAAATTGTAAAGAAAAATAAAACAACTGCTTAAAAGGAAGTGAAATGTTTATGGCTCGTATTATTGCTATTGCTAATCAAAAAGGTGGAGTTGGAAAAACCACCACAGCTATTAATTTATCAGCCGCTTTAGTTGCTTATAAAAAAAGAGTCTTATTAGTTGATATTGATCCTCAAGGGAATAGTACTAGAGGTGTTGGTTTTGATAATGATATGATTCAAATTAGTATTTATCATTTACTAATGAACACCAAAGATGTTAAAGAATGTATTTATAAGACTCAAATTGATAATTTAGATTTAGTTCCTGCTACTATTGATTTAGCAGGTGCTGATTTTGAACTAGCAACAGCTAAAGACAATAAACATTTTCGTTTGAAAAATCAATTAGATAAAGTTGGTAACATCTATGACTATATTATCATTGATTGTCCACCTTCACTAGGATTACTTTCAACTAATGCTTTAGTTGCTTCAAATGGTGTTTTAATTCCTGTTCAATGTGAATATTATGCCTTAGAAGGTCTTGTTCAATTACTAGCAACTATTAGAAGAATTCAAGGAACATTCAATAACAAACTAGTAATTGAAGGTGTCTTACTTACTATGTATGATTCTAGAACAAAACTTGCTAATGAAGTAGCAGTGGAAGTAAGAAAATTCTTCAAAGAAAGAGTTTATAATGTTAGTATACCAAGAAACATAAAACTATCTGAAGCTCAATCTAAAGGAAAACCAATTGTAAATTATGATAAAAACTCTACTGGCGCTAAAGCATATAGTGAATTAGCAAAGGAGATGTTAGCTAATGAAAAAACAAGAAAATAATCGCTTAAATCTAGAAAAAATATTTGAAAAAAATGGGATTAATATTAAAACATTAGCCCAAGTACTTGAAAACAGTGAAATAAATAGTATTGTTCAAATACCTTTAAATGATTTGATTCCTAATAGATTTCAACCAAGAATTAAATTTGATGAAACCAAATTAAAAGAAATGGCTGATTCTATTGTTAAACATGGTGTTATTACGCCAATTATTGTTAGACAAATTCAAGAAGGACAATATGAAATAGTAACTGGTGAAAGAAGATATCGTGCTTCAAAACTAGCAAATAAAGAAACTATTCCAGCAATCATTGCTGAATTCAATGATAAACAAATGATGGAATTATCATTGATTGAAAACATTCAAAGAGAAAACCTAACAGGAATAGAAGAAGCTAGATCCTATGAAGCAATGAAACAACATTTAGGCTATACTCAAGCCCAAATAGCAAAAGAAATGGGAAAACCACGTTCTCATGTTGCTAATTTATTAAGACTCCTTACTTTACCTGAAATGGTTCAACAATCAATCCTTGATGAAAAGATTTCAACAGGACATGCTAAATTATTGGTAGGATTAGATGATAAAGAAGCCGTTAATCTAACCAATCGAATTATTAGAGAAAATCTAAGTGTTAGAGATGTTGAACATATCTTATTATTAAATCAACCAAACAAGAAAAATAAACCAGTTAATAATAAAACTGATGTAACAAAATATAATCAACTAGAAGAAAAACTACAAACCAAGTTGAATCATAAACAAATAAGAGTTGATAAAAAAAGAATTCAAATTAAGTTTGATAGTGAAGAAGAATTAGTTGAATTTATCGAAAGGATTCAAATAAAATGCTAGAATTATTAAAAAAGTTCGAGAGAATGGAACATTTTGAATTAGAATATAAATGTATCTATACTTTATTTAATAATTCTTTTTTTAAAGAATTCAAAGATAAGATGATAAGTGTATATGATAATGTTTCATTTTATGAATATAACGATAACAAGATTCAAATAGGAAATGAAATATATAAGTTAAATAAAGATAGTGCTGATGATAATTTCTATGAAGCTTGGTTGTTAATAAAAAAACATAATGTTAAACTATGTTTCTTTAACAATATTAACTATCGTTTTATTTATCCAGTTCTTACATTATTTTATAATGATAATCTAACTAATATTGATAATGTGTTATATCCTAATGTTAGTTTAATAACTCATATAAAAGATAATAGACTAATAAATGAATTGAAAACCAAAGCTAGAATTAAACAAACACCATTAAAACTTATTTATAAAAAAGATTTTATAAACAATTCTTTAGTCGATACATTTATAGATATGATAATAAAAGACTGCAAAAATTAATTTTGCAGTTTTATTTGTGTTTCCAGTTATAATATTCTTCATCTCTTTTAAAATCTACGTTTTCATCGGAAATTTCTAAGATAAAGAAAGTTGTTCCATCATAGATTTTTTTAAAATCATCAAGACTTAAGATAGTGTTAAAATTAGTACCACTTGCTTTTACTTTTTTATTTGTATAACTAAATATCGTTTTAGGACTATTAGTATACAAAATATTTTTTTCAACAAGTAGTTTTATAACCTCATCAATGTTTTTAATACTATTTTTAGTTTCATCTAGCATTTTTATCACCTAATTTACCTATATTTTAGTATATTAACTTAGCATTAGTAAATAGTATTTATAACTTTAAATTTACTAGTCTGCATGTTAGAATATTTATATAGGAAAGGAAACAACTAAATGGATAAGAAAAAAATACTTACTATGCAAGATTTATCATGTGTTGGTCAATGTTCAATTACTGTCGCTTTACCGATTTTATCAGCTTATGGCTACGAAACATGTGTTTTACCTACTGCAATTCTTTCAAATCATACGATGTTTGATACTTGGAGTTATCTAGATTTAACTAATGAAATCGATGATATCTTTGCTAATTGGCACGACAATAAGTTTAAATTTGATTATTTTTTATTAGGATATTTAGGAAAAAAAGAATTAATTGATAAAGCTATTGAATGCTTTGATAAGTTTTCCAACAAAGATAGTAAGATATTTATTGATCCAGTCTTTGCTGATGATGGAAAGATTTATCCAGGATTTAACAAAGAATACATTGAAAAAACAAGAGAGTTACTTAAACACGCTAACTTTATATTACCAAATGTTACAGAAGTATGTTATTTAACAAATATTGAATATCAACCGATTCACTCGCAAGAATTTGTAAGAAAACTAGCAAGTGAACTTAAAAAATATACCGATGCTACAATTATTATCACAGGAGTTATAAATGATAATTCAATTGGTGAATATATCTTAAAAGGAAAAGAAGAAATTATCTTAAAACATGAACTACTACCAATTAAAAGACATGGTACAGGTGATATCTTTTCTTCAGTATTTCTAGCTAATTATCTATTAACTAATGATGTAAAAAAGGCTTGTAATAAGGCTGCTTTGTTTGTAAGAAAATGTTTAAAAACAACTGATACTAAACATTTCTATGGTGTTGAATTTGAAAAAGTATTAACTGACGATAAATAATAAAAAAGTCCAATCTATCGATAAATTATCGAATTAGTTGGACTATTTTATTATCGTCTAAATAAGATATTAAATCATCATAACTATTGATATCTAGTTTATTTAATCTTTCTTTGAATTTATCAATTATGATGTCTATTTCATTTTTGTTTTCTATTTGTTCATTGATATCAAATATTAATTCATACATAGCATTTATTAGACAACGTCTAAGTATTATAATAATTGATTTTTCAATCCAGAAATCATATTTGATATTTGATTCAAGAATAGAATCAATTAATTTAAGATAAATACCAATTCCATCATTGGTATTACGATAAAAATCAACAAATAAATAATCATATTGTTTTAAATTATTAATGGTTGCATATTTAAAAGCATCTTCATTAATAATATTTATTTTTGCTTTTGTTTTAAATTGAGGTAGGATATGTTTTTTAAACAATTCAATTATGTCTTTATTTTTTTCAATGATAGTTATTGACGTAACTTCATCTTTTAAACTAGCCATATAAGAAAAATAACCAATACCTAAACCAAATGTTAAAACATTACCTTTAGCATGATTTATAGCTTTTTCCATGGTATTTATTTCATGAGGTGTTATTAACATCCAAACTTCATTGTTTTCAACAAGACTTAGATAGGAATAAGGTTTATTAAAATAACCTATTTTTGTTATTTCAAGATAATTATTAGCTGTTTCCATTTCATCATAGAGAAATGGTTCATAACTATTATAATTATTATTTAAAAAAGCATAGTTTTTATAAACAACATCATTTAATTTAATATCTTTTATAAAAGGGTTAGCTAGATATTTATTGTTATCAAGTAATTTGAAATTATTTTCTAAATGATAATCTTTAAAATACAAAAAATCATCATTTGAAAGATTAAAATAATAACAAATATTATCTAGATATGATAAATCTTTGTCATAGTTATTTGAAAAATCATAACTGTTATCCAAGATAACATTATATAAATCAGCTATTTCTTGATTCTTAATAGACTTATCATAAAAGTTTTTGAATTTATTTACTTCTTGTTTGTTTAATCTAATGCTCATAGTATTTTCTTTCCTTTGCAATGCTAATTATAAACTTTTAAATAAAAATATGATAGAATAAATTTATAAGAAGTAAGGGGATATAAATTTATGAAAATCGGAAAGAAATTAAATTTAGAAATATTACAAAAATATTTTCAAATACATGATAATGTCGCAACTTTAAAATTAGTTTATGATACTTTTTCTGAACTGATTAATCCTAATTTTGGTGATGAAAAAATAGAAAAACTAAACGATAAATTGTTTTCAGATATCAAAGAAGCTGTTAATTTATTACCACCTAAATATAAACTAGATTTACAAATTGTTATTAAAGATTTTGGTGATTACACCTTAGAAGAATGTGAAAACATTATTAAACAAAATATATATTTAGTTGTTTATGAAACAATTAGAAGCAATAATAAGAAACGTGTTGGTGGTTGGTCTTTGATAGGTGTTGGTGCTCTTATCTTACTTGCTAGTTATTTACTGAGTGATTATAACTTGTGGTTTGATTTAATTAACATCAGTGGTACTTTATTTGTCTGGGAAGGCGTTAATATGGCCTTTCTTGAAAGAAATCATGATACTAAAGAAAATGTATTGTTAGCTAGAGCTATTAAAGACATAAAAATAGTAAAAGAATAAATACTAACGCCTCAATTGAGGCGTTTTAAGTTGTAAAAAAGTTTCAAAAAAGTTTCAAATATATATCAAAATAATTTCAATAAAATACACCATTTGACCGAGTGAATCAGTATTATATAAAACGAGTTGTGTACAAAAAAAGCGACACGCATTTGTTTTGCTTTATTTCATTATTTCTTTGTGGTATTATTTAGTCGAAAGGGAACTTTTTATAACAATTTTTGAATTCAAAATTATATAAGGAGGTTAAGTGTTTTATGGCAAAATTAGTTTTAGGGATTGATATTGGTATTACTTCTGTTGGCTATGGACTATATGATAATGATTCAAACAAAATAGTTGATGCCGGTGTTAGACTTTTTGAAGAAGGCACCCCTAAAGAAAATCAAAACAGGAGACAAAAAAGATCATCAAGAAGATTAAAAAGACGTAGAAAATTCCGTATTTACCGGTTAAAACAATTGTTAAAGGCTAACGGAATTTTAGATGAATCTTTTTCAAATTACAATTGCAATCCTTATGAAGCTAGATGCAAAGGACTACATGGAAAATTAAATAATAATGAATTATGTGTTGCATTGCTTCACATTGCAAAGTTAAGAGGAAATAGTTTAGAAATTGCTACTGATTCTGATTCATCTGATGAAGGTAAGGCAAAATCAGTCATTAAAGAAAACAGTTTGGCTCTTAAAAATGAAAACAAATTTGTTTGTGAGATACAATTAGAACGTTTTGAAAAGAATAATAAAATTAGAGGTTCCCAAAATATTTTTAAAACATCTGATTATATTAAAGAAGTAAGACAAATTTTATCAAATCAAGATTTATCTTCTGAACTTTGTGAAAAAATAGTTGAAATTATTTCTTCAAAACGTCATTTTAGTGAAGGCCCAGGAGGACCAAATTCACCAACAAAATACGGAAGATATCTAACTTTAAATCAAACCGAACCTATTAATTTGATTGAAAAAATGAGGGGCAAATGCTCGATTTTTAAAGATGAACCTAGAGCGGCTATTAATTCTTATACATATTGCCTTTACAATTTATATAATGATTTAAATAATCTTACGTTGGCTGATAGCAATCATGAAAAAGGTAAAATAACTCCAGAAGAAAAAGATATAATTATTAATGAATATATTAATGCTAAAGGAACGATTACTTTAAAGGAAATATCAAAAATCACATCTGTACCAGAAGAATTTATTTCTGGTTATAGAATTGATAAAAATGAAAAGCCTATTTTTACTGAATTTAAGGGATATAATGCAATTCGAAAGTGTATAAAAAATGAAGGATTAAATCGGAAGCTTATTGATGATAAAACATTGTGTGATAGAGTTATTGAAATTTTAACCGGCACAAAAGATATCGAAGAAAGAAAAGAAAATATTCTAGATTTGGATCCAGAAATTGATGAAAAAGATGCAATAGTCTTAGCTAATATTAGTGGTATTTCTAATTATGGTTTTCTATCATACAAGGCATTGAAATTATTTATTGATGAAATGAAAGATGGCTATGAAAACCAAATGCAAATTTCTGCAAGATTAAAATTAAATTCTAACGATGAAAACGGCAATATTATATTAACTAAAACAATTCCTTGTGATATTGAAACACTAACCAATCCGGTTGTTGTAAGAGCATATCGTGAAGCTGTTAAAGTCATTAATAAAATTCGTAGTCAATATGGTGAATTAGATTCGATTGTTGTTGAAATGGCAAGAGAAAAAAACAGCGACGAAGAAAAGAAAGCAATATTAGATTTTCAAAAAAGAAATGCTGCAATAAATGCCGAAATTGATGAAAAATATGCAAGTTATTTTTCAAGGATGAACGGAAAAACTAGATTGAAACTGCGCTTGGCCCAAGAACAAAATTGGAAATCTCCATATTCTCAAAAGAAAATAGGAATAGAAGACTTATTGAATGATGTTAATGGAAAAATGTTTGAAATTGATCATATTTTATCACTTTCTTTATCTGGAGTTGATTCGTTCAACAATAAAGTTTTAGTATACGCAGACGAAAACCAAGCAAAAGGTCAACGAACTCCATTCCAATATTTTATGAGTGGTGCAGCACCAATTACTTATGAACAATTTAAAGCGTGGGTGTTATGCAATGAATTTTATAAAACCAAGGATAGAAAAGACAAATTAAATAATTTACTTTTTGAAGGCGATTTTTCAGATCCTGAAGTACAAAAGAAATTTATCGAAAGAAATTTGGTTGATACTCGCTATGCATCACGATTGTTATTAAATAATTTACAATCATTTTTCAAATATAGTGAAATTAACACAAAAGTGTTTACAATCCGTGGCTCTATTACTGATCAATTTAGAAAAAAAGCTAAATTAGAAAAAAATAGAGATTATTATGAACATCATGCAGTAGATGCATTAATTATGTCTATTATCCGTAATAGTAAATTTTTAATTAGATTATTAGAAAAAGAATCATGGAAAGAAAGACATTCATTTAATTATTCCGATGATAAAATCGTAATTAAAGAAACTGGTGAAGTAATTGAAAATGATATTTTTGATTTCGATACTATGAAAAAAATTGGTCAAATAAAAGATTATGCGGAAAAAATAAAATATTCTTGGAAAGTTGATAGAAAAGTAAATCGTTCATTATCTGATGAAACAATTTGCGGCACAAGAGTTTTAGATGATAAAGAATATGTCATTCGTAAATATAAAGATATTTATGATAAAAAAACTGCTGGGAATATAGTTAAGTTATTTAAAAAAGGTGAAGCAGAAAATAAGTTGTTAGCATATCGTTATGATAAACAAACATTTGATTTAATTAAAAAAATTATTGATGCTTATCCAAATGAAGATAATCCGTTTTTAAAATATAAAGAAGAGCATGGTCCAATAAGAAAATATAGCAAAAAAGGTAATGGTCCTTTAATTAAAAGCTTAAAGTATGTAGATGGTGCTTTAGGTGCACATATTGATATATCTCATAATTATATTCCAAAAAATAACAAACATGTTGTTTTATTACAAATAAAACCATGGAGGATGGATTTATACATTGATAATGGAGCTTATAAATTTATTGCTCTTTCATACCAAAATGTAAAATTTAAAGGAAATAAATATTACATTGATGAAAATTGGTATAATTCGGAAAAAGAAAGAAGAAAAATTTCTCCATCAGCCGAATTCTTGTATAGTTTTTATACAAATGAATTTATTGAAATAGTTGATGAAAATGATGTGGCGACACTTTATCGTTTTTCAAGTGTAAATAATCAAAAAACAAATCAAATTGAAGTTAAAAATGTTTCTTCATCAACAAAAGGCCAAATTTTAAAAGTAATTGGAAGAAAGACTAAAAAAGTTAATAAATACCATGTGGATGTACTAGGAAATGTACATCAAATTGCGAAAGAACCATTGACTTTAGAGGGGAAAATCGATATACTTTAATTGCAAGGTTAGGGTACTTTGCAAAATAGCATAGATTTTTAAGGATCTATTAGAACAAAGGGTCATCGCAAGATGACTCCTGAAATCAGGAGCGCAAGCTCCTTTTTTATTTATAATATGTTTTATGGGTTGGAGAACAATATATATCGAGGAAAATAACAATTTAAGTCTCTATTTAGATAATTTAAAGGTGACAAAAGAAAATGAGGAAAGTTTTCTTATACCATTAAAAGATATTGACACGATAGTAATCGACAACTATAAGTTAAATTTAACTGCAAGTTTGATTTATAAATGTAATGAATGCAATATTAATTTCATTATTTGTAATCATTCACATTTGCCAGTATCTCAAATGTTACCTTTGTCGGGGAATTGCTTGTCTAGTAAAATATTTTTAAAGCAATTAAAATGGGATGAAGATAAAAAAGGTAATTTATGGAAAGAAATTGTTAAACACAAAATACATAATCAAAATTATGTATTAAGGCAAAATCAAAAAGATAATTACTATATTAATATGTTAGAAGAATTTGAAAACGATGTTGAATATTATGATAAATCAAATCGTGAAGGATTGGCTGCAAAAGCATATTTTCGTGCTTTATTTGGAGAAAAGTTTAAACGATTTAGTGAAGATTGTATAAATGCCGGCCTAAATTATGGATATATTGTTTTAAGAGCAATGATTGCTAAGTCTTTAGTAAGTAAAGGACTTAATTGTATGCTTGGCATCTTTCACAAAGGCGAAAGCAATGATTTTAATTTAGCTGATGATTTGCTTGAAGTTTTTAGGCCTATTATTGATATGTTTGTTTATAAAAATCTAATTGAAGAACAAGTTTTAACAAGAGAACATCGCATTTCAATAATTAAATTGTTAACAAACAAAATCGAAATAGATAATAAAAAACAAACAATTTCTAATGCTATTGATATTTATGTTGAATCGATTATTAATTATTTTGAAAATGGAACTGAAGTTTTATTTCCGTTGGTTCAAGTTTATGATGTATAGTTTTATGAAAATGATGATATTTTTTGATTTACCAATGACAAGTAACAAAGAAATTCGCATTTATACAAAGTTTAGAAAATTCTTACTTAAAAACGGCTATATCATGCTACAATATTCAGTCTATTGCAAAACATTTAACAACATTGATGCAGCTCATGCATTTGTTAAAGTTATACGAAAAAATGTTCCTTGTAGAGGAAATATTAGAATAATGATTGTTACAGAAAAACAATACAACGATATTGAAATAATTGTAGGAGGAAAAAGCAACCAGGAATCTAAGATTACAATTGATCCATTGGTATTATTATAATTATGAAAAGAATACAATGTTATATTAATCAACACGAATATGATATGAATATTCAAAACTATAAAATACTTTATGGCAATAGATACGATGATGTTTATGAAGCATTTAAATGTATACGTTCTTACTTTAATAAAACAACTTTAAGTGAATATAGCAAAGAAAATAGTAATTATTGTAATTTGAAATTGAATGATGAAAATGTAGATATCAAAAACACTTTGTTTTTTGAAATAAATAGTAATTATGATTTTAGTTTAGATGCTAAAATGAATAGTAAATCTATTATTTTAAAATTTTATGAAACGTGTCTTGAAAATATTGAATATGATGAAGGCTTTACAACATTGAAAGAGTTATTAATATCTTTAATAAATATCGATTTAGAAGAAACTCTTTCTATTTCTTTAAATGATGAAAAAGAAATTCATATGATAGCACAAAATGATGATTTCAATTTCAAAAGTTTAATTAAACTTATAATACCAACTATTATTCAATCTGGTATGGAATTAAACAATATAGACTTATCATATGAAACAATCATTTTGTTGCAATTAGAGATGATAAAGCGAATTGCTTCAAAATCAACAAAAGAAATAATTATTCTTTCTGAATTACCTTTAATTACATCTAAAATTTATAATAAACTAGAAGAAATGCCCGAAAATATTTCAATGATAATTTATAATAATTCGTATTATTACGAAATTCCCATTGAAAATATGGTTTTATTGGATTTTAATTGGCTTGATTTAGCAAATGAAAATGATATTTATGAATATTTATTTCATTTAGCATTTACATATAATATTTCACAATTCAAAACCGTGGTAAAAGAGACGTTAGAAAATTGTTACATCCAAAAACAAATATTTAAAAAATAAAGAATATGTTGTATAATTTATTTGAGGTTCTAATACCCTAAAAATTTATGCTATTTTAGAACCAAGAATGAACATAGTAAAAGTCCAACACTAGTTCTAATACCCTAAAAATTTATGCTATTTTAGAACTAAAATGTTTAGAAAGAGTATATGAAGAGTGTTCTAATACCCTAAAAATTTATGCTATTTTAGAACGTTTGCTAAACCAAAAACTACACCTAAACCAGTTCTAATACCCTAAAAATTTATGCTATTTTAGAACATAATTAAGAAGGAGGTGTAAGGGCTAGGAGTTCTAATACCCTAAAAATTTATGCTATTTTAGAACATAGGATTGAAATCATAAAAGCAACAATCAGTTCTAATACCCTAAAAATTTATGCTATTTTAGAACAAAATATACAAGAATATATACATTTATTAAGTTCTAATACCCTAAAAATTTATGCTATTTTAGAACTTTCTTTATTGGTCTTCCCCGTATGCTTCTGTTCTAATACCCTAAAAATTTATGCTATTTTAGAACTTAATTAAATAAATAAATAAATAAATATATGTTCTAATACCCTAAAAATTTATGCTATTTTAGAACTTACCTTTCTATATATATTCTACCACAATTAGTTCTAATACCCTAAAAATTTATGCTATTTTAGAACAGTTAAAATCTATCTTAATTGTTCAAATCAAGTTCTAATACCCTAAAAATTTATGCTATTTTAGAACATACCTTCGAGCAAGAAAGATAATTAAAAGAGTTCTAATACCCTAAAAATTTATGCTATTTTAGAACGTACAAGTTTACAATAGATATTATGAAATTGTTCTAATACCCTAAAAATTTATGCTATTTTAGAACATTAAATTGCGTAAATATGAATAATCAGTAGGTTCTAATACCCTAAAAATTTATGCTATTTTAGAACTAGTTCCATGCTATCATATATATTCTTGGTCGTTCTAATACCCTAAAAATTTATGCTATTTTAGAACACTCAAAAACAATAGACAAAGCAACAATGAGTTCTAATACCCTAAAAATTTATGCTATTTTAGAACTAAAAATGGATATGATTTTACTAGCATCTATCTAGTTCTAATACCCTAAAAATTTATGCTATTTTAGAACCAACAACCAATTCTAAAAAGAATTGAACACGTTCTAATACCCTAAAAATTTATGCTATTTTAGAACATTTTAGAATTGTTACTATCTATTATCTTTGTTCTAATACCCTAAAAATTTATGCTATTTTAGAACATAAACTTCCTGAGTCTATTAAATCTGATAGTTCTAATACCCTAAAAATTTATGCTATTTTAGAACAGGCTTTTTTAAATTCTAATGCAAAGGATGGTTCTAATACCCTAAAAATTTATGCTATTTTAGAACTCAAACTAATTAGTATATATTATAAATGATGTTCTAATACCCTAAAAATTTATGCTATTTTAGAACTCACTTATAACTTTATCTTTACCAAAATAATTGTTCTAATACCCTAAAAATTTATGCTATTTTAGAACTAACATAAATAAATATTTATTTTTTGAATGTGTTCTAATACCCTAAAAATTTATGCTATTTTAGAACAAGATAACAATTATATATTATACAACGAAGAGTTCTAATACCCTAAAAATTTATGCTATTTTAGAACTGTTAAGATTTATCTTAATTGCTCAAATCAAGTTCTAATACCCTAAAAATTTATGCTATTTTAGAACTGAGTAATTGATAAGTAGCCTATATCTTGACCGTTCTAATACCCTAAAAATTTATGCTATTTTAGAACCAACAATCAATTCTTACAAGTATTGAACACGTTCTAATACCCTAAAAATTTATGCTATTTTAGAACTAACCACCGGTCAAGTTAATTATATATATGGTTCTAATACCCTAAAAATTTATGCTATTTTAGAACTGGCAACAGAAGCACAAAAGCGAGCGATTGGTTCTAATACACTAAAAATTTATGCTATTTTAGAACGATTTTAAAAGCGTCAAAAGCAAAAGCATATGTTCTAATACCCTAAAAATTTATGCTATTTTAGAACGTACAAATCGTGTAAAAAACTGCAATACTCGTTCTAATATCCTTAAAAATTTGCTGTATTATTATAAAAAAGTAACTATTTATAGATTTTGTATTTTTAACATAATCTAATAGTTGCTTTTTTTATTTTTTTGAATTTTTTTTATTTAATGTTATACTATAACTGATAAGCAAAATTATTAAAAAAGAGGTGATGAAATTGCAAAAGTTAGGATTTGGTTGCATGAGACTTCCAATGAAAGGGAATGAAGTTGACTATGATCAATTTAATAAAATGATTGATGTTTTTATGAAAAATGGTTTTTCATATTTTGACACAGCTCATGGTTATTTACAAATGCAATCAGAAATAGCAATTGGTAAATGTTTAACATCAAAATACCCGAGAGAATCATATATTTTGACTGATAAACTAACAGGTTCATATTTTCAAAAACAAGAAGATATTATTCCTTTGTTTAATGCCCAGTTAAGAGTATGCAATGTTGATTATTTTGATTATTATTTAATGCATTCACAAAATGCTAGAGAATATGAAAAATTTAAAAAATGC
The DNA here is from genome assembly GCA_947627355.1 of uncultured Bacilli bacterium. GTDB lineage: Bacteria > Bacillota_I > Bacilli_A > RFN20 > CAG-631 > Caccosoma. The sequence goes on along the minus strand of CANQVX010000001.1, from coordinate 16,298 downwards.
AAAGCGTATGAGACTGCAATTGAATTAAAAAAACAAGGGAAAATCAAACATTTTGGCATTTCGTTTCATGACAAAGCAACTGTTTTAGAAAAGATATTACAAGAATATCCTGAAATTGAAGTAGTACAAATTCAATTTAATTATGTTGACTACAACAGTCCAGCAATTGAAAGTAAAAAAGTTTATGATGTTGCAAGAAAATATAATAAAGATGTTATTATTATGGAGCCTTTAAAAGGTGGAAAACTAATAGATTTACCAGAACTTGCTCAAAATGAGCTTGATAAACTAAATATTGAAAATGTTAATGCTAACTTAGCTTTACGATTTGCTGCTTCATTTGATGGTGTTATGATGGTTTTATCAGGAATGAGTTCAGTTGAGCAAGTAAATCAAAATGTTAAGATTATGAATCCATTGAAACCATTAAACAAAGAAGAATTTGATTTATTAATGAATGTTAGTGAAATAATTAATAATCAAGATTTAATTAAATGTACTTCATGCAGATATTGTGTTGCTGGATGTCCTAAAAAGATTGATATACCAAATTTATTTTCTTGCATGAATCAAAAACATCGTTACAAAGATTGGAATAGTGAATATTATTACAATGTTCATACTAAAAATGGAAATGGTAAAGCTAGTGATTGTATTTCGTGTAAACAATGTGAAAACATTTGTCCACAACACTTACCAATCACAGAGTTATTAAAAGAAATAGCTAAAACTTTCGAGAGATAGGTGATTTTATGGAATATAGGAAATTACCAAAAGGTATCGAAAAACTTTCTGTTATTGGCATTGGTTTAGGTGGTATTCAAGAAAATAGTGATGAAGATATCCAAAACATAATTGAAAAAGCAATTGCAAACGGAATTAATTTCTTTGATCTTTTCTGTGGTGCTAAAAATGTATTTTTACCATTTGCTAAAGCAATTGCAAACAAAAGAGATAAAATTTATTTTCAATTACATTTTGGGGCTGTTTATGACAGTAAAACAAACGAATACAGTTGGTCAAGGAATTTAAAAGAAATTAAAGAAACTTTTGAATATGAAATGAAGGTTTTAAACACCGATTATGTTGACTTTGGTTTTCTACATTGTGTCAATGAAATCGATGATTTTGAAGAATTATGCAACAATGGGATATTTGATTTTCTAAAAGAATTAAAGGAAAAAAATATCATTCATCACATTGGATTTTCCTCGCATACTCCAGCAGTTGCCAATAAAGTGTTAGATACTGGTATTGTAGATTTAATGATGTTTTCAATTAATCCAGCATACGATTGTAACTTGGGTGACGAACTGGGTATTGGTGATTTTAAAGAAAGACAAGAATTATTTTTAAGATGCGAAAAAGATAAAGTTGCCATTTCTGTTATGAAACCATTTTTTGCAGGAAAATTACTAGATGATGCTTCTTCACCATTCAAGAAAAAATTAACTGTTTATCAATGTTTACAATATGCACTGGAACGACCTGCGGTTATTAGTTGTATGGCAGGAGTTAGCAAAGCAAAGGATTTAGATGAATTAATAGCTTTTTCTAATGCAAGTGATGAAGAAAAAGATTATTAAATTTTAGGAAGCTTCAATATTGAAAGTTTTGAAAAAAATTGTGTTTATTGCAACCATTGCCAGCCATGCCCTGCCAAATTGAATATCGGATTGATTAATAAATATTACGATTTAGCAAGAGCAAATGATAAACTAGCAATTATGCACTACAACAAGCTTTCAAAAAAAGCAAGTGATTGCATACAATGTAAACATTGTGATAAACATTGCCCGTTTCATGTTAAGCAAAGCAAGAGGATGTTGGAAATAGATGAATTTTTTAAAAAATTTGAATAGAAAGGAAATGATAATATGAACTTATTTTGGAAAAACTTTGCACAACAATATAATTTTACAATTGATAATAAATGTTTATATGGAGTAATCGATAATTATCAAGTATTTATTCATACTCCATCTTATACTTATGGTATCGTTGCAAACATTAAAGATAAGAAAGATGAAATTGTTAAATGGCTAGAAGAAAATAATAAATCAATGAGTGCTGGTAATTATATAATCACCGATTACTATGTGGCTTTTAGAATTTTAGTTAATTGGACATTTACAGGAACTAAAAATAAAATTTTGGATGTTTTACAAAACATGGCACTTGCCTTTAAAAAATTAGAAATTTTAGATTGTAATTATTCTCCTGTTGATGGTTCTTTATTAACAACAAAAACGCTTGTATATATTCATCATGCGCCAGTGATTGTAAACGAAGAAACTAAACAAATTGTCGATGAAATCAATCAAAATCAAGGAAAAGAATTTAAAAAAGCAGCAATATTCTATTGTGCTATAATTGCAGCAGCACTAATTGGAGTGGGCCTTGGATTTTTGCTTTTCTCTCTTTTTATTTAATAAAAAACAATTTAATTTTTTGATAATTAAAAAAACAAGCGAATCTATCGACAATTTTATAGATTTTCTTGTTTTTTTATTATAAATCCACTCATTGAAAAATTTGATAATTTTTTTAAAACATCTTGAATATAATTTATTGTGGTGCTATAATCATTTTTGCTGACGGTTCCTTAGCCAAGTGGTAAGGCAATTGACTGCAACTCAGTGAGCGCCGGTTCAAATCCGGCAGGAACCTCCACGATAAAAAATATTCAATTGCGCCAATAGCTCAACTGGATAGAGCGTTAGACTACGGATCTAAAGGTTGTGGGTTCGATTCCTGTTTGGCGCGCCATATTTCGGGACGTAGCACAGCTTGGTAGTGCATCTGGTTTGGGACCAGAGGGTCGCAGGTTCGAATCCTGTCATCCCGACCATGTAAAAAAATAAGTCCGAATTTTCGGACTTTTTATTTTGCGTTATAGTCAAACTATAGTCATCATCAAAAAAGTTTATCAAAATTTTAAAAAAATATATCATTTTTGTAAAAAAGTGTGTATAATAATTATAAAGTTAACTTGCGGAGGAATAAAGCTGGGTTACCGGATGGTAGTACGTTGTTATATTAACAACTTAGAATTCCCTTGCTCCTGAGGTTGACTTTTTCTTTTACGCTTTTTTAAGTTTAACAAAAATATCAGGATCATCAGTTATTGAATTTATAATATATTGTACCAATTTGGTAGAATAGGTGTAGTTTTTATTGTTTCCAACAACATGAAGATATGCATATTCGGAGTTATTTTTGATGTCTTTCTTTTTACAAAATAAACTAAAAGTATCGCTTGTAAATTTTGTGTTTCCACTTTTTGTGTATGGATTAAACGAAATACCATCTCTTTCCATTTGCTCGTTAATTAGTGATATTACTTTTTTTGTTGAATGAGGGTGTGTTACACGGCTATCAACGGCTTTTTCAATTGTAATAGTAGGGATGCTATCGAGTTGCTTAGAATTATACACTTTTAAATCAGCTTCATCTAAATTGTTAACTTTTTTAAAGGTAATTTGATAAGACATCGCCAATTCTTCTGGAACTATTCCGTTTGAGGCGCCTTTTGTCGCTAATGTTTTGGTGATAAATGTTGAAGTATCATAATATTTTTGGTAAACCTCTTTACCATATTTACCCATAATATCAACTTTTTTCTTATAAGGAATATGCAACGTTAAAAAATCGGTTTTAATTTTGTCATTGATATTAATAGAAAAAAATTTATATAATTTATCAACATAATTACGTATGCAACTTAAAAACAAATCATTTAATAATAAAGAATATTCAGGAATGATTAAATGAACAGCCGAATTTCTAATTCCAGAAATAATTTCTAAATTTAATCTTACATTATCTTTTTGATTAGTCATCACTTTTTTTATCAAAGCATCTAATGCTAAAGTTCTATTTTTATTAAAAGATTTTTTATAATATATGCTTTCTCCTATATTCAAAAGATGTGCTTTTAATAGTAATTCCCATGCATTACAAGCAAAAATTACAAAACCTTCAATGTTTAATGTGATAGTAGGCTTGTTATATAATTCAATTGCTAGTAATAATGATTCTTGACTTTTTTCAACCATTAAATTAATTAGTTTAGTAGTATCTTTTTTTGCTTTGTTTTTTGTTATAACGTTTTCGCTCATACAAACACCTCTTGCTTTATATTTTACTATAAATACCTCGATTTTTTCACTAATAATATTATTGTTTTTTAATAATTTGAAAATGATTTTATTACAAAAAATGTTTCCATTATTTATACAAAAAACATTAAAAATAATAAAAAAGAAGTTTTGTCTAACCAAAATTGTTTTGATTTGGTTTTTCAATAGCCTCTTTTTATTACAAATTAATATTTTTTTTGATAATTTTTAAGTTTTTTATTTGTTTTTTTGAAAATTTGTGTATAATGATAATAGAAGTGGTCCGTAACTGCGCGGGCGAGAGCTAGGATGAAGTTCCCGGCTCTTTTTTTATTTAATATGTAGTTTGATTGTTAATGCTGTTTCAAACATTCTTTGCCAAGGTTGATAATTATCGATGATTTCAATGCTGTGATTTACATCTTCAAATAAATATTTAACATCATTTAAAGCTTTTGTTATTCGTTTTGAAACATTTCCACGATAACCATCAATGTTTTTCCAACCCATGCCTTCTTTTAAAATTTCTTCATGGATTTTTTTACGTACAATACTCATATAACCAACATCTTCTAGATATCTTAAGGCTAGAAAATCATAATGAGTTTGACTAGTACCATAGATTGATTCAATCATACCATGAGGGATACATGTGCCTAATGTGTTTGAACTAGTATTCCAACCAGCATATGAATTAACTTTATATAACAAACCTTTAGTATTTAATAATGATACTAATTCTTTATCGCCACCATTAGCATAGGCAATATCAGCAACAATAACAGGTTTGTTTTTCTTTACTAAATAGTCGATATATTCGACAAATTCAATTAAATTACGATTGATTTGATATTGTAAGAGGTGTCTATCTTGTTGACTTGCTTCTTGCATATCTTCAAATGGTAAATTAACCATGCAAACTAAATCACAATTCATAATATCATAACTTACATACCCACCAGCAGCTAGAATATGATACTTAATTGTTTCTGAAACATTTCTATCTTCATATAAAGGAATAATGCCACCTTCGTTACAACTAGCATAACGAATAAAGATGCCAGGTTTTCTATTTTTTATTTCATTGATTGCTCTAGCAATTAAAGTATTAGATACCGCATCAGCATCTGGATACATATAAGCATTTAGTTCAATATGTAGATTTTCGATTTCTTTTCTAATTCTATCTTGATCTTTTGCTGTATAACCATAAGGTGCACTATCATCTTGAGGAACAATTAAAAAGTCAATAGTACCATCTTTTACTAATGATAATGTTTTGATATTTAAAGTGGTATTCAAATAACGACGATTTAGATAATCATCAACATATCCTTGATAATTATTATTTTTAATGAAGTCATTTACTTCTTGTTCTTGTTTTTCTTCTTCTTTTGTTAAAGGTCTTATTTCTTTTAGATGTTTAAATCTACCAAGTAAATGAATTTGAGCGCCACATAAAGCATAATAATCAGGTTCTTCATCATCACTTGAATTAGTAGGACATCTCATGATTAAATGGTAAGCAAAGATTTTAAGTTTAGGATTATCTTTTTTAAGTTCTTTTAAAACAAAAAGACGTCTTTCTAGTTCTTCTTCTTTTAAATAATGTAATCTAGATGGAACAATACCACCATATAATAAAGTATCAATAGCAACAACTAGATAATTAGCATCTTTACAACTTTCTTTTAAAAATTCATAGACATTTTCAAATTTAGCAGGTATTTTTTTGTTGCCAAGTTTATCATGAGGAATGGTAACAAAATCAATATCACTGCTAGCAAGACTTGCTAAAGTCTTAGGAAATAAATATGTACATGGTCTTTCATCTAATGGTAATAATACTAACTTGTTTTTCATTTTATGCACCTCGTTAAATCGCTATTATTGTAGCATAAAAAACAAGTTTAAAATAGTTAAAAATGTAAATAATAAAAAAGAAAGTAATGGTGATTAGATGTCTTATGATAAAACTGATTTTGCCGATGAAACATTAAGTTTATTTAAAAGTAATGATGATTATAAAATTAAACAAAAAAAATATGAAAAAGTAACCTTAACTCATGTTGAAATATTAAAAAAGAATCGTTATATCAATAAAGATGTCGGCAATTATATTTCCATTGATTTTGATAATTTAAATGACAATAAGGATCGCATAAATGTTTCAAAAGTTTTACTAAAGGCTCTTCATAGTATGTATAAGATATCTGATGACGATAGAATTTTAATTGTAGGACTTGGTAATTCTAATATTGTTGCTGATTCATTAGGCCCTAGTGTTGCTAATAATATAATAGTAACTAATCATTTATTTAAATTATTTCCTTCAAAAGTTGATAAGGATTTAAGAAGGGTTAGTGTCTTTACTCCCAAAGTTATGGGGCAAACAGGCTTAGAAACCAGTGATTTAATAAAAGCTATAACTAAACTATATAATCCAACTTTAATTATTGCTATTGATAGCCTTGCTTCAACAAGTGTTAAAAGAATTAACAAAGTTATTCAAATAAATGATACCGGTATTTGTCCTGGTAGTGGAATTGGTAATAATCGAAAGCCATTAAATAAACAAGTATTAAAAGTTCCAGTTATAGCAATTGGTGTGGCAACTGTGGTCAGTGCTAAACGAATTGTTGAAGAAGCCATGTATCAATATAGTAAAAGACTTAATCAATCAATATCTAAGATAAAAGAAAACCAAATACTAAATCAAATCTTTGAAAACAATAATTTAAACATGGTAGTAACTCCAAAAGAAATAGATGAAGACATAAACAATTTATCGACAATAATTGCTACAGCCTTAAATCAATTTATTCATAATGACTGTAGTCGAGTTTAATCGACAAAATCAGTGATTTTTATAAATTAAAATAAGCACACTGGAGAAAAACTATATGAAAAAAAGACCTTATTTTTATTTGTGTATTATTCTTTTAGGTGTTTTGTTTTGTTGTCTAGTGTTTGGAAATGATACCACAACTAATAGAATTGATCATGAAATAAGTGAATTTGATGCAACTGTCTCAGGTGGTAATCTAATTCCTGATGGCAATATTGATTATGAAGTAAGTAAAGAATATGAAGGTAATAAACTAAGTGCTTTAAATGCGAGTATTAGTAATAAAATAACTGGTTTATTTCAAAAGTTTTTCAATTTTATTAAAAAAATCATTAAAAAAATAGTTTCCTAAGCATTTTTTATAGTATAATAATGGAAGTAAAGCGGGTGATATAATGAATCAAGTGCGGATTGTCTTTTTAGGCACACCTTTATTTGCTGCAACTATACTAAAAGGCTTATTAGATAATAATTATAATGTTGTTGGTGTTGTCACTCAACCCGATAAATTTGTCGGTAAAAACAAAGAAAAATCACCAACACCAGTTAAAGAATTAGCTATGTCTTATAATCTTAAAGTTTATCAACCTGAAAGACTTAAAGATGATTATGAGTTTTTAATTGACCTAGCCCCTGATTTACTTATCACTTGTGCTTATGGTCAAATACTTCCTCAAAAAGTATTAGATATAGCTAAAATCAATAATATTAATGTTCATGCTTCCTTACTTCCAAAACTTAGAGGAGGAGCTCCTATTCATCGAGCATTAATAAATGGTGATAGTAAGACAGGTGTTACTATCATGCAAATGGTTAAACAAATGGATGCTGGTAAGATGTATGCTAAAAAAGAATTTATCATTGATGATGAAATAAATATGACCGATTTGTTCGACAAATTACAATATTTAGGTAGAGATTTATTACTTGAAACTTTACCTTCAATCATTGATAAATCTAATGCTGGAATAAGTCAAGATGAAAATGAAGTGACATATGCTTATAACATCACTCGTGAAGAAGAAAAAATAGATTTTAATAAAACTTGTAAAGAAGTTCATAATTTAATTCGTGGTCTTAGTTTAGTTCCTGGTGCTTATGCTTATTTAAATAACAAGAGTTTTAAAATATATAAGACTTGTTATTCTAATTTAGCTCTTGATGATAATATCTGTGGAACCCTAAAAAAAGAAAACAAAAAGTTATATGTTCGTTGTAAAGATGGTTATCTTGAAATTCTATTAGTTCAACTAGAAGGAAAGAAAATGATGTCTGCTATTGATTTTATCAATGGTCAACAATGGAAAGAGACTAAAATATTAAACTAAATTGAAATATAAATAATATTATTCTATAATTTTTTTAATAAAAGGAGCAAATAAAATGAAAAAGGGATTTTTATTTTTAGCTATGGCACTTGCTTTCATGCCAGGATGTAGTAAAAAAGAAAAAGCCTATGAAGGCGATAAGTTTATGCTTGAAGGCGAAGTTAATATTAATTCTGCTGATGAATTAACTGCTATTCAATTTGATAACAAGATGGAAAATAAAGATAGTTTTGTTTTAATGGTTCATTCAAGCACTTGTGGTTCATGTAGATCATTTAGAAGCGATGCTTTAAATCCATTTATTTTAGAAACTGAATCAGTTATTTATCAATTAGAACAAAGAGAATTATCATCAACAGCGTATAAAGACAAATTAAATGTTAGATACACCCCAACATTATATGTAATTGTTGAAGGAAAAATTGTTAAAAAACAAGTATATGATTCAAACCTAGATATGTTTAAAACTAAAGATGGCTTAGCTAAGTTTTTAAATAAATATACGTATTTACCGACAAAATTTACTATATCACTTGAAGATTTAGATGCTAAAATAACAGCTAAAGAAAAGATGTTAGTTTACTTTGGTTGGTATTTATGTGGTGATTGTGCTAAGTTAAACAGTAGAGTATTAAAGAATTATTTAGTTGATAAAATGAATGGTAAGATTATGTATTATGTTGAAGTAAATGATTATATTAATATCGGTTCTTCTGAATCAGAAGGATATGCTGATAGATTAGCTGCTTGGAATGCTTTCTGTGCTAAATATAACTTTAATGAAAATTGGCATTGTGTTCCAATGCTTCAATATTATGATAATACTGGAGTGGCTGATTGGTTTTGTTACTATAATGATAAAAAAGATGAAAATGGTGTTATAACTAAATCTTATCTAGAAGAATTGATAGGCCAAACATTAACTGAAGAAGAACATTTACAAGCTTATGATAATGCAGTTACAACTTGGCTTGATAATCAAATCGCTAAACTATAATAAAAAGGTGGTTGACAAAATCAACCACCTTTTATAATTCAAATTTTTATTTAAAATAACTCTTTAATGCATTTGCAAAGTTTGCTACAGGTACTGGAATTAATTCGCCCTTAAAAGCAAATGATACTTTTCCAGTTTCTTCAGAAACTACTATTGTTAAGGCATCACAAACTTCACTAATACCAATTGCTGCTCTATGTCTTGAACCATATTTACCAGTTAATGGTTGTTGTGTTGGTTGATAAAAGACAGCTGCAGCAACAATATAATTACCATGGATGATAACAGCACCATCATGAAGTGGTGTTTTGTTAACAAAGATGGTTTCTAGTAATTCAGCACTGACAGGAGCATCAACTCTAACACCTGAAGTCTTTAGATATGGAGTTAAATCATTTTCCATTTGTAAGGTTATTAGAGCACCAGTTTTAGAAGCAGATAAATCAAATACTGTTTTTGATAATTTAGCGATTAAAGCTTCTTTTTCACTAACTTCTAATTCTGTTGTAGCCACTTTCTTTGTTTTTTTATGTTGAAGTACAAAGTTTTCTTTGGTACTTTTATCAAGGCTCATTAATAAAATAATAGCATACACGATACCAATTGCACATAAAACCAATCTAACAAATGGTAATTTAAAGATGTAACTTAAGGTTAATACAATCAAAATTGCAACAGCTATTAATAAAACCTTAGCCGAATATTTGAAATATTTAAAAGCTAAAGCTAAAGCAGTAATTGCAAAAATGGCTCCAAAAACATAATCTAGTATTGCAGTCACATTAACCTTTAAGAATGGCACCATGCTTAAAAAATCTTCTAGCATTCTATCACTCCCAACTCATAACGAATAAAATTCTGACTACCACTACATATAATAATACAAAATGGTATGCAAAATAAATACTTTTTTATAAATATTTATAAAAAAATTCAAAATTATTGCAAATAGTTTTTAATAATTTCCCATTTTTTTATTAAATCTTTTAAGCGATATCTAGCATTAGCACTAGATGTTGATGGTAAATAACTACATTTATCTTTAAGTTCAGGATATTTTTCTAAAAATAATTTGTAGGCTGTTTTACCATTTAAGAAAATATGTTTAACATTTGAATTGTTTAAAATAGCATAAATGTCGGCAAAAACAACATTTTTGATATCTTTATCACTAGAACCAGTAATCATACAAGAATAGACTATATCAAATAAAGATATGTTATGTTTTTTAAGTAATTCTATTTTAGTTTCAGTTGAAACATCATAAAAAGATTCGTTTAAAATGGTATCTAATACTTTCCAAAACCGATTATTAGGATTAGTATAGTAAAATCTATTTCTTCTTGATATTTCGGATGGAAAACTTCCAAGAATTAGTATTTTACTATCTTTATCATAGATAGGACTAAATGGCTGAACTACTCGACGATTTATCATAATTCCACCTCGAATCTGTTAATCTTATTATGCGTTAATTTGTCGATTAAAACAAGTAGTAAAGATTGTAAAAGATAGCAATTCATGCTATATTATTGACGTAATTTGAAAGTAAAGGTGAAACAAAAATGATTCATGAAATCGTGAATTTAAAAGATTATTTTCCATTGAAGTATGATGTTACTTTAGAATGCTATTGTCCTAGCAATTATGATGAAATTGATAAAAATAGAAAAAGAAAAAGTATTGTAGTTTATCCTGGTGGTGGCTATGAATTTACAAGTGAAAGAGAAGCCGAACCAGTAGCCTTACAATTCTTACAAAATGATGTTAACACATTTGTTTTAAAATATTCTTGTGGTAAAGAAAAGGCTTTATATCCAACTCCATTACTTGAAGCTTTAGCTGCTGTTGCTTACCTTAGAAAATATAAAGATAAATATAATGTTGATGAAAATAAAATCATTGTTATGGGCTTTTCTGCTGGCGGTCATTTAGCAGCTTTAACTGCTGCTTCATGGCATGTAAAAGAATATGCTAAAGCTTTAAAGGTAACTAATGATGATATCAAAGTTAATGGTTGTATCTTAGGTTATCCAGTTATTTCTATGAAACCAATAGGCCATTGGCTTACAACTGAAAACTTCACTCATAATGATGAAGAATTAATTAAGAAATGTTCAGTAGAAGACTTAGTTACTGAAAACTTTCCTAAAACATTTGTATGGCATACTTGCTTTGATGATACAGTGCCAGTTCAAAACACATTATTATTAGTAAATGCTTTAACTAATAAAAAAGTTCCATATGAACTTCATATCTTTCCAAATGGTCCACATGGAATATCACTAGCCAATCATATGACAGAACCAGTTAATTATCACGCCTGTGTTGTAAAGCAAACAGAAATCTGGATAAAACTCTGCCTAAAGTTTGTTAAAGAAGAATTCTAAATACTAGAAAAGCCACCCTTGATGAGTGGCTTTTTGATTAGTCTAATTCAACAACACCGGTATATAATTGATAATATTTACCTTTTTGAGCAATCAGTGATTCATGATTTCCTCTTTCAATGATCTTACCATTTTCAAGAACCATGATTGCATCAGCATTTCTAACAGTTGATAATCTATGAGCAATTACAAATACCGTTCTTCCATGCATTAGTTTATCCATACCTTGTTCAATCAAGGCTTCAGTTCTAGTATCAATACTAGATGTAGCTTCATCTAGAATTAATACTGGAGGATTAGCCACAGCGGCTCTAGCAATTGACAACAATTGTCTTTGTCCTTGACTTAAGTTAGCTCCATCAGAAGTTAAAATAGTATCATAACCTTGTGGAAGCTTCATGATAAAGTCATGAGCATTAGCGATTTTTGCTGCTTCTTCAACTTCTTTATCAGTAGCATCTAGTTTACCATAACGGATGTTTTCACGAACAGTTCCAGTAAATAAATGGGTATCTTGTAAAACCATTGCAAGTGATCTTCTTAAGTCATCTTTTTTGATTTTAGAGACATTAATTCCATCATAACGTATCTTACCACTTTGAATTTCATAAAATCTGTTAATTAGGTTTGTAATAGTTGTTTTACCAGCTCCAGTTGAACCAACAAAAGCAATCTTTTGACCAGGTCTAGCATATAAATTCAAGTCCTTTAAGATTATCTTTTCAGGTACATAACCAAATGTTACATCTTCAAAGACAACATCACCTTTAAGTTCAACATAATCAACAGTATTAGTTTCATGATGATAATGTTTCCATGCCCACATACCAGTTCTTTTAGTTGATTCAACGAATTTACCATCTTTATCTTTAGTAACGTTTACAAGCATTACATAACCATCATCAATTTCTTTTTGTTCATCAATGATAGCAAATACTCTTTCGGCTCCAGCAAGAGCCATAAAGATTGAGTTAAATTGTTGTGATAATTGGTTGATAGGTTGACCAAATGAACGAGTGAATTGTAAGAAGGCTGCTAAAGTTCCAACATAAGCAGGGCTTAAACCACCAATGCTATGAATTGCCATATAAGCACCAATAATAGCAGTGATTACATAAAGCAAATATGATAAGTTACCCATGATAGGGAATAAAACAATGGCATATGAGTTAGCAAGATATGATGAATTTCTTAAGTTTTCATTGTAAGATTCAAAATCATTTAAGATTCTTTCTTCTCGACAAAATACTTTTACAACTTTTTGTCCTTCAATCATTTCTTCGATATAACCATTAGTTTTACTAATAGCTGCTTGTTGTTTTTGGAAATATCTTCGAGAACGAGCGCCAATAACTTTTACTAAAGTTATCATAATAGCTAGCATTACAATAACAAATAAAGTAAGCCGCCAACTTAAGATCATCATGGCTGTAAAGACAGCAACAATAGTTATAATTGAGTTAATGATTTGAGGAACACCTTGACTTAACATTTCTCTAATAGCATCAACATCGTTATTAAAGGTTGACATGATTTCACCATGAGGATTCTTATCAAAGAAAGAAATAGGTAAGTCTTGCATGTTAACAAACATATCTTTTCGAATGTTGTTTAAAACATTCAAGGAAACAGTCATCATTAAACGATTATACATATAAGTAGAGATAATACCTATAGCATAAATAATGGCCATCATAATGATAGCATTAACAAAATCGCCCCATTGTTTTGTCTTATTAACAATTGGTGTAATGAAATCATCAATTAAGATTTTTAAGAAATAAACACCAGCAACGTTAGCAAGACATGAAAGTAAAACAAATAAAACAACTAAAGCTAAACGAATTTTATATCGATTTAAGTAATGGAATAAACGACCAATGGTATGACGAATGTTTTGCGGTTTGTTACGTCTAAATGATCCATTGTTCATTTTCATATTTCTACTATTTGCACTCATTGTTCCATCACTCCTTTTTGTTGTGATGTATACACTTCTTGATAAATAGAACATGATTTAAGTAAACTATCATGAGTTCCAATATCAACAATATTACCCTTATCCATAACAATGATGCGATCAGCATCATAAACAGAAGTAATACGTTGAGCAATAATTAAAGTAGTAGTATCTTTTAGATTCTTTCTAAAAGCCGCTCTAATTTTACTATCAGTTGCAGTATCAACAGCACTTGTAGAATCATCAAGAATAATAATTTGAGGTTTCTTAATTAAGGCTCTAGCAATACATAATCTTTGTTTTTGACCACCCGAGACATTTACCCCACCTTGACCTAATTCAGTTTCATACTTATTAGGAAAAGACATTATAAAGTCATGGGCTTGAGCATCTTTACATGCTTGAATGATTTCTTCATCACTAGCATGTTCGTTACCCCATTTAAGGTTTTCTTTAATAGTACCACTAAACAAGACATTCTTTTGTAATACCATTGAAACAGCGTTTCTTAATGTTTCTAGTTTATATTCTTTAACATTATGTTTACCTACAATTACTTCACCAGTAGTTGTATCATACAATCTAGCAATTAATTGAACAAGTGTTGATTTAGATGAACCAGTACCACCAATGATACCAATGGTTTCACCTGGTTCAATTCTAAGGTTAATGTTATTTAAAACTGATTTATCTAAGTTTTTAGAATAACTGAAGTTAACATTTTTAAATTCAATTGAAGCATCTTCTAATTGAATAGTTGAATCTAAATTATCAACAATTGCTGGTTTTTCTTTAAGCACTTCGTTAATACGTTTAAATGAAGATGATGACATAACAATCATAACACCTGCCATTGAAACCATCATAAGTGAAAATAATATTTGTTGAATGTAGTTAATAAAGCCCATTAGTTCACCAGTTTTCATAGTAGCACTAACGATTAAATGAGCACCAAAATAAGCAGCTAGTAACATACATAAATATGTTACAAATTGCATAATAGGGTTGTTGAATAACAATACCTTTTCAGCTCTAAGGGAAGCTTGATTAACTTCATCAGATGATTTATTAAATTTATTACATTCAAAATCTTTACGAACAAAAGCTTTAACAGTACGAATTGAAATTAAGTTGCTTTGAATGGTTTCTTCCATTTCATCGTATTCTCTTAACATTAAGTTGAATCTTGGATAAGCTGTACGAGCAATAACAAATAAAGAAATACCTAAAACAGGAATAGCAATTAAAAACATCAACGCTAAACTAGAATTCAATGTAAAGGCCATAATTGTTGAGAAAATCATCATTAATGGTGCTCTAACACACATTCTAATGATTGATTGGAAAGCCATTTGAATATTAGTTACATCTTTAGTTAAACGAGTAATTAAAGATGCTGTCGAATATTTATCCATATTAGCTGCTGAAAAGCCTTGAATCTTTTCCATTTGTTTTGTTCTTATACCAGCTGCAAATCCAGTAGAAGCTTTAACGGCAAACTTACCAGACAAAATACCAAAAATTAACGATAGAATCGCAATAACAGCCATTAAGATACCAGTGTTAACAACTATTTTCATATTAGATGGGAATGAACCATCACCAATACCTCTATCAACAATGATTTCCATTAAATATGGAATAGCAACTTCACCGATAACTTCAAGAGCAACAAAAAGAGGAGCCAATATGGCGTATTTCTTATACTTGCCAAGACATGATAATAATTCTTTCATATTTTCCCTCCTTCTTATGTATAGAAAAAAGGCATATTTCAGCCCTTTCCTTTTCAAAAGTCACACATGTAATTTTAATATCAAGGTAAGTTAAAGTCAATTGCTTTTTTTAGTTTTTTATAATTACATTATAAAAGGGTGTCTTATTTTTCCAGTTCTTGATTATTGCAATTTAAAAATAGTGTGATAAAATTAACTTGTTGAAAGCAAGGGGGGATAGCATGATACAAAAGGTTATAGATTATTTAACACAAAACGAAGTTATCTTTTGTCTTAGTGCTTTTGCTATCCTTGTTATTGCAGCATTTGGTTACTTTTTCAATTTTAAAAGAAGATTTTTAAGAAAAATATATTTAGCTATTGCCTTTGTTATGTCTTTAACTATTTCTGGTTTATTTATTTTAACCAACACAGATGTTGAAGCCATAAGAATGGTTTTTAACTTTATTGATAATATTATTCCAATTCGTTCATTTTTATACTTTCTAACGACAATTTTTAGTTTTTCAGGATTTTTTATCTGTGCTTTGATTGGCACTCTTTTACTTATCTTGATTAATATCAATTTCTCATTTATGACTGATAAATGGCGTCCTCAAATTACTTTTTATGATTTTAGTGGTGCATCTGCTCATTTAATTGAACAAATGACTCTATTTTTATCGGTCGAATCACATGAAATTGAAAATAATGATAAAGACACTTTAGTAGTGATGAATTGTTAATCTTTCTTAATTTGATTTAGATTTAATTGAATTAAATTAAGAAAGGAATGAAAACAAATATATGAAATTTAAATCTAAAATGGCATTATTTTGCCTTTTAGGTCTTTTGAGCATGAGTGCACTCTCTGCTTGTGGACCTGATAAAGAAAAACATTCATCGAGTTCATCAACTCAATCATCAACTAATAGTAGT